>NZ_JAMOKJ010000014.1:0-112064 GCF_023656595.1 Coprococcus intestinalis | reverse complement strand
TCGGCTGTTAACCGAGTTGTTGCAGGTTCGAGCCCCGCTCGGGGAGTTGATGGCCTCGTGGTCAAGCGGTTAAGACACCGCCCTTTCACGGCGGTAACACGGGTTCGAATCCCGTCGAGGTCATTCAATCATTATATTTTCGTGCCGATGTGGCTCAATTGGCAGAGCAGCTGATTTGTAATCAGCAGGTTATCGGTTCGAGTCCGATCATCGGCTTTTTGGACCTTTAGCTCAGTTGGTTAGAGCAACCGGCTCATAACCGGTCGGTCCCGGGTTCGAGTCCCTGAAGGTCCATTTTACCCGGGTATGAAGAAATGATTGAAAACGACATATGGCCTAGTGGCTCAGTTGGTTAGAGCGCCGCCCTGTCACGGCGGAGGTCGTCGGTTCGAGCCCGATCTGGGTCGTTTATATGGAATCTTAGCTCAGCTGGGAGAGCATCTGCCTTACAAGCAGAGGGTCATAGGTTCGAGCCCTATAGGTTCCATTCAATGTGAAGCAATTCGCATTTATGCCTTTGCAGGCATTGAGGAATGCCGGCGTGGCGGAACTGGCAGACGCACAGGACTTAAAATCCTGCGGACCTAATCGTCCGTACCGGTTCGATTCCGGTCGCCGGCATTTAAAACAAAATATGTGTGTGTAGCTCAGCTGGATAGAGCACTTGGCTACGGACCAAGGTGTCGGGGGTTCGAATCCTCTCACGCACGTTAGTAACAAAAAGAGACAGGACTAGATGTTCTGTCTCTTTTTGTTACGAGCCGAGGCGGATGATACGAACCCGTGATTATTCACGGATTCGTATCTCGCCTCCGGCTCGGTCGTTGCTAGCGGAAGTCCACTGGACTTCCAGCGGTCTCGCCTCTGGCTCGGTCGTTGCTAAACAGGCGCCACTGGCGCCTAGCAACCTCTCACGCACTGATAATTGATATCAGATGGAGCGTAATATAGAAATTATAGGTTTTCAATAATTTTGGATGCGTTTTGTGCATAGTTATATAGATTTTTTTAGGAGGTACTTCAGATATGAGTAAGCTTTTGGTGGCATGGCATCATTTTAAGACGATTACGATGCATAGAATTCTGGTGATGCAGGGATGTTTCAAGATGGGGTTGTACTGGCAGGGGTTGACACATGATCTTTCGAAGTATTCCCCAACGGAATTTAAAACAGGCGTTCAGTATTATCAAGGAGACAAGAGCCCGAATGCTGCAGAGAGGGAAGCAAAGGGCTATTCAGAGTCCTGGCTGCACCATAAGGGCAGAAACCGTCATCATTATGAATATTGGACGGATGTGACGAAGGATCGCAGTCTTGGTATTGTCGGAATTAAGATGCCGGTTAAATATGTAGCTGAAATGTTTGCGGATCGCGTAGCTGCCTGCAAAACTTATGAAAAAGACAGGTATACAACGATGAGTCCGTGGAGATACTATAAGAGAACGAAAGAGTATATTACAATTCATCCGGAAACACGTAAGCTTTTGGAACGCTTGCTCAAAATGCTGGCAGTTAAAGGCGAGGATGAAGTATACCGCTATTTGCGATATCTGATCAGAGTTAAAAAAACATATTGAGAAACACATAAAAAAACAAATCCGGGTCATACTATTGACGTACCATAATTAAAGGAGGTTAATCGTATGGCAAAGAATAAAACAAGCTACAATAATAAAACATCCGACTGCAGTAACAGTACGAATAGTACTAATAGCACAAACTGCAGAAACAGCGCAAGTGATAAGGCAGGGCATGCAGCGAAGAGCGCATACAAAAATACCGTAGATAGCATGAAAAACAGTGAAGATTCGGAAGATGAGTATTCACAGAAGAACACTTATAAAAACGCATACAAAAACAGTAGGGAACGATAGAAGAATAAAAATAATTTGACAGCTGCCGCAGTCTATTCGACTGCGGCAGTTTTTTCGCATATAATATAAATAAAAGGAGTATTTGAAAGTCATGGCATTTCAATTAATTTCCGCAAGGGAAGCCGAAAGCCTGATGAATCATTGGGAGTATGTTGTTATTGATCTTCGGAATGACAGAGATTACAGAAAAGGTCATATGCAGGGAGCTCTCAATCTTCCCTATGAATTTCTGGATCATTATATAGAAAAACTTCCCAAAAGCAGGCGATATATCCTTTATTGCAGCCATGGCGGAACCAGTATGCTCGCCGGCAGGAGGATGTCAGAACAGGGGTTGGATGTTTTAAGTATAAGTGGTGGAATTTTATCATACAGGGGTCGCTTATTTGTATAAAAAGTCAAAAATAATAAATTACGTAAGGCGTGTCTTGCCTGAGATTTATAAAAAGTATATACTAAAGATTGAAGCCGAACGGACAGAGGAGAAGAATAATGGAGAATAATACATTTGAATATGTTGTACCATGTCATTTTGGCATGGAAGCCGTACTTAAAAGAGAAATTATGGCACTGGGATACGAAATCGTCAATGTGGCAGATGGCAGAGTTACCTTTAGAGGAGATGAAAAAGCCATTGCACGGGCGAATATTTTTTTAAGAACAGCAGAAAGAGTTCTGCTCTGTGTAGGCAGATTTAAAGCAAGGACTTTTGATGAACTTTTTGAGGCAACGAAGGCGATTCCATGGGGAGATTATATCCCGGTCAACGGAAAATTCTGGGTCAAAAAGGCTTCAACAGCCAAGAGTCAGTTATTCAGCAGTTCGGACATTCAGTCAATTGTGAAGAAGGCAATCGTTGAACGTCTGAAGATGACATACAGAGTAGATTGGTTCAAAGAAGACGGAGATGAATATCCGTTAAGAGTTTTTATCCTGAAGGATGAAGTAACGCTTGCACTGGATACCACAGGTGAATCACTTCACAAGAGAGGTTATAGAAAATTGACCGGTAAGGCACCGGTGTCTGAAACATTGGCGGCGGCATTGATTATGCTGACACCATGGAATAAGGATCGAATTCTGGTGGATCCCTTCTGTGGCAGCGGAACATTTCCAATTGAGGCAGCAATGATCGGCGCCAATATTGCACCGGGTATGAATCGTGAATTTACGGCTGAGGCATGGAAACATCTTCTTCCGATGAAGGGGTGGTATGATGCAGTGACAGAGGCTAATGACCTGATCTGCAATGACGTGGAGATGCGTATACAGGGATATGATATTGATGGTGAAGTTATCAAGGTTGCGATGGCCAATGCCAGAGAAGCAGGTGTGGATCATCTGATCCATTTCCAGCAGCGTCCGGTCAGCGAACTGCGTCATCCGAAGAAGTATGGTTTTGTGATTACAAATCCGCCGTACGGTGAACGACTGGAGGAGAAGGAAGCTTTGCCGGCTCTTTATACAGATATCGGTAATGCGTTCAGACATTTGGACAGCTGGTCCTACTATGTACTGACTTCTTATGAGGATGCCGAACGATATATTGGGCGAAAGGCAGATAAGAATCGTAAGATTTATAATGGTATGATTAAGACTTATTTTTATCAATTTATGGGACCAAAGCCACCAAAAAGAGTGGATAACAGGAGGTTCAATTGAAACACTTAAAGCGTTTCATTGCTCTGGCAATGGTACTTGGCATAGGAGGTATTCTTTTGATGCGGGTACCTGCCACACAGTTTCGCGGGCAGGATTCTCAGGAACTGACCAGACATTACAATTTAATTAAAGCAAAGGACATTAACAGTAGAACAATTAGCCTCTATAGTGATGACCGGAAAGTGGAAACGGACGGCAACGACCAAATCTGGATGTCAGATGATATGACATTAATGATTCCGGAAACGATGGTTAATGATCTCTTTCAATGTACAGCGGCCAGGATGGATGGTGATATCATCAAACTGATCAAAGGTCAGAAAACCTGTGAGATTGACATTCAAAAAAATCGGGTTCGGACGGATGACGGATGGACAGAGGCCAGGATAGCAGAATTTGATCGGCATGGCAATATCTGTCTTTCTGCGAACTATCTTGCAGATTATTTTGATTATGATTATCAGTGGGATGATGAAAATAACACGGCAATGCTGGCGACACCGGAAGATGAACCGGTGTCACTGCCGGTCAGATATGATCTGCGTGATTATGGAAGAGTTTCTGAAGTAAGGGACCAGGGAAGCTGGGGAACCTGTTGGGCTTTCGCTGCTTTGTCTGCATTGGAATCTTCTCTGCTGCCGGATGAGAAATGTGAGTTTTCTGTCGATCATTTGGCGATGAATAACGGATTTAATGTGGATCTGGACGATGGCGGAGATTATAATATGGCATTGGCGTATATGACAAGCTGGAGGGGCCCTGTGACGGAGGCGCAGGATCCTTATGGCGATGGGAAATATGAAGATGGCCTCAGTGCGGCGGTACATCTTCAGGATGCGGTGATTATCAACGAAAGGGATTATTCGCAGATTAAGCAGTTGATTATGCAATACGGAGCTGTGCAGTCGGCAATCTATTCCCAGCCGGATATTCGTTCACTCAGCGCCTATTATAATGAGGAAAACGCCGCTTATTATTATCCCGAAAGTCAGGAATGCAACCATGATATTGATATTATCGGATGGGATGACACCTATCCGAAAGAAAATTTTGTTACAGAGCCGGAGAAGGACGGCGCTTTTATCTGCAAGAACAGCTGGGGGGCCGATTTCGGTCAGAATGGATTTTTCTATATATCCTACGAAGACCCGAATATTGGTGTCTATGGTGTATCCTATACGGGTGTGGAAGATGCAGATAATTATGACCGGATCTATCAGACGGATTTGCTTGGATGGACGGGATCTATTGGATATAATGAACCAATGGCCTGGTTTTCGAGCGTTTATCAGACGGACAGTAAGAACACGCTTCGGGCGGCAGGTTTTTATGCCACGGATGCAGAGACATATTATGATATTTATCTGGTGAGAGATTTTGAGGGCATTGAAGATATGGACCGCAGAGTTTTTTTACAGAGTGGCTATATTAAAGATAAAGGCTATTATACCATTCCATTGGAGAATCCACAGCCCTTGGAGGCAGACCAGCGCTTTGCGGTGATCGTGCAGATATACACCAGGGACTCCATGCATCCAATCGCGATAGAATATGTATCCAACGAGCTGACGGTGGAGGCCGATATTTCTGATGGTGAGAGCTATATGAGCTATAATGGCAGTTTATGGAGCCATATGGAGGAAGCATCCGCATGCAATGCCTGTCTCAAAGCTTATACAGATTTAACTCCGGATCAATAAGACGGGGATGAATTGTGACGGGTATTCGTTGGGAGAATGAGGAGAGATAATTATGCAGCGCATTATATTTGCAACAACCAATGAGAATAAAATGAAAGAGATCAGAGAGATTCTGGCGGATTTTCCGGTAGAAATCCTGTCTCTTAAAGAAGCCGGTATTCAGGCGGACATTGATGAAAATGGCAGCAGTTTTGAAGAAAATGCGGCAATTAAAGCGGAGGCCATCGAAAGAATGACTGGTGCGATTGTGTTGGCAGATGATTCAGGACTCGAGATTGATTATTTAAACGGTGAACCGGGAATTTATTCTGCACGTTACATGGGTGAGGAGACTTCGTATCACATCAAAAATGTCAATCTGATAGAAAGATTAACAGGCGTTCCGGATGGAAAGCGGACGGCCAGATTCGTGTGTTGTGTGGCAGCGGCTTTCCCGGACAGAAAAACAGAAGTTGTCCGGGGAACAATTGAAGGCCGTATAGGCTATAAAGAGGAAGGGGAAAATGGCTTCGGCTATGATCCGATCTTTTATGTACCGGAATATGGTTGTACAACGGCATCTATGTCTTCGGAGACGAAGAATGCCATTAGTCACAGAGGAAAGGCATTGCAGCTGATTAAGCCTGTTATAGGCGCTTATCTTGATACAAAGGGGATATAATGAGAGTACTTCTTGTCAGTGATTCACATGGAAGAAATCAGAATATGGAAAAGGTTATCAGAAAAGTCAGTCCCGTTGACCTTCTGATCCATCTGGGGGATCTGGAGGGCAGTGAGGGCTATCTGGAGGCAATCGCACCCTGTCCGGTAGAGATGGTGGCCGGTAACAATGACTTCTTTTCAAGGCTTCCGAGGGAGAAGGTCATTACGATTGGCAGGCATCAGATCTTTATGACGCATGGCCATAATTACTATGTGAATTATGGCTATGGGGAATTAAGGGCAGCAGCAAAATCAAGAGGGTGCGATTATGCTTTCTTTGGCCATATTCACAGGCCTGTGTTGGATGATACGGAAGAAGTAACTGTTGTCAATCCAGGAAGCATTTCTCTTCCAAGACAGGATAATCGAAGACCATCCTATGCGATCCTGGATGTCAACCGAAAGGGAGATTTTGACATCGAAATCTATTATCTCTAGGGAGGATTCTGCGGTTTTTGAAGTCGGATAGCAGCCATTTTTGTTGAATTACATATGCAAAATAAAAAATTTAAAAAAATTAAAAAAAAGGGTTGACATTTTGCTGTTTGTAATATAGAATATATCTTGCGTCACGGATGAAATGCTGTTGATGAAACGGGGTGTGGCTCAGCTTGGCTAGAGCGCTTGATTTGGGATCAAGAGGTCGCAGGTTCGAATCCTGTCACCCCGACGATGTATGATTTACATCAAAACAAAACATTGTTTTTTGAATATGAGTCTGTAGCTCAGCTGGATAGAGCAACGGCCTTCTAAGCCGTGGGTCGGGGGTTCGAATCCCTTCAGGCTCGTTTCTCTTTGCTTAATTGCGAAGTGATATGGTGGGTATAGCGCAGTTGGTTAGCGCGCCAGATTGTGGCTCTGGAGGCCCAGGGTTCGAATCCCTGTATCCACCTTCATAGAACTGATGTAAGTTTTATGCAGGACTTTGGGCTATCGCCAAGCGGTAAGGCACAGGACTTTGACTCCTGCATTACGTTGGTTCGAATCCAACTAGCCCAGCTAATTGGGTGAATTGAATAAGATATGGGATATTAGCTCAGTTGGTAGAGCACTAGACTTTTAATCTAGGTGTCCCGGGTTCGAGCCCCGGATGTCTCATTTGAGCAAGCCTGAGAAGGCTTGTTTTTCTTTCCGGACTTATTGTTTCCGGAAGAAGAATTGAATAGATTATGCGGATATGGCGGAACTGGCAGACGCGCCAGACTTAGGATCTGGTGGGGTACCCCGTGCAGGTTCGATTCCTGTTATCCGCAGTATTTAATGTTTGTAAGGGTTTTTGGTACTTGATAACAGGTGGAAAAATACATCAGTTCCACCAGATTTCCACCAAAAGTTACAGGCAAGCAAAAAGGTAAGAAGTAGAAGGTTTTTCTGCTTCTTATTTTTTGTCAGCTATTGTCATATTACGGCAATTCTACCAGTCATTTATTAGTTTTTCATCATCCAAAATCTATCCAAAATTTCCATACAATCTCTCAAATTCACCTGCTGCATTTTTAGGGTAACAACATTAGCTTAAATATTCACTACAAGCTCAAATTCGCGTCAAAATGATTTAGAGGTAAACTTATACCTTTAGAAAATAGAACGTCTAATTTTGACTGTGAGAGCGATTAAAGTAGTATATTTTTAGTTAGGTGAGATAAGATGAAGAGATTAAAGGTGTTTAAAGGTGCTGAGAATTTGACGCTCCTTTATGAATGTGTGGCAGCAGGTGACGGGTACTGGTATTCACCGTAGCCCTGTTTGTTAGGTATACCCTGCTTTATGGTAGCCCTCTATTTTTGAAATAATATTAAAAAATCATTCGACTTTATTTTGCCATTTTTTTGATTATATGCTAAGATGGAGGTGATATGATTGGAGGCATACGGAAATATGAAATTGAGTTATAAAAAACTTTGGGATAAATTAAAAGATGAAAACATGAGTCTTAAATCTTTTAGAGAAAATATAGGTATAAGTGGAAGTGTAACAACTCGACTCCGAGCAAATGGTTATGTCACAACAGAAACCATAGGTAAAATCTGTGAATATTTTGGATGTCAACCGAATGATGTAATGGAAATCATATTTGATGAAGATTATGTTGAGAAGAGAAAGCAGAAAGAGAAAGATAAAATAGCTGCCCAGATGGCAGAACTTCAAAAAAAATTAGAAAACTTAAACTAAACCATTTTCGTGACATCAGGAAAATGGCACACCAGCACCCAAACGCAAAGGGTGCTATTTTAATTGAAGAGGACATGGGAATGAAATTTGATGATTATTTAAAAGAACAGTTACAAGATCCTGAGTTTAAGAAAGAATGGGAGAAGATACAACCGGAGTATGAATTGATTGCTAAAAGGTTTTCGGAAGAAAAAATTAGTCCTAAAGGTAGATCATGGGATGACCTTGAGAAGGAACTTTTTACACCAGAAGAGATTGTAGAGAGTGATAAGAGAGTTGCGGTGCTTGATGAGAAAACTAAGGCAAGTGCTAGTTAAACTAAATATCTGAAATCAATAGCACTCATTAGCTTGGGTGCTATTTTTGAACTAATTGACACAAAAAGTACCGCCAGTTGCGATACTTCTATTTTTTTATCTTATTTATTTGCTCCATCTTCCTGATTCTTAATCCATTCCTTGAGAATTATATTGATGTACTGGCTGAAGCTGCGGTCATCATTTTCGGCCATTTCCTTGATTTTTTCAGCAACGTCTTCATCCAGAGTGAGACTGTATCTATTTTTCAATGGTTTCATTGTGGGGTATCTCCTTTTTTACTATTAAAATACCACTTTGTAAGATAAAGCATGTGAAATTAATACAAAATATTGAAAAGTAATACTTTATAATATATAATATTATTAAAAATATACAAAAAAGAGGAGACGATGTTATGGCATTAATCAAATGCCCGGAATGCGGAAATGAGATTTCAGATAAAGCATATTCCTGTCCGAAATGTGGCTGTCCTATAAAACAAGAAAAGATTATTATTGTTAAAAAGGATTATAAGGGTAAAGCAAGAGCATTTACAATTGCAGGAATTATGGTATTTGTAATTTCATTTATTGTGGCTTCAGCTACATATGATAAGAGGTTGTCTTTAGCGGCAGCGTATGTAACGGGTAAAAGAAATCTATATCCTGTCTATAATGCGTTGCTAGAGGCAACGTTCTGGATTTCGTTAGGGATAATTGGAATTGGGATAATTTATTGGATAATTGCAGCTGTAAACAAAAATAAGTAGGCAAGGGGAAAATATGAAACACAAACAAATAACTAGCATAGTAATCATTATGGTATTAATTTTATCCGTAAGTGGATGCGGAACTTCAAAGTATAAAGAGCAATATGCCCAGAACATAGAACATGCTACAAAAGCATATGAAAATTTTAATTCAGCATATGCCGTTTTACATAACTGGAGTCATGATGTATGCGCGGCATGGGAATATAGCGTAAAACATGAGGATGATTTTTCGTTTGAACAAGTAAGTAGATTATTAAGTGGTCTTACTGAACAAAAATTAATAGATGGCTTTATGGATGATATGTATCTGTATACAACAGGCTGGGATGATGCAAAGCAAGAAACAGTTGATTATATACGTGAAAATGCTGATATGGCGGTTACTGTTTTGTCAGGTGATTATAAAGTATATCAGATATGTGTATTGGCGGTTTCAACGGCCTATAAAGCTGATGGTGGCAGATTAGAGTCTTTTCAAAAATACATAGATGATGCAGAACAGGAAATGGGGCAAATACAATTAATTGATAATCCAAAATATAATGAAGATTATTATACAGTTTTGCAGGATTACTGTGATACATTGCGTGGGTTCTACAATTCAGATGCATTATCCATAGAAAAATCTTTAAGTGATGTGAAAAGTGGTGTAGATTCTTTTAAAAGTAGTGTGGAGAATTATCAAAGTAAATTGGAAGATAATTTAGGCATTAGTGAGAAGGATAGTGGTTCGGCGACGGTTTCCACAGAATCAGAAACAAGTAAATTGAAATCTGAAGGAACAACAAAGATTCAGACATCAGATGGCGATTTTAATATTGATGTACAAAATGTTCATACCGTTGACTGGAAAGTTGATAACGCGGGAATGAAAGTTGTCACAATTCAAGCAGAAGTAGAGAATATCAGTTATTCGGGATACAAAGATAATAAAATACAGTACTATGAAATTGTAAATTCTGGGGTGTCATTATTGGATGAGGATGGATTTGCATTAGAATTTTATGATATTAGCGGTGGTGATGATGGTAAGTATGAAGTTGGGGCAATTTTTGATATTGGTTCTAAGAAGAGAGTATCGTTACCATTTTTAGTACCTGAAGAATGTAATACGGTATCAGTTAGTGTTGATGGACATGTTTCTGATCCGATCAGTTTAGGTAATTAATTGAAGCAGATGGCTGTCGTTTATCTGATAAAGGTTGAACGACAGCTGTTTTTTTAATATGTATCAAGAGCCGGAAAGTGCTATAATGGTCATAAAATAGGAGGTTTATATTATGGCAAAGCAATGTATTAATTGCGGAAAGAAGATATCCTTTATTTCAGTTGTTCCTGAAATTATGATTGGAGACAAGAGTTATGAAGTATGTGAAAATTGCTCTAATTATATTCATAGGGAAATGATGATAATTAAAAATTCTACTGCTGAAGAATATGACGAAGTGAAGAGTACATTTGAAGAAAAATGTAAGAACAAGGAATATAGTGATATTGTAGCTAATTATATAAGAGAAAAAGCATTTACTGAAAGAGATAAACGTTTAAAAAGAGAAGAAATTGCCAAAAATATGGATTATTTAAAAGCTACTTGTAAATTGACAACAGGGTATAATTTCGAAGGATATAAAATTGATGAGTATTTTGGTATTGTTAGCGGGGAAGCAGTTCTTGGCACTGGATTTTTAAGTGAATTATCATCTTCAGTTACGGATGCATTCGGTATGAAATCAGGAGCTTTTGGTGATAAAATGAGAAAAGCTAAGCAGTATGCAATAGATGAATTGATTACTGAAACAGCAAAAACAGGTGGAAATGCAATCATCGGTGTTAGTTTTCAAATTGTAGTGTTTAGCAATAATTCTATTGGCGTATCTGCAAATGGAACGAGCGTAAAAATAAGCAAAACTGAATAGATGGATTGTTTGCTAATCAGTTCCGGCAGCAGTCATCATAATATCACGATATTTCTTCACATCATCCAGAATCAACAAAACCCCAACAATATCAACAAGAAACAAGAGTTATATAAGGCTAACTATTTTGAACCTCAATATTCATAAATCCCTTGCATCAAAAGGCTTTTAACGATGACTGAAATCCTGCTGCATATGAAGAGATTTAAACAGATGCCAGAGGACGGGAATATGACTGGACATTGAAGAATCGCTTTGTTTGCATATGATTCTTCCAATCGGACGTATCAAGTAGTATTAACAGCGATGCATGACACGATAAATAAAAGTATTAAATTTAACCTATCGCAAAAAGTATTAAAAATATTGACTATTTGGTGCGATTCTGCTATATTTTAAATATAGATTTTGACGGTCGATAAATTTAATACATAATGATGGGAGTGAAACGTATGGAATACGGATATTGTAGAATCAGCACCAAGAAGCAGAGCATTGATAGACAGATTCGGAACATCTTAAAAGAATACCCGGACGCAAAGATTGTTCAGGAGATATACACAGGAACGAAATATCAAGGCCGTAAAGAGTTAGAATCCTTACTGAAGAAGGTACAACCAGATGATACAATTATATTTGACTCGGTATCACGTATGAGTCGTAACGCTGAAGAAGGCTTTACCTTGTATGAACAGCTGTACAACAAAGGTATCAATCTTGTGTTTCTGAAAGAACATCATATTGATACAGAGACCTATAAAAAAGCTCTGACAAACAATGTACAGCTTACAGGAACAGACGTTGACTATATTCTTGATGGTGTAAATAAATACCTTATGTGTCTAGCTAAGGAGCAAATCAGACTTGCGTTTATTCAAGCTCAAAAAGAAGTTGATGATTTACGTCAGAGAACAAAAGAAGGACTTCAGACAGCACGGTTAAAAGGTAGACAGATTGGACAGAAGACCGGAGCAACCTTTGAAACAAAGAAAAGCATCGAAGCAAAACAAGAGATCCTGAAAAAATCAAAAGCATTTGGCGGAACATACTCTGATAAGGACTTGATGAAGGTTATTGGGATAGCCCGGAACAGTTATTATAAGTATAAGAGGGAATTGCTGCAGGAATATCAATAACTCGCATAAACGAGAAAACTACCGAAATGGTACTTTTGATGGAAGATGATTTGCATATGCGAGAGAAGTACATAAATCGTATACTCACGGGGCAGGACTATATATATTATGTAGTTGCATTTGCGTATATCTCGCATAGTACTCAATTTGGGTACTCAGGTCGCATTTATGAGATTTTCTGGCAGCAGGAACCAACCTCTTAAAATGATTCTGAACCACCTATATTTACAGGCTTTTTTGCCTATGGTCGTTAAAAGACCCCTATCTTCAATCAAATAAAAATGTAGATTATCCCTTGCATCCAAAGGAGTTTATCCACTTTTTTTACGATAGAAATGAAGATTTACTTTATACCAAAAGGAAGGATCTTCATTTTTATTTTTTGTACATCTGCTGTCACATATATAGAGAGTTCTGGACAGATTTGTCCAAAAGTCCATAATCATTTGATCGGACAAATCAGTCCAAACAAGCATATTCTACATGTTTCGCCCGTTTGGGCTAATCAAGGAAGGGGATAGGTTCCATATGACCTCACATACACTCATATACATCTAACACCTGCCATCATTCTAAGGGTAGCAAATAAGGCTTAAATATCATCTGAGAGAGCAAATTTGCGTTTTGGATTTTTGGATGATAAATTGGTCAGGTAGGATTATTCTGACACCGATTTGAGAGATAATCTGATATTTGAGCAATATTGAATCTCAATATTCAAAATCCATTTTAAACAAAGGAGTTTAGCGAATTCCCTTTGAAGGGATGTCGTGATTTTTGACATAAACGATAGAAAGCAATGAAAAAAGACTACCAGTAAACTGATACTGATAGCCTTTTCTCACAAACAAAAGAACCAAACTTTTTAGAAAAGTGGTACACAAATAGTATATCTAATTTTTTACGTATTTTCAATGTTAATTTTTACTGATGGCCTGCTGCCTATGTATGAATTTCAGCAGCAGGCGGTGATGTTCTGTTTTTCAAATTCCTTGTAAAATAAGGATTTTATTGATGTTACTTTTCAGAAGAAATTCGGATTTCATCTGGTATTTGTCTTTCTGTTTGGATGTCCTTATCTCGGACATCTAAATTTTTATTCTAAAATGCATAGTATGCACAGCCGAAATGAGACTAATAGTCACTTTAGAATCAAATTCTACTGCAACATCTTATCTCTGTCTTCCATCCCTTGTAAATAAAGCTCTTTGGCTATGATGTCCGTTTGCTGACTGACACAGTCGTTGAACTTATCAATCAGTTCATGTTGTGATGGGTCTGGAATGGCAGCTATAAGTTTATCATGTAGTTTACTTCGGATTCTGTTTAAGTCCTTGTATTCCATATTGGTGCTGGCGACAATCTCATATACAGGATCAGTATATAACGCTTCAAAAATTTGATTCATAAATTCTTTGTTCATATGTAAAACCCCTTTATTTCTGACAGAATATCAATGCGAATACAAGCAGAAATGCTATAAATCCAATTACCTTGGCTATAAATATAATCCCTGACCAATCGCCATCAGATGCAGCGACTATGGACATAATGATAAATGATGTGATGAATACCAATATATGCATAACCTGTCCCCTTCTTTCTATATTAATCATTACCCCAGATATCAATGTCTTCTTTAACTGTTTGAATCCATGCATTGAGACTATCAGTCATGATGATGTTAGATGCAGGATCATTGGCTCTAATCATCACTAGATAGTCATTCAGCAGAGGAACAATGATAACAGTTAGTTCAGATGGTGCAGGCGGTGTAACATCATCAGAAAAACCATTGTATTCAAATTGGTCGAACTGATAGTTAATCGCCATCTGAATGGCTTCACGGCTGATTGGGTTAATCATTAATGCAGTGTTGGCAGTTACGATGTTGAATTCGTTAATGTTGTACTTCATGTTAAATACCTCTTCTTTCTTCTATATATTAATGTTTGGCACCTTCAGCGTGAAGGATGCAAATGGTGCTGTTAGTGTCGGATATCGGTGAAGTCGATTTCTAAAGTCAATAAAGTCGACTTTTGAAATACTGTGTTTAATTCTTCTTCAGAAGTTTGTTATCATCGTACCATTTAATTGAACCATCGGCATTGATCGGAAGCTTAACCTGTTTACCTGAAGCATACTTGATAACCTTGTAAATGCTACCATCTGTACAAAGTGTAGAAACTGTGAAATCATTGTTCATCATGTGTATTCCTTCTTTCTTATGTGTGTCAGGCGGTGGAGCAGATGCCCAACATGGGAAGATGCCCCACACATCCTGAATGATTGGTATTGATTAGTTGTTAATTGAGTGTAAATCTCATTGATGTTACCTTCTTAGTGTATTCCTGATACAGTTCAGCCCACTCAGATTTTTTAAACGCTGTGGTATCAAACTTGGTACTGATCACCTCAGAGTATCTGGCTACAATGCTGTTATCATCGTTGAACAGTTCAGACAGTTCATGTTCAGTCATGTACTCTTTACACTCATCTTGTAAAGCTTTAATCTGTGAATCTAATTCTTTCTTCATCTGGTTGTATTCCTTGAGTTCTGCCAATACTTTGTTCATTCTTCTGCTTGTCATAGTCCTTGTACCTCACTTTTCTTTGTTTGCTATTGTTTTATCTGATGCAGTGGCCAGTAACGGCCACCGCTTATGTATCTGTTTAAACTTCAATCATCTTTTCGATGCAGTCGCCACAAATCAGATTAGTTGTTTTCGTAACTCTTGCAATGTTTCCACAGCAAGGGCAGATCATTTTGATGGAGTTGTTCTTTTTAGGGAACTTTGGTGCTGTTCCTGATTGTCCACCAATGCCAATGATTGCTTGTTGAAATTCATTTCGTCCCAGTCTGAAATCTTCGAAACCATTCTCAATTACCCATTCTATCAATTCTTCAGTTGGTTCTGTGATGCTCCAACCAATACGTGAATCATACTCAATGTGCAGGCCGTGTTTTTCTGCTTCTAATTTGAATTTCTTTGAATGATATTGTCCACCAGAGCGGCTACAATCTTTTACACCGTGACACCAGTTGTAGTAATGCGTAAGTTCGTGACACATTGTGGAAATAATTAACTCAATATTACGGTCTAATGTACCTCCACCCAAGTTGATTTCAACGGCTCCTCTTTCACCTTCTTTGTCATGGACTCTATAAGATAAGTACGGTGTAAAGTGACCATAAGCTTTTGGTGTTGATTGTACTGTCCAGATAACTCTGTCCATATCCAGCTCGCCATTGAACCAGTCTTTGTTAATCTTTCTTCCAATGCTCTGAATTTCACCAATTACTCTTGACATATTTGTGGTTTGCTTCATGTTGAATACCTCTTTTCTTTCTTGTGTTTGTTTGTGTTGTTCCTTTGTTTTGATGAGTTAAGTATACACTTGAAATGTGTGTATGTCTATTGACAAAATACACAAATATGCACCTAAAACAAGTGCTTAAAATATACACTTTAAACAAGTGCATATTAATAACATAGAACACTTGAAACAAGTGTATTCATATGATAAAATTAGACTGACCATATTTATGAAGAGGTGTATAAAATTGTTAAGATATAAAATGGATGTATTGCAGGAATTGAAAACAATAGGATTTTCGGCCTATAAATTAAGAAAAGACAAAATAATGGGTGAAGCACAGATTCAGAAAATTAGAACTGGTGAGATTGCCAGCAAGGAAACATTGAACACACTTTGTAAACTGCTGAATTGTCAGCCCGGTGACTTAATCGAATATATTCCAGATGAAGACAACAGCGTATCAGGGGTGGATAAAACTGGTAAATCAGATAAAAATTCCCAGAACCATGATAGCTGATGTATCCACACACTGACTCGATTTTCAATACATCATAAGATAAGATTTTTGAATTAATATTACTAATTCAATCAACGGTATTTAACAGAGAGAGAGGTGATCAGATGGAGTTCATATATAAATGGTTGGAGAAACGTTTATTCAAGAAGAGACATGAAGTAATGAAGTTACAGTTTCAGAAGATAAAGATTCAGCAGGAGCTGGACAGAGCCAAACAGAACAAAGAATATATGAATATGCTCAATAAATCTATGACTGAAGCGGCAGCAGGAGATGTTGTGGTTAAGAGTCTGGATGAACTGAGAGAGTGTGAGTAAGAGAGTACGGGTGTATAACGGGGGTGATACACCTGTATTTTTTATGGTTTAAATTAGAACTTTTGTTTGCTTTTGTATTGACATAGTATTTTGCTTGTGTTATAATAACTATAACAGTAAATATTACAGTTCTTTTCATTCCATTCATCAGAAAGAGTCATTTCGAAAAAGTATAATTCCTGAACAGTTAAAAAATTAAAATATAATTCTTTTTAAGAGTCATAATTATTATTTATTACTTATTTATTATCTTCTATTTAAAACTGTCAAGGTTACGACAAAAATATGTCGAACTTTTATCGAAAACACTTAAGTTAGAATGCAAAGAAATGTCGTAACTTTTACCCCAGAAAAAAATAAAATAAAAAATACAGAAAGAAGGTTGAAATTGCTGAAGAATTTATTTGTTGTTAAAAGAATTATCGAGGACAAAGAGTTATCAAGTGAGGCATTTGCGGTATGGTGTGCACTAAGAAATCTGATGCATAAAGATGTAAAGAAATACTTTGTCTCCTACAATATGATAGCATATTGTCTGATGCAGTGTCCGGCAAATCGTTCAGAGATGTCCTCTATTAAGCGTGGATTCTCTGAGTTAAAGGACAAGGGTTATGTCCGGGAAATAGAATCATATGGCACGAATGATTTTGTCGTTGATTTGACTGCTCTTTATTTTGAGCAGGGCAAAGAATACTTCTCTGATATGACAGATGAAGAGATGCATAAGATTATGGGCATCAAAGGAAGACATGACAAATGTAAGCTGCTGAGATTTTTTGCTTGTATGGTTGGGTCATTTAATCGTGGCAATAGTGTACCAGATCACTTAAAAGGGAAGATTGGTGGAATGCCATTAGAACATTTCGTTACGACTTTAGGTTACTCGAAACCAACGATAGTCTCATTCAATCGAATCCTTGAAGAGAATAAGCTTTTATTCATCATACGTCATAAAGATTTTGTGCAATACAGAGACGAAACAGGTCAAAGCTCATTGAGAGAATTTCCGAACACATACGGCCGTCATAAAGACAAAAAACTTGTTGAGTATTTCGCTGAGACGGAGCATGGATATAAGTTCTTTGAGGCGAAGAAGGGCATTAAAGTTAAGCAGGCCAATGAGAACAGAAGCCTGGCACAAAAATATAATGCTCTGTGCAATGGTAAAGAATATGACGGTGATACACTTAAAAAGATTTTTGTTTGGGCTGACAATAAAAACGAACTGCTGAAAAAAGAGTGGGAGCAAGCTGTTAATGATGGTGATAATCCGCCAGAGCCAGAATACATTGATGTCAATGTTATAACAGACCACTGGTATGAGATGTTCGTTGAAGGTGATGATGAAGAATATCCAGACAACGCCGCCGCTGAAGATAATGTAGATGATAATGCAGCAGGACAAGTACCGTCGAATCCTGAAGTAATCAAAGCTGATGTAGATGATGATGATGTTTTGAGCATTCTTAATTCTGACGATAAGTCTGCTTGGCGAAGATATATTGAGAAACGTCATTCGGCATAATCTGGCAGTGAAGAGTGAATATTTTATATATTTTAAAAAATAAAAAAATATTTAAAAATATTCTGAAAATATGTTGACACGGCATGAAAAACATGATATATTATACTTATAGTAGTATAATTCTTTAAACTATATCTAAATATCCATCAAGATTTATTCTATGAAAAAATCCCAAGAATATTTAAAAAATAAATAAAATATTGTACAAAAAAATGTAGAAATTTGTATACTTTTATTGCTGATTGCAGTAAGGGTTTATAAAAATATATTTTTTTGCGGGATTTATTGAGGATTTTCTATTTTTTGGCACGAAAAAATATTTTTTTGGTGTAAAAATAGAGAGAAAAATGTAGAAAAAATAGAGAATTATGCTTATAGGATGATAAAAAATATTTTTATATTTTTATTGTCCAGTTGTTAGTGCAGATGTTGCCGCATCTACACTAACGGTTACATGTAAACCCAGCACTCAGAAAGGCACAGGATTATGGATGATTGGACTTTTAGAAAATAATATCAAAAGATACTATACACAAAAGTTATGTAGTTGTCAAATGAATTATGAAAATTCATACAATTTCTAAAGTCAAATCTGACATTATCCCCAGAAGAATAAAGATGAAGGAATAGAATCAGAAGAAGCATCCAGAAACAAATGTATGTGTACATATCTCTGAGAAGGCATGATTGCATGAGATACATGGCACGTACATTGCAGTCTGTCTAATATGCCGAAGAGCATGTTGGAGCTTATTTATCATTGGAACGGACTACAGTTAAGATAAGTAAGAAATGAGTTAAAAGGAGATAGACATGTCCAAAAAAATTATTATTTATGAAAGGAGCTGGCAGCAATGTTAGCACTTAGTTTTTTGGATTGGATTATCTTAGAACTGAACGAAAAGAGAGAACGTTTGTCATTATTCTGGCTAATCGAATGCTGCCGGTTTACGGTGAAAGATTATGACAAACATCAAAGAATTCAAATGGAACAAAGAATATATCATTGCACATGCATTGGATGAGGATGTTATACAGATAGCAGGTATCAAGAAGCTTGACGAATCAGAAGTATTTGTTCAGCATCCGACATGTACGGATTATTATTGCTCACAATATGGAAGAGTCATCAGCATCAAAGGTGACCGTGTGAAGCTGTTAGGGGCTATCCCAGGTGGTCAACCTGACAGGCAGTATCTATATTATACGTTCTCGATGAAGGGGTATCCGACAACGATCGGCGCTCATCGTGCGGTTGCAGATATATTCTGTCCGAATTTCTGGAAGAAGGGCAAATTTGAAGCTCATCATATCGACGGGAACAAGATGAACAATAACTATCATAACATAATCCTGTTGCCTACACATTTGCATGCAGCTATTCATAAGATTAAAAAGATGGTACTGTTCAAGGATAATCAAATCATTGAATACAAGAACCCACTTGATGTGGTATATGATACCGGGTTGAAGTTAGAGGACATCTTACTGGCCAACAAAGGTAAGAAGAAGCCGCTGAAGTCTCAAGGCGGATACACGGTATTCAATGTGAAAGGACATCTGATAGGATTCAAGTATTACCCGGAAGTCAGAAAGAAGAAGAACAACTAAACAACAATCGTCCGGCGGTGAAAATTCTGCTGCCGGACAGTAAGGAGGATTAATGACAAATACAGATAGCGACCAACTTTTTAAATTGTCATACAAGGAACTGGCAATAGAAGTGACAAGACGATGCAACATGCAGTGCAGCCATTGTATGCGAGGACCTGCCGAAAATCATACAATATCTAAAGAAGTAATTGACAGATTGTTTGAAGAGGTGTCAGTTGTAGCAAGACTGCTACTAACAGGAGGTGAACCGTTTTTAGAACCAGAGATGATAGATTATATCTTTGATGCCATCATCAAACGTAACATTCCGATTAATAAGATTGATGTTGTCACCAATGGTACGATACGGGATAAGCGAATAGCGGAAAGTTTTAATAAGATAGGTAAGTATGTAGCTGACAATTACAGCAAAAAACTGAGCAAAAAACATATGCGACAGATTGTATCAATCTCTATCAGCAACGATTCATACCACATGAAGGATGATATTATGGAAACCCTGAAATTTTATAGAGGTTTGCTGAACGATAACTGCATCATCTTGAAGAAGAATCAAAAGGATATCAATGAAGTTTTGTACCTTGGCAATGCGGCAGATGATTCTTTCGTGTTGGATGAAGGAAAGAGATATATGTATAAGATTACGCCGTACCGTGTCTTGTTTTTTAATGATGATGATGGGACACCATTAGCCATAGATACGATGATTCAGATCGGCTATGACGGCAAGATACTCATAGGTGAAGATTCAAGCTATGAGCAGCAGGATAAGAACAATTACGGAAATATTCTTCAGAAGCATATATCAACTCTATTAGCTGAAGGCGCTTTTGACGAACCGTTTACAGAAGATGAAGCTCATATGCGTGATACGTTGTATACACTTTACAAGAATGAAGAGTTTACGGATATGAGCAAAGAGACGATGCAGCATATACTGGCAACATATGAATTCGTATATTGTGCAAGAGAAAGATACCATAAAGCGTATCCGACGCTGAAATTTGAAGATGTTGTTGAATTTGCGTATCATGATATGAATGTGCATCTGAGAGAGGTTGTTGGTCAGGAATTTATGCTTTTCAGAATAGATAATTGGAAAGAGTTTACGGTGCCTGTTGAAGAGAGTAAGCAAATATTAGATGGTTTATCGGTGCTGCATCCATTTCAGACAATGTATGCAAGAATGAATATATTTAATAAACCACTTGAGTGCATTCCGGATAAGGTTAGTGGGGAAAGAGAACGAAGAGGTTATTTAATACCCGATGGCAATGGGATCAGTGCATAAGATGATCGGTAGAGACAGACAGTTTATTGGTATCATTTGCGGTATACCCTTTGGACTGATTGGGATGATAGTTTCCGGGGCAGCTGCATGGGTGATTAATATGGTACTGGATAGGGAAAAAATAGGATATAAGGAGTAGAAATTGACGGCAGCAGGATTGATATAAGAAGTCAAAAAAATTAACTTCTAGAGGTAAAGAAGTTTAACTTCTAGAAGTTAAAAAATTTAACCCTAATTAGAACAATATATAATTATACTGATTATAATTATATCTATCATATCAATCTATCAGAGAGAAGATATGATAGATGAACAGGATGGATTGATTGATAGGATTGATCCGATTGATGAAACAAATGTTCATGTTAATCTGTCCTGCTGTCTGAATATATGGTATAATATATATGCTTGAACTTTTGAGGAAGGAGATAATTTGAATAAGGTTGATGGATGCCTAAGAAATAAAAATGGCAGATACTACACGGTGATTCACTATATAGATTCTAGTGGCAAGAGAAGAACGAAAGAAAAAGCCACTGGTCTTGATGTTAAAAGAGGTAACAAGAAGTTAGCTCAGGAGATTTTAGATGAACGGTTGAACGAATACCGTAATGCATATTCTTTGGACGCTGTAGCAGAGAAGATTTATTTTGAGGACTATTTGGAAAAGTGGATGGAGCGAATCAAAAAAGAGGTACGCGAGAATACATATGAAACATACAGGGCGCAGATGGACAATCATGTGCTGCCATACTTCAAGCAGAAGCATATTTTATTGCGAAACTTAAAGTATCGGGATATACAGCAATATTACAATTATGAGTTAGAACAGGGAATGAGCGCATCAAGCGTTAAAAAGTACCATGCGAACATCCATAAAGCTCTGGATGAGGCTGTAAGGGATGAACTGATTCCGGCGAATCCATCAGATAAAGCAATTTTGCCGAAAAAGCAGAAATCGAAGATAAATCCTTATACGGCAGAAGAAGCAGAAGCTTTGTTTAAGGCGGTGGAAGGAACGAAGATGGAAGTCCCGGTCAAGCTAGCAACAATGTTTGGATTGAGGCGTGAGGAAGTGTTGGGATTGAGATGGTCAGCTATTGACTTTTCAAAAAGAACACTGAAAATCAATCATACATGTGTTTTGGTTGGTAATGCAGCCGTAAATGTCAATAGAACAAAGAATGAATCAAGCAATCGTACATTATACATGACCGATGAGATGGCTTCATATTTGAAAGGTGTGAAGAAGCAACAGCGAGAGATTCAGTTAAAGCAAGGTGAGCAATACGTATACACTGACTATGTGTGCATTGATGAATATGGTCAGCAATTAAAGCCTAACTATATTTCACAGACATTTAATCAGATGCTGAAGAAGAATGGTTTGCGGCATATTCGATTCCATGATTTAAGACACACCTGTGCATCATTGCTGATGAATCATGGTTATGAGACAGCTGATATCTCGAAGATGTTGGGACACAGCACCATCACAACAACGGTAGATATTTATGGTCATATTGATGAGGAACGAATGAAGAAGATTGCTGAAAAGATGGGATCGGTATTGGCAATTTGATGGCAAAAAATTTCCACCAAAATTCCACCAAAAGTTACATCTTTTATTCTGCAAGGAATATATGGAAAAAATCACATTTTAATTTTGAAAAAATCCTGAACCCCTTGATTTTACTGGATTTGAGGGCAAAAAAACATAATAAAAATAAGGCGGATTTTGACATGACTATTTTAGGCTGTCTGAGACTTAGGATCTGGTGGGGTACCCCGTGCAGGTTCGATTCCTGTTATCCGCAGTATGCAAGGCAAGAAGCAGAAGCATTTTCTGCTTCTTTTTATATATTTCGCTGATAACTATGGTGGAAGTACCGGAAATTATGATACACTATCCGTATATTAGAATTTTGAGCAGATATGCGATAAGAGAGAAGGTGACAGCCGGTGGAAAATGAAGAAAGAGAAGTAAGAGGGATGGCAGTGGTTTGGAAACGCCTGAGGGCTCTGGCGGTCTTTCTGCTTGTGCTATCCATGCTTGAGAGTGATGGTATTGAGCAGGAAATTATGAGGATCTCTATTGGATACTGTGCGGAAGGCGGCAGCCGGCTGGTCAGCTATGGGCTGGAAGAAGACAGATTTGAGGATCAGAACTTCATTCCGGTAATCTATATGTATGACAATGAAGCTGAGATGATGGATGCATTGGCAGAAGAAGAAATCAGCATTGCCCTGTTGGATGGCAATGAAATCGTATTCGATAATAAAATGACAGACAATCGGATTATTTTGTGGTTAAAAATCGACAATCAATACGATACCGTTATTTGTGTCAGAAAGCATCTGATGGAGGAAAATCTGAATACAGCGATCTGCTTTACAAAGGCCTGCACAGATGAAAATGATGGAAATGTTAAGGTTGTGCCTTATTTGCAGTGGCTGGATTATCTGAGGACAGCAGGGTATGCTGAGGAGGATGTGATGCCGTATCTGGCACCGGATTTTGTCGATGAAATGCTGGAAGAAAGGCACTTTGATCGTATGTAACCTCAGAAATTGACAAATACTTAACTTTTGGATTGGTTGAGCCTCTGCTTTTTGAAATTTGTAAATGGGTAAAATGTCTGTAAAATGAAAACAAAGAATCTGAATTTTTAAAAGAAGTATCTAAAAAATTTGGTAAAATTAAAGATTAGCTATTTACTTATTAGTAAATGTGTTGTAGAATAGGGATGAAGATAAAAATTCAACACAGAAAGGGAGTTAAAAAAATGTCAACCGTATTATATGAAGTAAAAGGTAATATCGCTATTCTTACTATCAGCCGTGAAAAAGCACTTAACGCTTTAAATTCAGAAGTTCTGAATGATCTGAATGCAGCTCTTGATGCTGTAGATGTTAACGCTGTAAGAGCACTGATCATCACAGGTGCCGGCAAGAAATCTTTCGTAGCTGGTGCAGATATCGGTGAAATGAGCACATTAACACCAGAAGAAGGCGAAGCTTTCGGTAAGAAAGGTAATGACGTATTCAGAAAGATTGAAACATTCCCTATTCCAGTAATTGCTGCAGTTAATGGTTTCGCATTAGGCGGCGGTAATGAAATCTGCATGAGCTGTGATATCCGTATCTGTTCTGACAATGCAATCTTTGGTCAGCCAGAAGCTGGACTTGGTATTACACCTGGATTCGGTGGTACACAGAGACTTGCTCGTATCATCGCTCCTGGCTTAGCTAAGGAAATCATCTACTCAACAAAGAATATCGATGCTGCAAAGGCTAAAGAAGTAGGTCTTGTAAACGAAGTTTATACACAGGATGAATTACTTCCAGCAGCTGAAAAGCTTGCTAATAAGATTGCTAAGAATGCACCAATCGCTGTTCGTGCTTGTAAGAAAGCTATCAACGAAGGTCTTGATCTTCCTATGGATGAAGCTATTGTAGTTGAAGAGAAACTGTTCGGCAGCTGCTTCAAGACACATGACCAGATCGAAGGTATGGATGCATTCCTTACAAAACGTAAAGAGAAAAACTTCATCAACGCTTAATTTATTAAGTACATAATTAGAGCGGCTGTGCTGCTGCACAGCCGTAGTGTGTTATATATTTGTTACAGGAGGTATTAGTCCAATGAAAGTAGGAGTTATTGGCGCAGGTACAATGGGTTCAGGTATCGCGCAGACATTTGCACAGACAGATGGTTATGAAGTTGTATTATGTGATATTTCTGAGAGACTTGCAGAAGGCGGTAAAGCGAAGATCGCGAAAGCTCTTAACAAGAAAGTAGCTAAAGGTAAGATGACTCAGGAAGCAGCAGACGCTATTTTAGGTAAGATCACAACAGGTCTTATGGATAAATGTGCAGATTGTGATCTGATCGTTGAAGCTGCATACGAGGATCTTGGCGTTAAACATGAAATGTTCAAAGAATTAGACGTTATCTGCAAACCAGAAACAATCTTCGCATCTAATACATCTTCCCTTTCTATCACAGAAATCGGAGCAGGCGTTAACAGACCAGTTGTTGGTATGCATTTCTTCAATCCGGCACCGGTTATGAGACTGATCGAAGTTATTGCAGGTCTTAATACACCTGATGAAACAGTTGAGAAGATTAAAGAGATTTCAGTTTCTATCGGTAAGACACCTGTACAGGTTAAAGAAGCTGCTGGTTTCGTTGTAAACAGAATTCTTATTCCTATGATCAATGAAGCAGTTGGTATCTATGCTGACGGTGTTGCTGATATTGAAGGTATTGATACAGCTATGAAACTTGGTGCAAACCATCCAATGGGACCTCTTGCATTAGGTGACTTAGTTGGTCTTGATATCTGTCTTGCAATCATGAATGTTCTTTACACAGAGACAGGCGATTCCAAATATCGTCCTCATCCACTGTTAAGAAAGATGGTTCGTGGTGGTAAACTTGGTCAGAAAACTGGCGAAGGTTTCTACAAATATGACTAATTATCATTGATCGGTGTAATATGTTGACAGGCCTTTAGGACCGGTTCAGATTATTGATCAAATAATAGCTGCTGTATATTCGGATTTGGCGCTGAATATACAGCAGTTTTTGTATGCCTGTAAGGAGAAAATGTCTGGCAAAAAAAGTTACTTTTTGTAAATAGACTATTGAAATGAGCCCCGGTTTTTGGTAACATTGAATGGGAAAATGATTCAATCATTAACAAAAGTCAAAGTGATTTTCGTTAATTGCGCCAAATTGATAGACGATATAGATATAATGGAGGACATTTCACATGAATGAACGAAGACTAGAACTAGAAGGTGAAATAGAAAGGATGAAACAGCGGTTAAGCTATAACATCAAGCGTTATCGCAAGCTTAGCCGTGTTTCGCAACAGGCCCTGGCAGATATGTGTGGTCTGCATAGAACGTATATATCAGATCTTGAGAATGCAAAATGCAATCCCACACTCAGCGTTATGATGGTTTTGGCAGATTGTCTCAATGTTCAGTTGGAAGATTTACTGAAAGAGTAATAAAATGTAAATCTGCTATTTACTTTTGTTGGAATATAGCATAAAATAATAGAGTATTATCGACAGGATTTACAAGAAATACATGCATCAAGCATGTAAAAATATATAAGGAGCTGAGTAAGTTTATGGTTAGAGCAGTCGTTGGAGCGAACTGGGGAGATGAAGGTAAAGGCAAGATTACAGATATGTTGGCCGAGGATTCAGATATTATTATCCGTTTCCAGGGCGGCAGTAATGCCGGACATACGATTATCAATGACTATGGCAAGTTTGCATTACATCTTCTGCCATCTGGTGTTTTTTATAATCATACAACAAGTGTCATCGGTAATGGTGTTGCATTGAATATCCCATATCTTGTTGAGGAACTGGAGAGTCTGACATCAAGAAATGTGCCAATGCCGAAGATCCTTGTTTCAGATCGTGCACAGATTTTGATGCCATATCACATGTTATTAGACGCTTATGAAGAAGAAAGACTTGGCGGTAAGTCCTTTGGCTCAACAAAGTCAGGTATTGCGCCATTTTATTCTGATAAATATGCAAAGATTGGTTTTCAGGTCAGTGAACTTTTTGATGAGGAAGGCCTCAAAGAGAAAGTTTATCGTGTTGTAGAGACGAAGAATGTCCTGATTGAGCATCTGTACCACAAGGAGAAGCTTGATCCGGAAGAGATTTATCAGACATTGCTTGGATACAGAGATATGATCAAGCCTTATATATGTGATACATCTGCATTTTTACATCAGGCATTGAAAGAGAATAAGAGAATTCTTCTTGAAGGTCAGCTTGGTTCTCTGAAGGATCCGGATTTTGGCATTTATCCTATGGTTACATCTTCATCTACATTGGCCTCTTATGGTGCAATTGGTGCAGGTATTCCTGGATACGAGATCAAGGATGTTATTACAGTTGTTAAGGCTTATTCCAGTGCAGTTGGTGCCGGTGAATTTGTATCTGAGATTTTTGGCGAAGAAGCTGATGAACTCAGAAAGCGCGGCGGTGACGGCGGCGAATTCGGCGCTACAACAGGACGTCCAAGACGTATGGGTTGGTTTGATGCGGTTGCTTCAAGATACGGCTGCCGTGTACAGGGTGCAACAGAAGTAGCCTTGACAGTACTGGATGTACTGGGTTACCTTGATGAACTGCCTGTATGTATCGGATATGAGATCGATGGTGAAGTGACAAGAGACTTCCCAACAACACGTCTCCTCAAGAAAGCAAAACCGGTCTATACAACATTACCAGGTTGGAAATGTGATATCCGCGGCATCACGAAGTATGAAGATCTTCCAGAGAATTGCCGTAACTATATTGAGTTCATTGAGAAGGAGCTGGAAGTTCCGATTACAATGGTATCCAATGGCCCTGGTCGTCATGAGATTATCAAGCGTAAATAAACTAATGAAATATTTATAAATTATAAGATAAAGACTGTTTCGACAGTCTTTATTTTTTTAGAAACATTTTAGGCTTTTCTCATCATAAATACACAATTATATCGTACAATAAGAGAGTCAAATGAAGAACAAAGAAGGCTGATGGAAGGGGGAATCCATTAGCGTGAAAGGGAAAGGTGAGAAGATCGGTGTTTGACGAAATGTATTATGAAGAGAACAATATTATTCCAAAGGAAGAATATAAGCATATTATCGATACTTTACATAAGGAGAAGAAGTTCCGTCCGGCCAGGATTTCGGTTGTCCGGAAGGTATTTTTTAACAGAGAGATCAACTATCTGACAGATGCCGTCAGTGTGAATCAGGAGAATACGGACAGCTATTGCGTGATGATGACTGATTGGGATACAGACCATCTGATCCTTGAGAAGAAGAGTAAGCGGGAAGGGCTTATTTCGAAGAGCTATACACGGTTGTCGGAAGAAGAGTTTGAACGGATCCTGGATGGTGATTATGAATGGATGGCCTCCGCCAGAGAGTCGATTTTCAGAGATTTTTATTTGCAGCTGACCATCAACCAGCTGAGACCGGGCGTCGTTGTAGATTATGAGCGTCAGGCCTTTAGGATGAACAGTAAGAAGGAATATATGATTTTTGACCTCTCTATTCGTTCAACTTATCTTTTTACAAAGGATACGGTTTTGAGTCCTCTGTTGGAGCAGACAGAACGTCTGGAGCAGAATCGTGTGGTTGTGACCTATAAGCAGATGGCAGAATTGCCGGGATTTATTTATCGAATGACAGGAATTAAACAGAAGCACCAGTGCTTGCTTCCGGAATTTGCATAGGCAAGTGATAAGAGGATGTTCTGTGGCTGTTGACAGAATCTGACAGCCGCAGAGCATCTTTTTTGTCGTCTATAGATTGAAGAGAACCGCATTTAGTGATAAAATACATTATGCGAATTAGAAAGAGAAAAAGTTATGATAGATTTTGAGAAGAAGGTGAGAGAACGTGAAAGAAAAGATTCAGTTATTGTCAAGAGGCGTATTTGAGTATGAGAATCCGGAAATTGAAGTATCAGAGAAGGAGATTGCTCTGGAAGTTGAGGCGGGCAGCCACTATTCGGGTACGATTCAATTGAACAGCCGCAATCATATTGAAATACGCGCCATGATTTTCTCATCGAATAAATGGATGCAGTGCCTGGAGTCTACAGTGATCGGAACAACGGGATGTATTCATTATGTTTTTGATACACAGGCATTGGAAACAGGTGAAGTGTGCGAAGGATGCTTTTATATTGTGAGCAATGGCGGTGAGATCACGATTCCGTACAGAGTAAAGGTATGCGCGCCTTTTTGCGATTCCAGCATGGGCCCGATGAATGACCTGGATCAGTTCGCATCCCTGGCCAGAGACAATTGGTCGGAGGCACTGAAGATATTTAAGACACCGGAATTTGGGCGTGTTTTTTTGCATAATAAGAAGAATCGACGGATTTATGCGGCACTTATTAAGGGCAGTGATATGTCACTGGCAATGGAAGAATTTCTGTGTACAGTGAAGCGGAAACAGGCGGTACAGATGAGTGTGTCACAGGATTTGATTGAATTCGATAATCTTGAGCATCCCGTCAGCGAACATCTGCTGATCGAGAAGAACCAGTGGGGACATGTGAATATTCACGTTTCAACAGAGGGGGATTTCTTAAGCGTTTATAAGAAGACTGTGACGGATGAGGATTTTTTGGGAAGCTATTATCAGTTGGAGTACAATATTGTGCCGGGAATGCATACTGTGGCTTCCGGCAAGATCATTCTTGAGACGCTGAATCAGCGTATTGTGGTGCCGGTATGCTGCAGACGTGAGAAAGCCAGAGATGTGGATTTTATTGAGAGAAAGACGTTGAAGGCTTCGTGGATGCATTTGTGCAGGCTGTATTTGAAGTATGCGCTGCATCAGATTGACAGGAATCAGATGATTGGTTATGCCAGAGAGGATATTAATGGCTGTCTGAATAACAGCAGGGATATTCTTTTCAAGGTTGTTGAAGCGGATTTTCTGCGTGAGGAAGGCAAGAACGAGGAAGCACAGAAGATTCTGGATGGTATCAATGGCCGTGAGCTGAGATATCGTTCTGCAGTCGCATACAGTTATTTTCTCTATGTGAATGCGCTGTGCAGACAGGATGAACATTATACGGAGTACGTCCGTGATTCTATTCAGTTTTATGAGGAAGGTCAATATCATGACCGATGGGAACTGGTCTATATGCTGATGAAGCTGGATGCAAGGGAAGAACAGCACCAGCTTAAGGTACTCAGACAGACGAAAGCGCTCTATGACAGGCATCTGATGGGCGGGCTCATGTATTTGGAGGCTGTTAAGATAATCAATAAGGATCCATCGCTGATCCGGGAAATGGGTGCTTTTGAGATCAGTCTGTTCCTTTGGGGAATACGTCATGATTGCCTGAATCGCGAAACGATTTTCAGATTTGCGGATCTTGTCCTGCGCATGCATGTATATCACGGACAGTGTCTGCATGCGATGATCGAGATGTGTTCATTGTATGAGACAAAGAACCTTCTTTCAGCAGTCCTGCATCTGCTGATTCTCGGTGAGAAGAAGGATCCGATCTACCATCAGTGGTATCAGCTGGGCATTAAATCTTCCATCAAGATGCAGGGACTGTACGAATACTATATGGCGACACTGGATATGAAGAATTGCAGGGAATTGCCGGTTCCGGTACTGATTTATTTTCAGTATGATAATCGGCTGCAACTGAAACAGAAGGCATTTCTGTTCAGATATGTGATCGAGCATGAGCAATGGCTGGGCAAATTGTTCGAGGCATATGACGGTATTATCAAAGCCTTTACTTTTGAACAGCTGCAGAAGGGTGTTATTAATGAGGACATTGCCGTTTTGTATCATCATTATCTGACGAAGGAAGCGATGACGCCGCATGTTGTGAAGGCGATGCCGGCGATTATTTTTAAGCATCATATTCATTGTGATCATCCGGGAATCGTGGGTGTGATTATTGATTATTCCGAGCTGGGTGAGGAGAAGTATTATCCGCTGAATCAGGGGGATGCTTATGTGGATCTTTATATGGATGATTATCGGATTGTACTTGTGGATACCCGGGGCGGACGCTATATGTCAACAATCCCTTATACGATTGACAGACTGATGGATGCCGGCCGTTATATCAGGATCTGCTATGAGCAGGGGCGGGATAATAAGATGCTGGTACTCAACAGAAGTGAACGTGCATTGAAATATCAGATGATGGATGATGTATCCATTGAAACATACAAATGCGTTCTGAGCCTGCCGGATGTAAGCAGACATTATCAGAAGACGATCCTGAAGAATCTGATCGATTATTATTATGATAATTATGAGGGAGAGACCCTTGAGAAATATTTGCTTCAGCTGGATATCCAGCTTCTGGGCCATTCAGAGCGCAGCCATATTATTGAATATTTTATTCAGAGAGGGCTGTTTGACAAGGCTTATGAAGCTATCCGGGAATACGGATACGAAGGCATTCAGGATAAACGGATCATGCGGCTTTGTTCCAGAGTCATCCGGGAAAAGAATTTCGCAAAGGATGAACTGTTGGTGGAATTAGCCTATTTTGCATTTTCCAACGGCAAGTACGACGAGACGATTCTGCAGTATCTGATCATGTTTTATGCAGGAACCACAGAGCAGCTGTATGCGATATGGAAGGCAGCCGGTGATTTTGAAGTGCCGGCGGAACAGCTGGAGGAGCGTCTGCTTTGTGAGATATTGTTTACGGAGAATCATGTGGCCGAGGGCTGTGACGTTTTTGTTTCTTATTATCATACACATCCGGGACATCGGTTGATCCGGGCATTTCTCGGATATTATGGCTATCATTATCTGGTTCATGGACAGACATCCGGAGAGAAGATTTTCCAGATTATGGAGATAGAGCTGGATCAGGTGGAGAATGCCCGAGATGTATGCGCTCTGGCGCTGCTGCAGTATTATTCGGAGGCAGACCATGTAGAACCGGAATTTTATGAGAAACTGCAGCAGGAGGTAGCTGCCTTTATGGATAAGGGAATCCTTCTGCCGTTTTTCAGAAAATATGCCGGGAATGCCGAGGTGCCGGAGGAATTGGCTGATTTTCTCTATGCAGAATATCATACCAGTCCGAAAGCAGCGGTGACAATTCATTACCGTCTGCATCAGGAGTTTGAGACGGAGTGGATCAATGAGCCGATGCGCCATATTCTTGGGGGTATTTTCATCAGAACCTTCAGACTGTTTGCAGGTGAGGAGATAGAATACTATATCTCAGAGCAGGATGAAAATGGGGAGAAAACCGGTGAGAAACATTTACTGCAAAGGGAAGAGGCCATGGATGCATGGCCGGAAACCGGTGTGGAACTGCTGAACCGGATGAATCATGCAATCCAGACAGAGGACAGCCAGGCAGTGAATGAAATGATCTGTTCGTATGAGAGAATCAATGAAATGACAGAGCAGTTATTTGAACTGAAATAGGAGTGACACAGAGCATGGAAAGACAAAGGTTAATGGTTGGATACGATCTGTGTGCGGACTATTCACAGATCAGTTATTACAATACAGAAAAAGAAGAACCGGATTCGGTCAATTTTGATGGACAGAACGAAATCCCGACAGTGCTGTGCAGGCTGTTTTCCAATGGTGAATGGCTTGCCGGGCAGCAGGCCCTAAAAGCGGCGGAGGCAGGCAACGGTGTTTTGGTGCGCGATTTTATTGTACGCATTGCTGACGATCCAATGGTGGATGTGGCTGGTGAGCGTATGGAAAAGGCCGGACTCATAGGCATATTTTTCCAGAAAACGCTGAAGGCTCTTGAGACTGTGTGTGAGGGTGCGGAGGTCGGATTTATCACGATTACCATGGAAGACGTGGATCTGGCAACAGCGGATGCGCTGAAGCGTGCAGCGGCTTCAATGGGAATCGGCGCACAGTTGCTGGCGCTGGAAAGCCATCGATTGAGTTATGAATATTATGCATTGTCCCAGCGACGGGAATTATGGACCCATGATGTGGGCTTGTTTGAATATGATCGCCGAGGGCTGCGGTATCATCATCTGTCTGTATCCTGGAAGCATCATCCGCCGGTGGTAACAGCCGAGACAACGGTGCTGAACCAGTATCTGGATGGTCATGAACTGGCAGATCCGGTACCGCCTGAGATGGACAGACAGTTTCTTGAAGCGATTAAGGAAGTATCAGCCAGAAGAATGATCTCAACCTATTATCTGATGGGTGAGGGATTCTCTGGGGCAGAATCCGGCAAGAGCTGGATGAATCTTTCGCTGAAACAGTTATGTGCCATGAAACGGCATGTTTTTGCGGGACAGAATCTCTATGCCCGAGGTGCCTGCTATCACAGTTTTGATCAGGGAAGCTTTGGAAGAAAACCGGGATTTATTGCAGCGAATGCCGGTCTGCTGACGAAAGATATCTATCTGCGGTCGGTACATAAGCATGCACCACAGAAGCTGATACTGGCAGCGGCTGGGACACCCTGGTACAGTGCTGTTTCAAGAAAAGCGATCATTATAGACGGTCAGGAACAGTTGATAATCAGAATGCGGGATCCGCTGACGAATTTTGAGCAGACGGCGGTGATGACACTGGATGCTCTGCCGCAGCGTCCGCCGAAGACAACGAAGTTATTGATCGAGACTTCTTTTCAATCAGAGACAGACTGCCATATCCGTGTGACAGATATGGGATTTGGCGAGATTTTTGCGGCGACAGGCAAAGTGTGGGAGATGCATTTTGATATAGGGGAGGCTTCGGAGGCATCCGTGCAGTCTGCGAAGGAGGCTGTCATTGAGGCAACCATTCCTCAGGAAGTTTTTCCGCTGGATATGAAGATGTCCGGAACTCGTATTTTCTCGCTGGAGGAATTATGCTGGTATTTGTCGAAGAATGTTTATATAACGACCTATGATCTTTTCGATGAGAAGATGTTTTTCTGGATGGATAAGATTACAGGTAGCCATTCTCTGGCGCTGGCACTATTTAATTACAAATCCGCCGGCAAACCATTAAAAGAGATTGTACGTCTGCTTCTGAATGCGGTTGATTATCTGGATAATGGGGAAATTGCCCGGATCTACAATAAGCTCACGGAGATGGAGCATCAGAATCCTTTAGAGCAGATGCGCCTTGCGGCGGACAACTATAACCGATACGGACATTATATGGCTGCTTTGAAGAATTATCACCATGTTGTCTATCAGATGACGCATGATTATGACAGTGAGATGACGAGACAGTTCAAGGCTGACACATGGCACAATATGGGCATGGTTTTTCTGCGGCTTCACAATATCAAATGTGCGGCGGAATGTATGAAGCGGGCCTTTGAACTGGTGAAAACCCAGGATTTTCTGGCACCGTATATGTATGTGCTGGAGCTGCTGGGAGATCATGAGAAGATTCTGACCTTGATCCGTCAGGAAGATATCCCGACGGATATCAGTGATGCGGTTCTCAATCGCTATAAAGAGGCCGAGCATCTGTGTGAGCATTCGGAGGAGAACCGGAAGATACAGGATGGTCTGACATTGGGAAATGGTCAGACAACTGCAAAATATTGGGATTTTGTCAGAGATTATCTCAACCGGCAGAAGAAAAACTATGATTTGACATAAAAGGTACAGAATGCGTCGGGAATGTCTCAGCGTAGGAAGATAGAGAGGTTTGAATAAAATGGAACGACATTATTATACACAGTACAGCGAGCATCTTCAGAGAGAGATGCATGTATTGGTTTATGGTTATACAGGGGTGCCGATCATCGTATTTCCATGTCAGGACAGTATGTGTGACAATTTTGAGAATTTCGGCATGATCGATGTGATTCAGGATTATATTGATGGTGGAAAAATTCAGCTCTTTTCTGTTGATACGGTGGATAAGGAGAGCTGGTCCGACACATGGGGTGATAAGGGCTATCGTGCCTGGGTGCAGGAATGCTATTATCGTTATATCGTAGATGAAGTCCTTCCGATGGTACATGAGATCAACGGTACAGGACAGTTGCCGTTGACATTGGGCTGTAGCCTGGGCGCAACTCACGCAGCCATTGTATTCTTCAGAAGACCGGATCTGTTCGGCGGTGTGCTTGGCATGTCCGGCTGTTATGATGCCACCTATTTCACAGATGGATGGTGCGATGAGAATCTGTATAATAATTCTCCTGTTCATTTTCTGGAGAATATGCCTTCAGATCATCCATATATCCAGCTGTATAATGAAAGAAAAATCATTCTCTGCGTAGGACAGGGCAACTGGGAGAGTGAGGGAATCCGTACAACGGGTCAGATGGCAGACATCTTCTACAGAAAAGGGATCCACGGATGGACCGATTTCTGGGGATATGATGTGGATCATGACTGGCCGTGGTGGAAAAAGCAGATCCGTTATTTCCTGCCGTTTCTTGTTGATTAATAACATCCTTATAAGACGCAAAAGCTCCGGCTTTTCTTTTAACTAAGAAAGGCCGGAGCTTTTTGCAGTGTTATCCCAACAATTTAACATAGAAAAAACAAACTGTCAATTCAAAAGTCAAAACTTTTGAAGTAAAAAAATACGGCAAAAATTTGTGCACTTTTATGAGAAAATAACCGTTGACTTTTAGGAGATAGAGGCATATTATAAGTGTAACAGCTGTTGAAATAAAAGTAATAAACTTTTAAAACAACAATCAAACAAAAGTCATATCAGCAGCAATAAATTTTCAACTTTGTTGTTGCAAAAGTCAAAAAACGGGAATAACATAGTAGAAAGGAGCTTTTATTATGAAGGCAAGAGGCGTAAGATTACACGCAGCAAATGATTTGAGACTGGAGGAGTTTGAACTTCCTGAGATTACAGATGATGAGATCCTTGTAAAGGTCGTTTCAGACAGCATTTGTATGTCAACTTACAAATGTGCGATTCTGGGAACAGAGCACAAGAGAGTACATGAGGATGTTGCAGAGCATCCGGCCATCATGGGACATGAATTTGCAGGTGATATTGTAAAGGTAGGTAAGAACCATCAGGATCAGTTCAAACCAGGCATGAAATTTACACTTCAGCCGGCTCTGAACTACAAAGGAACAATGTGGAGCCCTGGCTACTCCTATGAATTCTTTGGCGGAGATACAACTTACTGTGTGATTCCTGCTGAGGTTATGGAACTGGGATGTCTGTTAGAGTACAAAGGCCGTGCTTACTATGAGGCTTCCCTGGCAGAGCCGATGTCCTGCAGTATTGGTGCTTTCCACGCAGCTTATCATACACAGATGGGTGTTTATACACATGAGATGGGCATCAAGGAAAACGGCAAGCTGGCCATTATGGCAGGTGCAGGTCCTATGGGACTTGGTGCACTGACCTATGCGCTGCATCGTGATGTACGCCCTTCCATGGTTGTTGTTACAGATCTGAATCAGGATCGTCTGGATCGTGCAGAAGAGCTGTTCCCTGTTGAGACATATAAGAAGGAAGGTATTGAACTTCATTTTGTAAACACAGGCAAATTGGAAGATCCTGTTGCAGAACTGATCAGAATCTCCGGTGGCACAGGCTACGATGATGTTTTCTGCTATGCACCGGTTGCTGCAGTTGTGAAACAGTCCAGTGACATTCTTGGCAGAGATGGCTGTCTGAACTTCTTTGCAGGACCAACTGACAAGAACTTCAGTGCAACTATGAATTTCTACGATGTTCATTATAATTCAACACATGTTATGGGTACAACAGGCGGTAATACAGCAGATATGATTGAATCCCTTGAACTGACAGCAGCAAAACGCATTAATCCGGCAGTTATGGTCACACATATCGGTGGTCTTGATGCAGCTGCAGAGACAACATTGAATCTTCCGAAGATTCCGGGCGGCAAGAAGCTGATCTATACGCATCTGTCCATGCCTTTAACTGCACTGGATGAATTACGTAAGGCGGCAGAGGAGAGAAATGATGACCGCTATGCAGCACTGGCAGATATTGTGGATGCTCATCAGGGATTATGGTGTCCTGAAGCTGAAGAATTTTTACTTGCAAACTTTATTACAGAAGAATAGAAACCGTCAGAATGCTCTGATTCCGTCAGGATAACAGGATTCTGACGGGGAGGAGCGACGATGGATGCAATGGAAATACGCAGAAATGCGATTGTGGAACTGGTAAATAAGTATGGAACAGTGAGTTTTTCACAGATTAAGGAACAGTTTTCGAATGTGTCTGAGATGACATTGCGTACAGATCTGAAAGCCCTGGATGAGGCAAAGGAAATTGTCAGGATCCATGGCGGAGCTAAGTCTGTACAGCTGGTGATCGGAACGGATGATTATCTCACAAGGCGTGTCGTGCGCAATATACAGGCGAAGCAGGAAATTGCGAGAAAAGCTTTGAAGCTTATTCAGCCGGATACGGCGATATTCATGGATTCCGGAAGTACGACAACAGAGTTGGCAAAGATTTTTCCGGATCAGTCCAATCTGATCTATACAACAGGTCTTTCCTGTGCCACTGAGCTGGCGAATCTGACGAAGCCGGTCATTATGCTGCCGGGTGGTCAGCTGAACCGTTATAGTATCAGTGTATATGGCATTTCAGCCATTCGTGAACTGGAACAGGTTAATTTTCATCAGACGTTTCTTGGGGTGACGGGCTATTCGATGAAAGCAGGTTTTACCTGCGGCAACAATGAAGAGGCGATGTTAAAAAGGACAGCAATTGAACAGGCAGAACAGGTGGTGGTTCTGATGGATGCTTCCAAAACTGATATTAAGAGTACCTATACAATTTGTGGACTGGCAGATGTGGACATTATTATATCTGATGGCAATCTGCCGAAGGAATTCCTGTTGGCGTGTGAAACGCACCATATTACTGTTTATTAATCGCTGAGAGAATGTATATTTCCCATTGCGGCGCCGTATAAGACGTTATGGGGAGGTATATCGTGAAAAATAAAGTACAGCAGTTTGGTAAGTTTTTGTCGGGAATGGTCATGCCGAATATCGGGGCTTTGATCGCGTTTGGTTTCCTGGCAGCATTATTTATTGATACCGGATGGATACCAAATGAAAAGTTAAACAGTATGGTATCACCGATGCTCACCTATTTAATTCCGATTCTGATCGCATCTACCGGTGGTAAGATGGTTGGCGGCGACAGAGGTCGTGTTGTTGGTGCTATTGCTGTTATTGGTGCCATTATGAGTGATACATCCATCACTATGCTGATGGCGGCCATGATCATCGGACCATTGGGTGGTTTCTGTATCAAGAAGTTTGATGAAGCAATGGACGGCCATATGCCGGCGGGTTTTGAGATGCTGATCAACAACTTTTCAGCAGGTATCATCGGTATGCTGCTTGCGATTCTGGGATACACCGTTGTAGGTCCGGTCATGAGCGCAATTCTGGTAGTGCTTGCTGCAGGCGTCAATATTCTTGTTGTACATGGTCTGTTGCCGTTGGTTGCTATTTTTATTGAGCCGGCAAAAGTCCTGTTCTTAAATAATGCCATTAATCATGGTATTTTTACACCGTTGGCAACAGCACAGGCGGCGGAGGCCGGCAAGTCGATCATGTACATGCTGGAGCCGAATCCGGGTCCGGGTCTTGGTGTATTACTGGCGTATATGTTCTTCTGTAAAGATATGAAGACCAAGCAGTCTGCACCAGGAGCAATCATCATCCATGTGCTGGGTGGTATCCATGAAATCTATTTTCCGTATATTTTGATGAATCCGCTGGTAATCATTGCACCGATTATTGGCAATATGGTTTCTATCTTCTGGTTTAATATGATGGATTGCGGCCTTGTAGGACCGGCATCTCCGGGTTCCATCATCGCTTATCTGATGATGACACCGGGTTCTGATATATGGAAAGTACTGGTGGGTGTGGGAATTGCGACAGGTGTTTCATTTGCAGTTGCATCACCGATTGTCAAGATGGCAGGCGGAAAGAACAGTCTGGAAGCTGCACAGGCTGAGATGGCAGCCATGAAAGCGGAAGCCAAAGGGCAGACTGTACAGACTGAGATCAAAGATGCATCTCAGATCAAAAAGATCATCTTTGCGTGTGATGCGGGAATGGGCTCATCTGCCATGGGAGCAACGAAATTCAGAAATCGTCTCAAAGAAGTATGTCCTCAAATTCACGTAAGCAATACTTCAGTGGATAATATTCCATCCGATTGTGATGTTGCCGTTGTTCAGACCACGTTGGCAGAGCGTGCCAGAAAATCCGCACCGCAGGCGCAGCTTGTGACCATCGGTAATTTCCTGGCAGACCCGGCACTGGATGCACTTTATGAACAGTTATGTCATGCCGGCAGTGAGAGTGAAAAAGCAGAAACGGCATCAGATGTTCCTGTCGCAGTAGCGGGAAATGAGACTGAGGCAACAGAAACGGATAAGCCGCAGATTCTTGTTAAGCAGGGAATCCGTCTGAATCAGAAGCCGGTTTCTAAAGAAGAAGCCATTCGGGCAGCAGGGGAACTGTTGGCAGAGCTTGGTTATGTAGATGAAACTTATGTAGATGCCATGCAGGAGCGTGAAAAACTGGTGACAACTTATATGGGTATGGGTGTTGCTATTCCGCATGGTACCAGTCAGGCTAAGGAAACGGTTAAGAAGACAGGTATCGTATTCCTGCAGTATCCTGAAGGTGTGGATTTCGGTGATGAGAAGGCAGAACTTGTATTTGGTATTGCCGGAATCGGTGATGAACATCTGGAACTTTTATCCAAGATCTGTGAGGTTCTGGAAGATGAAGAAGTTCTTGAGAAAATGAAGACAACTTCAGATCTGGAATGGGTAATGGAGCAGCTTTCTTAGGTGTCAGATAACTGAGATCGGGAAGGTAGATGAATATTTATATTTAGAGAAGGAAAAAGCGGCTGTGCAGATGAGGTACAGCCGCTTTTTCAGACAGAAAGAATGTGTCAGGCGCGCGGTTTGTTGAGATTCGTGCTTGACAAATTTTCGTGGTAATTATAATATAGAGAATAGAAAATGTGGCGAGAAAGAGGAGTAGATACAGGATCTCTTCAGAGAGAGCGGTTTGGCAGCTGGAAGACCGCTTAGAGCAATGTGTATTGAAGGTAGCTTTTGAACAGGATGGCTGAACAGGAACAGGCGGCGAAGAGTTGACGACCGGTTTTAGTAGGCTGTAACGGGTGGCTCCGTTAAAGGCTCTGAAGGCATATGGAAGTGCCATGCATCAGACAGCGGATAGATTGCTGTGCGCATCGAGGCGATGACGGATGTGTGTCATTGGAATATGTGAATAAAGGTGGTACCGCGAGCTCTCGCCCTTTTTGGATGTGAGGGCTCTTTTTTTACGCGAATAATGAGTCAAAGCCCATGCTTGCATGTGGCCTTGCAGTCACTTTACAAAGAAGACAGGAGATTAAAATTATGGAAATGGAAAAAACTTATAATCCTGCGGCCATTGAAGAGAAGATTTATGACCGCTGGCTTCAGAAGAAGTATTTTCATGCAGAGGTAGACAGAAGCAAGAAACCTTTTACGATTGTGATGCCGCCTCCAAATATTACAGGACAGCTTCATATGGGTCATGCCCTTGACAACACGATGCAGGATATCCTGATTCGTTGCAAGAGAATGCAGGGCTATGAAGCATTATGGCAGCCGGGTACAGACCATGCCAGCATTGCAACTGAGGTCAAGATCATCAATAAGCTGAAAGAAGAAGGTATCAGCAAAGAAGAACTCGGACGTGAAGGTTTCCTTGAGAAAGCATGGGAATGGAAGGAAGAGTACGGCGGCCGTATTATCAAACAGTTGAAGAAACTGGGCTCTTCCGCTGACTGGGACAGAGAGCGCTTTACAATGGATGAAGGCTGTTCTAAGGCTGTAGAAGAAGTTTTCTGCAAGCTGCATGAGAAAGGCTATATTTACAAAGGTTCCCGAATCATCAACTGGTGTCCTGTCTGCAAGACATCGATTTCCGATGCAGAGGTAGAACATGTAGAACAGGTCGGCCATTTCTGGCATATCAAGTATCCGGTAGCCGGTGAGCCGGGAAGATTTATTGAAATTGCCACAACCCGTCCTGAGACATTACTGGGCGATACAGCGGTTGCTGTTCATCCGGAGGATGAGCGTTATATGGATCTCATCGGCAAGAATGTTATTCTTCCGCTTGTTGGCAGAGAAATCCCTGTTGTAGGCGATTTACATGCGGATAAGGATAAAGGTACAGGTGCTGTTAAGATTACACCAGCCCATGACCCTAATGATTTTGAGGTTGGTAAGAGACATAATCTGCCGGAGATCAATGTGATGAATGATGATGGTACCATCAACAAACTTGGCGGCAAATATGCCGGCCTTGACCGTTATGAGGCAAGAAAGCAGATTGTCGCAGATCTTGATGCACAGGGCTATCTCTGTGGTATCGAAGATATTACACATGCGGTTGGTACCCATGACAGATGTAAGACAACGGTAGAGCCGATGATCAAACCTCAGTGGTTTGTTGCTATGGAAGAAATGGCAAAGCCTGCAATTAATGCAATCAAAACAGGCGAATTGAAATTTGTTCCTGAATCTTACAGCAAGACTTATCTTCACTGGCTTGAGAATATCCGTGACTGGTGTATCTCCAGACAGCTCTGGTGGGGCCACAGAATCCCTGCATACTACTGTGATGAATGCGGTGAGATCGTAGTATCCAAAGGTATGCCTTCTGTATGCCCGAAATGCGGATGCACACATTTCACACAGGATCCTGATACACTGGATACATGGTTCTCATCGGCATTATGGCCATTCTCAACACTTGGCTGGCCGGAAAAGACAGAAGAACTGGATTACTTCTATCCGACAGATGTTCTTGTTACCGGTTATGATATTATTTTCTTCTGGGTTATCCGTATGGTATTTTCAGGTTATGAACAGACAGGTAAGGCACCGTTCCACACTGTACTGATCCATGGTCTTGTCAGAGACTCACAGGGCCGTAAGATGAGTAAATCTCTTGGCAATGGTATCGATCCGCTGGAAGTTATCGACAAATACGGTGCTGATGCCCTGAGACTGACACTGATCACAGGCAACGCACCGGGTAATGATATGCGTTTCTACTGGGAGCGTGTGGAATCCAGCCGTAATTTTGCCAATAAAGTATGGAATGCTTCCAGATTTATGCTCATGAATTTTGAGCAGGCAGCCGAGAAAGGTATTTCCATCGATGGTGTATCACTGGCAGATCTGACACAGGCTGACAAGTGGATTCTTTCCAAGATGAACCGTCTGACGAAGGATGTCACAGAGAACATCGATAAGTATGAATTGGGTATTGCCGTATCCAAGATTTATGATTTCATCTGGGAAGAATTCTGCGACTGGTACATTGAAATGGTGAAGCCAAGACTTTACAATGACGAAGACAAGACAAAGGCAGCAGCCCTCTGGACACTGAAGACAGTCCTGATCAATGCACTGAAGCTGCTTCATCCGTATATGCCGTTCATCACAGAAGAGATTTTCTGCAATGTTCAGAATGAGGAAGAATCCATTATGATCTCCAAGTGGCCTGAATACAAGGATGAATGGAACTTTGAAGAGGATGAGAAAGCCGTTGAGCTGATCAAGGAAGCTGTCCGCGGTATCAGAAATACCCGTACAGGCATGAATGTTCCGCCAAGCAGAAAAGCCAAAGTATTTGTTGTATCTGAATCTGAAGAAGTCAGAAATATTTTCGAGAATTCCAAGGCTTTCTTTGCAACACTTGGTTATGCCAGCGAAGTTGCAGTTCAGTCTGATAAGACAGGTATCGCTGAAGATGCTGTATCTGTACTGATCCATCAGGCAGCTCTTTACATGCCGTTTGCGGATCTTGTGGACATCGACAAAGAGATTGAACGTCTGACAAAAGAAGAAGATAAGATGAACAAAGAGATCAAGAGAGCACAGGGGATGCTTTCCAATCCGAAGTTTGTCGATAAAGCACCTGCTGATAAGGTGCAGGCAGAAAAAGATAAGTTAGAGAAATATACACAGATGCTGGCGCAGATCCAGGAACGTCTGGCAGCACTGAAATAAGAGTTTACGATTACTTGAATTAAACAATGTTTTATCCCGGATTCCTCCCAGACAAGGCCATCATCGACTTTTGTCAGGGGGGAATCTTGCAGGATGGGAGAGATAAGCATGAATTATGCAGAGGCAGAGGAATATATTAATCAGATTCCTCGTTTTTCAAAAGTGAAATCAGAAGAGAATGTGGATGAGATACTGGCCTTATTTGGTCATCCGGAGAAAAAGTTCGCTTATATCCATGTGGCCGGAACCAATGGAAAAGGATCTGTCTGTGCATTTTTGGACAGTATGCTCCGGATGGCAGGAAAGAAGACGGGGCTCTTTACGTCACCGCATCTGATCACGACAACGGAACGGATGAAGATTAATGGCCAGAATATATCGGAAGAAGCGTTTACTGAAATTTTTGAGGAATTGCTCCATGTTGTCAAAGTGCGCGAAAAGGCAGGACATCTGCATCCGACGTATTTTGAGTGGCTTTATCTGATGGCAATGCTCTGGTTTGGCAGACAGGGGATTGAGTATGGTATCATTGAAACCGGACTTGGTGGCAGACTGGATGCCACCAATCATATCGCGCAGCCTGTTTTAACCATCATTACATCCATCAGCTATGATCATATGGAAATTCTTGGCTCAACCCTGACGGAAATTGCAGGGGAGAAGGCGGGCATTTTGAAATCAGGCGTGCCGGTCATTTGTGACGGCAGTGAACCGGAAGCGATGGCTGTTATTCGTAAGAGAGCGGCGATTTTACACTGCCCATTGAAAGTGATTGAACCGGAACAGGTTAAAATTCTCTTAAATCGGGGCAAAAACATTGATTTTTTATTGCAGGATAGGTATGATAATAAGAGTTACAGGATTCATGTGCAGACAGAGGCGGTTTATCAGACCATGAATGGTTCTCTGGCATGGATGGCTGTAAAGGAGCTGCAGAAGCAGGATTCAGAACTGCAGCAGACGGAAGATGGTGTTTTTCTGGAGGGCATGGCGCATATGCACTGGCCGGGAAGACTGGAAGAACTGCTTCCGGGGGTCTATGTGGATGGCGCACACAATGTAGGCGGCATCAGGAAACTCCGTGAGTCCATTGCGGCTAGTTTTGCGGGCAGACCGGTATGGCTGCTTTTTGCAGTGGCCAGTGACAAGGATTACGGGGAAATGATACGAATTCTCTGCACGATCCCTGAACTGAAGGGCGTGACAGTGACTGAGATTGAGAATTATCGACGGACAGATCTTGAGACAGTTGCATCAATATTTAGAAAGAACTGGCATGGATATGTGGGTCATTCATATAATATAAATGAAGCAATCACCACAAGTGAGCAGCAGGCGGCGAAGTATCCGAATGCGGTACTTATTTGTGCGGGATCGCTGTATCTGGCAGGCAGTGTGATCGAAGCACTGCAGCGGTAGATGGTGCATCGACAGGGAGAGACGATGCAGGAAGGACGGACAGATGATTAATTTTGAAGAAGAATTGAAGAAATTTAAGCCAAGCCTTGAAATTGATCAGGCGGAAGAGGCGATTTACAAGAATGATCTCCGGGATGTAACGGACATCCTGGAGGATATGATGAAGGAAGTTAAAATTGCATCAGGAAACAAGCGCTTTTAGGGGGATAGCAGATGAATTGCATAAAGTGTAATATGCCCCTGGAAAATGTCTATGTATGCCCACATTGCGGTCATGTGGACAAGGTGGCCAAGAAGATCATATATTCATCCAACTGGCATTATAACCAGGGACTGGCCAAGGCAAAGGTACGAGATCTGAGCGGTGCTGTGACATCACTGAGTCAGTCATTGAAATATAACAAACGAAATACAGACGCACGTAATCTTCTGGGGCTGATTTATTATCAGATGGGAGAGATTGTGGCAGCCCTCAGTGAATGGGTCATCAGTGTCCATTTTCAGGAGCGCAACAATATTGCGGCTGACTATATTCAAGCCATTCAGAACAATCCGGCCAAGTTAAAGGCTACCAATAAGGTGATCCAGAAGTATAATCTGGCGCTGAGCTATATGCAGGAGAATAATGCGGATCTGGCGATCATTGAGCTGAAACGTGTGGTGAATATGAGCCCTACATATATCCGGGCCTATCAGCTGTTGGGGCTGCTTTATATGCAGAGAAAGCAGTATGCGGCGGCCAGAAAGGTACTGATGCGTGCAGTCAAGGTTGACAGAAATAATATGACCACACTGCGGTATCTGAAGGAGGTTAACCGCCTTCATGGCAAACCTGAGAAAAATCAGCATGGACGTAAGGAAGAATTTATGCAGATCAATGACCCGAATCCTATCGTTATAGAGGAAGGGTCAGGTCAGAATTATGCAGATTACAACACAGGATTTTTGTCTTTTATCAACATTTTGATCGGTATTGTTATCGGTGCGGCCGTTATCTGGCTGTTGATCGTGCCTTCAATCACCAAAACCAAGGCATTTGAATACAATCAGGCAGTTGTGGAATACAGTGCCCAGATTTCCGAGCGCAATAAGAATATTGACGATCTGCAGAATCAGATTACCGATCTGAAGAGCCAGTTAGCTCAGTATGAGACAACTGCCAGCAATACAGTGGATGATGCCGGTGCCAGTGAGCAGAAACTGATAGAAGCTGCCAGCAATTATCTGCAGCAGAATCTTCAGGATGCAGGTATGCTGATCGCTGAAATCGAACCTGCAGCCATTACGAATGCCCAGGAGAAGAAGATTTATAATATTATCAAGGAAGCAACAAAGAGTTCTGTGACGGAAACGCTGTATGCGAACGGAAAGGACAGTTTTGATAAGAAAGACTATGTCGGAGCTATCGATGGTATGACTAAAGTCCTGCGGATGGACGACAGCTATTCCTATGCTGTGTTCTACATGGGACGAAGCTATCAGCTGCTGGGCGATACCGGTAATGCAGCCGGCTATTATAAACGTTTGATTCAGTCTTATCCAAACTCAGATCTGATCGATGATGCAAGAAAATATCTGAACCAGTTGGGCGACACATCAAGCATCGATGCCGTTGACATCAGCAGTTCAGATACATCTGATACCACCGACAGCAGCGATAATAGCAGTGACAGCAGCGATAATAGCAGTGACAGTAGCGATAATAGCAGTGACAGCAGCGATAATGGCAATAACAGCAGCGATAACACCGGTGACAATACAGGCGATGGTTTGTCAGATAATGGTGACGGCAGCGGAGAATAATTTTCTTGTGATTGAGAATAGGTCTTAGGACTAAATAAATAGTGAAAACACAAAAGAAAAGCATGACTTTCTAATTGTAGGGAGGACATGCTTTTTCTTATTCATGTGGAAAATGCGGCAAGGCCTATGCTGGTATGAGGTCTTGCTGTTGGTAAAGACTAGTGGCAAATCCCTATACAATTATAAATTGAAACAAGAATACATTTTTGAAAAAATCAATAGTTAGGTACCTTAATAAAAATAAATAACGAAATTGTTTTATGAAGGATAGACACCAACCTCAGATGGGGAGGAGATTTTTATGGAATATCGTATTGTCCGCAGCATTTTGTTTGTGGTGCCCGGCCGGGAAATTGATCATTTTCAGGCGGAAACAATTATCAGGTACACGGAAGGGCTGCTCAGGCAGCAGTGCTTCCGGCTGTTGGTTTTTGATCTGGCGGATACAGTCTTTATGGATAGTGCCGGTGTAGGCATGATGATTGGACTTTATCGGGAAATCAGGGCATGGGGCGGTGCTGTTTATATCATTCGCATGCAGAGCGGGGTTCGGAGGATTTACCGGATGGCTGGGCTGCATAAAATTATTCCGTGTTATGAAGATGAAGCGCAGTTTTTGGCAGCAGTGGAAGGAGGCGGAGCCGGGGATGAGAGATAAAATGCGTCTGACAATGAATGCCATTGCGGAAAATGAGTATTTTGCACGGGTGACGGTGGCTGCTTTTTCAGCAAAAATGGATCCGACGATGGAAGAATTGTCAGATATTAAGACAGCTGTTTCGGAAGCCGTCACGAATGCAGTCGTACACGGTTATGACGGTAAAGGCGGAAGCGTAGAGATCAGAGCGGAAATTCAGGATGAATGGCTGGAAGTTGAAATTGAGGACGATGGAATCGGGATGGATGATGTGAAACTGGCCATGGAGCCTTTATACACATCGCGTCCGGAAACAAATCATGCCGGCATGGGCTTTACATTTATGGAGGCGTTTATGGATGAGCTGGAAGTGACATCGACATCGGGACAGGGGACAAAGGTGAAAATGAGGAAGAAGATTGAAAGGCCTGCAGTTCTTCGCAGCAAAAAGAGGTCCGTCAGGTGACAGATGTCCGTGAGCAGCTTCAAAGGGCACAGGCAGGGGACAAGGAGGCCAGAAATTATCTGGTACAGGAGAACATCGGGCTTGTAAAACATATTATCAGCCGATATACGGCCAGAGGAGTGGAGAAAGAAGATTTATTTCAGATAGGGATGATCGGGCTTCTGAAGGCCATTGACTATTTTGACCTGAGTTATGATGTGCGTTTTTCGACTTATGCTGTACCGATGATTGCCGGCGAAATTCGTCGTTTTATGAGGGATAATGGTGCCATTAAGGTCAGTCGGTCGATTAAAGATAATCGGGCGGCAGTGAATCGTAGTAGAGAACAGTTGCTGGAAAAGCTGGGAAGGGAACCGACCCTCAGCGAAATCGTGAAGGATGTTGGGATGTCTATGGAAGATGTATTGCTGGCGGTCAATTCAGGGCAGGAGGTGGCATCGCTGCAGCAGACAATCTATGACGGTGACGGCAGTAGTATCCGATTGATGGACAAACTGTCTGCCCGAAGCGGAGAGGGAGATGCGGCCCTGGATCGGATGATGCTGGCGGATTCATTGTCTGCACTGGATCAGAGGGAGAGAGAAATTATTGTTCTCAGATTTTATTATGATCAGACGCAGTCACAGATTGCAAAAAGGATGGGGGTATCTCAGGTACAGGTATCCAGGCTGGAGAAGCGGATACTCAGAAAAATGAAGATGTATATTTGCTGATGCATAGTGCTGTTTGTTTTTGAGATACTATCGGATGTGGAATCCATTAAAGAGGTAGGGCGAAGAAACCGGTATCGGAGAAATGTTGAAAAGCAGAGGCGAAAACAGAGGATGAGACAATGAAAACAGAGTTGAAAACAGGAGATGAGACAATGAAAGCAGAATCAACAACAGGAGATGAGACAGCAAAGACTCAGAAACAGGTTGTAATCTACTTGCTGGCGGATGATTATATTGAAGTTGAGGTGCAGCCGTTGACTATGGGAGATCTATGTGAAATTGTGGGAACGGACAGGAAGGTGGCAGATTTTGTCAAACAGATGTCGGTGACAGGCCTGCAGCCTCAAGAGACGGGGCGGAGTGTCATCTCTGTTTTAATGTTGGTGGAAGTAATCACAGTGCAGGTCCGGAAGCAATTTGCAGGTATCCAGTGCCAGTGTGTGTTGCTGGGAGCGGAACAGTTGATTGTTGAATGGGGAGGCAAAAAGACGGCACCGTGGTGGGTGACGATTTTGAAGACGGTATGCGTGAGTCTGATCATTCTGACGGGTTCGGCTTTTACCATCATGACTTATGATCAGGATGTGGATGTGGCGGGGGTGTTTGGTCGGATTTATCAGCTGTTTGTGGGCCATGTGCCGACACAGCCCGGGATTCTTGAGGCTGCTTATGCTTTTGGTGTGGCTGCAGGTATTCTGCTGTTTTTTAATCCTTTTGTTTCGGCGGCAAAGAGAAAGGCACCCTCTCCTGTTGAGATTGAAATGGAGAAATATGAATCAGATATCAGGGATACGATTGTCAAAATTGATAATCGGTTAAACAAAAGATAAGATTATATGAAAGATTTCGTTTCAATAAGCAGAAACTGAGAAACGAAGGGAAACAGGCTGTTTGACAGCCGTTGACAGGGAAAAAGGGTTAAGTTATAATGAAAGGTACTGTAAATAGAAAGAAAGGCGATTAGCAATGAATTTCAAAGAAAGAGATTTTATACCGATGCTGTTTGGCGGGGACATCAATACATACAGTGTTGCCCGTGCATTTTATGAACGTTATAAAGTGAAATCCTATACATTTGGTAAGTTTGCCACAGGTCCGAGTTACCAGAGCAGAATTATTGAATATACACCAAACCCGAAGATTGACACAGATGAAGTTTTTATGAAGACAGTGAAGAGCTTCTGCTCCAAGCATGCAGACAAGACCGTTGTTCTGGTGGGCTGCGGTGACAGCTATGTGGCATTGATCAGCAAGCATAAGAATGAACTGCCGAAGAATACCATTGCACCATATATTGATTTTGATTTGATGAACAGTCTCCAGCAGAAAGAGACATTCTATAAACTTTGTGAGAAACATGGCGTGGATTATCCGGGAACCATTATTCACAACAAAGAGATGGGACATGATTTTGAGATGAATTTCCCATTCCCTGTGATCTTGAAGCCATCCGACAGCATTCAGTACTGGGAGCATCCTTTTGATACACAGAAGAAGGTGTACACGATTAAAGATAAGAAGGAACTGGATCAGGTGCTGGATGACATTTACGGGGCCGGTTATACAGGCAAACTGATCATTCAGGATATGATTCCGGGTAATGATGAGTATATGCGTGTGCTGACATCCTATTCGGATCACAACGGCAAGGTGAAAATGATGTGCCTCGGTCATGTGCTTCTTGAAGAGCATACACCGCACGGATTGGGCAATCATGCAGTCATTATCACAGAGCCGAATAAGGAACTGATGATGCGTGTCAAAGATTTGCTCGAAGAACTGCATTATGTGGGATTTTCCAATTTCGATATCAAATACGACAGAAGAGACGGCAAGTTCAAGTTCTTTGAAATCAATACAAGACAGGGCCGAAGCAATTATTATGTGACCGGTTCCGGATTTAATGTGGCAGAATATATTGTGGAAGACTTTGTTTACGGCAAGGAACTGCCGCTGCGTTACGCCAAAGAAGAGCATCTCTGGATGGTTGTTCCAAAAGCCGTTGCCTTTAAGTATGTCAAGGATCCTGCTCTGAAGGCAAAGATGAAAAAGCTGATCAAAGAGAAGAAAGTCGTGAATCCAAGCTTCATGAAGGGAGATCTCGGTATGCCGAGACTGGCCCGTATGATCAAAACCCATCTGAGTCATTTTGAAAAGTATAAGAAGTACTATAGCTAGTACATCGTTTTCGAAATAATTATACCATTCACTTGCACAGATGTTTGAATTTGAACCTATACGTATGCAGTTAATTGCAAGGAGGAAATACGTATGAAAAATTATACATTAAAAGAATATGCAGATTTGCTGTCTTCTGTCGATATGCTGGCAGAGGCGGAAATGATGGGAAGGGATGAGACGGTCATTACATATCTGACGTATGATTCAAGGGCAGTGACACCGGGAACCCTTTTCATCTGCAAAGGTGCAGCCTTTAAAGAACAGTATCTGGAAAATGCGATCCGGGCAGGTGCTGTGGCTTATGTTTCTGAAGTACAATATGAAACAGAGACCAAGGTGCCGTGTCTGATTGTGAAGGATATCCGTAAAGCCATGCCGCCGCTTGCTGAGATGTATTTCAACAAAGCATGGCAGGAATTGACGGTCATCGGTTTTGGCGGTACGAAGGGAAAATCCACATCTGCTTATTATATGAAAGCCATTGTGGATGATTATATGGCAGCCACAGGGGGCAAAGAAAGTGCTGTTTTATCATCCATCGACATATACGATGGTGTGATTCGACAGGAATCCCATATTACAACACCGGAATCGGTGGAATTACATGAGCATATGCGCCATGCGGTAGACAGTGGTATTACTTATCTGGAGATGGAAGTTTCCAGTCAGGCGTTAAAGTATGACCGTGTGAATAATATGCAGTTTGATGTGGCGGTTTATCTGAATATTTCAGAGGACCATATCAGTCCGATCGAGCATAAGGATTTTGAAGATTATATTTCATCTAAGATGAAGATGTTTGCGCTGGCTAAACAGGCAGTTGTCAATCTGGATGCGGATTTTGTGGAGCGTGCCTTAAAGGCTGCAGAGGATGCCGGCAGCTTCAAGACATTCAGTCTGAAGGATCCGTCTGCGGATTTTTATGGCTACAATATTCACAAAGAAGATGGAGAAATCATTTTCTCTGTGAAATGCGATAAGTTTGATGAGACATTTTCACTGACCATGCCGGGCTTATTCAATGTGGAGAATGCCGTTGCCGTTGTGGCTGCAGCGACACTGCTGAACATTCCTCTTGAATACATCAAGTCCGGTCTTCACAGGGCAAGATCCAGTGGCCGTATGGAACTGTATACAAGTGCCGACAAGCGCGTGACAGCGGTTGTGGACTATGCCCACAATAAACTGAGCTTTGAGAAGTTATTCGGTTCCACAAGAGAAGAATATCCGGATCATGATATCGTGGCTATTTTCGGATGCCCGGGCTATAAGGCATATATCCGCCGTAAGGACCTTGGTCTCATTGCCGGAGAATATTCCAAGAAGGTTTATCTCGTGGCTGAGGATCCCGGCAAGGAGCCTGTACAGCAGATTTCAGAGGACATTGCCCAGTATGTGGCTCAGAAGAATTGTCCGTATGAGATTATCGAAGACAGAGGTGTGGCTATCCACAAAGCCATTATGGAGTGCAAGCGGCCTACCGTTCTTCTGATTACCGGCAAGGGAAATGAGACACGACAGAAATACGGCACGATCTATGCGGATTGCCGTACAGATGTGGAATATGTCAAGGAATATCTGGAAGAATATAACCATTCACCTTCCCATGTACTGGAAAATCAGAATTTAGACTAGTTTTTTGCGAAAAACATGATAAAATATGTAAGAGGTCAGTATGCATTCATAATGAATAAACATACACCGAGAAGCAACGATAATTTTAAGGAGGATAAGTAAAATGAAAATGAGAAAAGTATTAAGTGCTCTTCTGGTTGCAGCATGTACCCTTTCACTGGCAGCATGCGGCAGTTCCAGCAGCAAGAATGAAACAACAGGCGCATCAGGAGAAACTGCAGCAGGCAGTGCCAACACAGCAAAGGTTATCGATGTGGACCTGACAAGTGAAGAATATGCATTTGGTGTGGATAAAACACAGCCTGAACTGCTTGAACAGACCAACACATTTATCCAGAAGATCAAAGATGACGGTACACTGGATGCCATCTGTGCAAAATATTTCGGTGATGGTGAACCTGAAGCTGTTGAATCAGCAGAACTTGACAGTTCCAAAGACCAGTTGGTTGTAGCTACAAATGCAGCTTTCGAGCCTTTTGAATACACAAAGGGTGACCAGTACTATGGTATTGATATGGAAATCGCCAAACTTCTTGCAGATGAACTTGGCAAAGAGCTTGTTATCCAGAACATGGATTTCGACGCTGTATGCTTATCTGTCAGCCAGCAGAAATGTGATATTGCTATGGCAGGTCTGACAATCAACGAAGAAAGACAGGAATATGTAACTTTCACAGATTCTTATTATCAGGCATCCCAGAGACTGATTGTGCCAAGTGCAGATACAACATTTGACGAATGCAAGACAGCTGATGAAGTTGCAGCTAAACTTGGTGAATTAAGCAACTCTGACAAGATTGGTGTTCAGGCCGGTACAACAGGTCAGTATTACGTTGAAGGCAGCGATGATTGGGACTTCCCGGGTCTTCCTGCTGAATGTGTAACTTATAAGAGCGGTTCCCTGGCTGTTCAGGATATGTTAAATGGCAACATCAAGTATGTCATCATTGATGCTGCTCCTGCTGCAGCAATTACAGCATCTATCAACGCAATGCAGTAATCTTTTATAACAGATGGGCCTACAACCCATCTGTTATGCTGTACGAGCCTGAAAGGATAAAGAAGAGTCATTATGGGAAATTTTGATCAGAAAGTTAACAAGTTTATAGAGATATTCTGGGAGCAGAATGGCTACAACAAGGTGCTTCAGGGTCTGCAGAACACCTTGATGATTGCCATTGCCGGTCTGATCATCGGTATTATTATCGGTACGATCATTGCCACTGTCCGTGTACTCCCAAAATATAAAACATTGCCGAAGGTGCTGAATGCGATCTGCAGCTTTTATGTTGCATTATTCCGCGGTACGCCTATGGTTGTTCAGCTCCTTGTCTTCTACTATGTTCTTTTACCGATTATCGGTTTGAAGATTACAGGTGTTCAGGTGGCGATGATGGTCTTTGGTCTGAACAGCGGAGCCTACATATCTGAGATTATGCGAAGCGGTATTCAGTCTGTAGATCCGGGACAGATGGAAGCCGGACGTGCAGTGGGTTTAAGTTTTGGTACGAGTATGATCAAAATTGTTATCCCACAGGCAGTCAAAAATATTCTCCCGACACTGGGCAATGAATTCATTTCCCTGATCAAGGAGACATCTGTTGTCAGTTTTGTCGGTGCGGCCGACCTTTATGTAGCATTTAACTATATCGGCAGCAACAGCTATGAATTTATGGTTCCATATCTTGTCATGGCATTGATTTATATCGTTCTTGTGCTGATTATTTCATTATTAATCAAATTGATGGAAAGGAGCCTGAAGAAGAGTGATAGACGTAATTAATCTTAAGAAAAGCTTTGGCAGTGTCGAAGTTTTAAAGGGCATCAACATGACCATCAATAAAGGCGATATTGTAGCGATCATCGGACCATCAGGTTCCGGTAAGAGTACATTTCTCCGCTGCCTGAACTGTATGGAAGACCCTACATCGGGACAGATCATTTTCAACGGGGTGGATATTGCAGATATGAAGGTCGATATCAATATTCACCGAAGAAAGATGGGCATGGTATTCCAGCACTTCAATCTTTTCAACAACAAAACCGTTCTTGAGAATATTATGCTGGCACCTGTTTATACCCGTTGTCAGGAACTGAAGAAAGCCAAACGTCATAATCGTCTGGCGGCATTTGGCAAGAAAGAACAGATTCCTGTGACAACCACCAAGGAGCAGATTAAGAAAGAAGCCAGAGAACAGGCCATGAATCTGCTGAAACGTATCGGGCTGGAAGATAAGGCGAATGTCTATCCTTCAACACTGTCCGGTGGTCAGAAACAGCGAATTGCCATTGTCCGTGCCCTGGCCATGAATCCGGATGTGATTCTTTTCGACGAACCGACATCTGCCCTGGACCCTGAAATGGTCGGAGAAGTTCTGGAGCTGATGAAACAGTTGGCAGAGGAAGGCATGACCATGGTGGTTGTTACCCATGAGATGGGATTTGCCAGAGAAGTGGCTTCCAGAGTCGTCTTCATCGATGAAGGTGTCATCAAGGAAGAGGCAGAGCCGAAGGAATTCTTCGCCAATCCGAAGGATGCGAGACTGAAGGAATTTCTGTCGAAGGTGCTGTAAAACTGAATTTGAAGTGATATAAGACAGGCCGTCCGGTCAGCGAAGTGCTGACTGGGCGGCTTTTTTGACGTTCCGGGAATACCTCCGCTGATGCCATATGATATATTAGAGACAACAAAGAACAAAGCAAATATATTTTTAGAAAACGGAGGAGAAAAATGTTCTGGATTTTAGTAATTGGTATCGTTATTGTTTATTGTGTATTAAAAGGGGAAGATAATTCCGGCAGCAGTTCTAATAAGCGTTCAAGCACCACAACTTCAAAAGCTCAAGCAGCTAAAACATTAAATGTACCGTATCCGTATAGCACGATTAAAAGAATGGAAGTACCGGTATACATCTGGGAGAACGGAATCAACAATAAAATTGCGACGGATATTTTGGCAAAGAAAATCATATATGATGAAGGAAATCATCTGCTTGTATTACATTGTGGTTTTGGTTTTGAAAACAGAAATAATTTTGAAATGCATTGGGAGAATGCGGTGTTCTATGATGCTAATGGAAGAATGGTTGATGTGCAACATAAAGGGTGCAGAGGAATTGTGCCAAAGTATGATGAGTTCGGTGAACATCCGGAGACAATAGTAGAGTATGAGTTAGATTAGTTCTGAGAGGCGAGTGTGAAAATTCGCCTCTTTTTAGGTTTGCGCGGATAATGAGCAAAGCTCATAGTGAGAAAATAAGGCTTTCCAGGAATACTCCCACGTATGAAATATGATATATTAGAGACAACAAAGCTATTACAGATACGTGTTTAGAAAAAGGAGAGTATATCATGACAAAAGCAGATGAGATGAGAAAGATGGCAGCACAGAATAAAAAAACAAAAACTGAGAAAGTCGATGATTATGAAGAAACATTAAATAAAACATATGCTAAGTTTATATGTACAGTAGAAGACTCAGCAAATAAAGGAATTTCTAAAGGATATGCAGCGGAAATTCCAAGGATGCTGGTTCCGGGGAAGTATACTTTTGAATGGAAAAACAAGGGACTTTTCACAGATTATTATGTTGCGAAAATGACTTCTTTAGGTGAACGTTTTTTGAAAGATTTTAAGGCAAAAGCGGAAAAGGATGGTTTTCAAATTGAATATAAATTAATGTATTCAGGTGTGGAACATACATTTGGTGAAAAAATTTTTAAGAAGAAAAATTCAGCGGGTTATGTGTATACGCCTACAGTTCAGGTGTTCTATAGATTATAAAAGGAAAAGGTGAATAAAAATGTTCTGGATTTTATTGATTGGCATCATTATTGTTTCTTGTGTATTAAAAGAGGAAGATAGTTCCGGCAGCAGTTCTGACAAGCATTCAAGCACCGTAACTTCAAAAACTAGAGCAACTAAAACATTAAATGTACCGTATCCGTATAGCGCGATTAAAAGAATGGAAGTACCGGTATACATCTGGGAGACCGGAATCAAAAACAAAATTCCTACTGAATTGGAAAAAAGGAAATTAGATATGTTGAGGGACATCATCTGCTTATATTACATAGTTCTTATCATTCCTTTCGCTTCGCTCAAGGCACAAACAAGTTATGAAAAATGTTGTGTCCCTCCTCTCTTTGATTTATAATTCTTGTATATTCATCAAGGTATGGGGAAATTGCAGTAAAAAATTCTGATGGTACAGTGAAAAGAAAGTGAAAATGTATCAGGCGGCCAAAAAGTATTTTGAGGCATTAAAATCGGCATCATCAGATAAGGATTTAGAGGTATTGAAAGAAAAGATAGATGTATTGCAGGGAATATAATCAGAGCAGTACATAACGGAGATTTTTTTACATATATTGGGAGGCGGCGCAGTGGCAAGACAAAAATGGAATCTGAATACAATTTATATATCAGAACGGCTGAAGGCGTGTCTGCGTCCGGTTACCTGTTGTGCGCTGACAACGGTGGTGGCTCCCATGGGATATGGAAAGACAACAGCCATCAACTGGTTTTTGGATGAACAGGGAAAAATGGATGCACTGTGTCTGATCCGTATCAGTGTGTATTCGGACAATCTGGCTATTTTCTGGAAAAGTGTACAGGTGGCTTTTAAACGGGCGGGTTTTGATTTTCTGGAGGATTATGCCTGTCCGGAGGATGTTGCAGGAGCAGGATTGCTGATAGAGGATATGTGTCATGAATTGTCGAAAACGGGCAGTTGTTACATTTTTATTGATGATTTTCATCTGTTGACGGATAGCCGTGCATCTGCTTTTTTGTGTATGCTTGCCAGGCGACTGTCGGGAAATGTCCATTTGATTGTTGCAGGGAGAAATCAATTTCTTTCGTCGGCAGATATTTTGTGTCTGGGCGGCAAAGTTTACCAGATTGGTGTAGAACAGCTGCGACTGAATCGTAAAGAGCTTGCGGTTTATGTGAAGCGCTGTGGAATAAAACTGTCTGAGAAACAGACAGAAACACTTTTTTATTCCAGTGAGGGATGGTTCTCAGCAGTTTATCTGAATTTGCAGATATTTTTGGAGAGAGGCGTGCTGCCGGATGGGGCTTCGGATATTTATGCGGCATTTACCAGGGCGATGATTGAACCGCTTTCTGCAAAGCAACGGGAATTTCTGGCTGTTATGGGGATTGCGGACGAGTTTTCGGCAGAAATGGCCGTTTTTGTTACAGAAGATGAGGAAGTAAGAGCCATGGTGGATATTCTGACTGAGCAGAATGCTTTTGTGAAATGTCTGGCAGATGGTGTGACTTTCAGATTTCATCATATGATGAAAGAATGTGCCAATCGGGTTTTTGCGGCGTTGGATGAAGAAAAACAGGCATTTTACCTGAATCGTTTTGGTCTGTGGTATGAGCAGCACAGTCAGTATCTGCATGCCATGGATGTCTATCGAAGAAGTAAAAATTATGATGCATTTCTTCGGGTTGTTAAAAATGATGCGGGAATTCTGCTCGCTTCACTGAATGCGCAGGAGGTTATGAATGTGTTGGCTGAATGTCCTGTTTCCATTTTGAAAGCACATCCATTGGCGATTCTGGTGCTGATGCGCAGCATGTTTAACTGGCGTCTGATTCCGAAGATGATGGAATTGAAAGTGCTTTTGATGGAAGTGGTGGAGGAAAATGCAGCGCTCTCTGATGAGGAACGTGGCAATCTGTTGGGGGAATGCGATTTAATTATGAGTTTCCTTTGCTATAATGATATCGGAGCTATGAGTCAGCTGCATCGAAGAGCCAGCAGCCAGATGTCCAGACCGGCCATCAGTATTCAGAACAACGGCGGCTGGACCTTTGGATCGCCTTCTGTGCTGATGATGTTTTACCGTGGTCCGGGACAGTTGGAAAGTGAGCTTGCCCAGATGGATGAATGTATGCCGCATTATTACAAGATTACCTGTGGTCACGGACAGGGGGCAGAAAAGATTATGCGGGCGGAAGCAGCTTTTGTACAGGGAAGATTTGTGGATGCACAGATTGAGCTGGAACGGGCTTATGCACAGATTGAAGGAAATGGCCAGGAAAATATGGCGCTTTGCTGTGATTTTCTGGCATGGCGACTGGCTCTGGCTGAGGAAATGAAGCCGCATTGTAGTCTGGAGAGGCGGCGCACCGAATTACTGCGCCATCATAATGCTGCCTGGCTTAATATATGGAGTGGCATCAGTGCCTATTATTATGCGCTGTTGGGTGAGTCTGAGAAGATTCCTCCGATATTTGGTGAACACAGGCTTTCGGATATCAATATGCTTGCCCCGGGAAGACCAATGATGCTGCTGATTGAAAATCAGGTTTATCTGGCACAGGAAAATTATGCAAAGGTGATTGGCCGCAGCGATGGACAGCTTTCTGTCTGCGAAGGCATGCATTATAGGCTGGTGGCGCTGCACATTCGTATTCAGACAGCGGCTGCTTATGAAGCCATGGGAAAATGGCAGGAGGCGGAGCAGATGCTGACGCAGGCCATTCTGGAGGCGGAGACGGATTATCTGATGCTTCCGTTTGTGGAGAATTATCGTTATTTGAAAAAACTTTTACTGCGCTGTCAGAAACAGGAAAGTCTGTTTGTCAGGTATCTGATACAGATGGGTGAAATGTATGAGATGCGGCGGGAATGTCTAAGGAAAGAGGCACATCGCCCGGAGGTACTGGCTGTATTGACAGATAAAGAATATGAAATGGTGCTGCTCATTAATCAGCATCAAACGAACCGGGAAATCGCGGAGAAAATGTTCCTTTCAGAAGGAAGTGTAAAACAATATGTCAAACAGATTTATTCAAAACTTCAGATTGAAGGGGATACCAGAACAAAGAGAAAGCAGCTGTTACAGCTGTTGGAAGAGAATTCCTAACTATTGGTGAATAGCCATTGCAAAAAATCCATTGTACAATGTCGGTACAGTGGATTTTTCTTTTTCTACAAAGTGGAGGTGCGTTATATGTCATATGTAATTATTGGGCTGATTATTGTTGCTTGTATTATTCATTCAGTTTTGAAGAAATCAAAAGAGACTGCTGATCAGGCAGTAAATGATGCGATTGTGCCGAGAGTGATGAATACACTTTTTGATGATGTGCAGATGCATCCGGAAGGGCATTTACTGGATGTTAAGGGATCGAATATTCCGCTGCAAACATATAGCTATCTTAACAGCAGCGGCAATATTTGTTTTCGTTATCAGGGACATCCGGCAGAGTTGTGCAGTATTACTTTAACAGAGGTGAATGACTATATTGATGAGAACAACGATATGCGGCAGACAAATGAGCAGGAGATTTACCGGGGACAGTGGATGTGCTGTGAACTTGGGGAGACATTTCCTACCGGTTTTACATTCTGGCCGAGAGGCAAACTGGATAAAATCTTCCGGACAAAAACGATTAAAACCGGGTATGAAGCTTTTGATAAACGGTTTAATCTCAGCTGTGATAATGAGGAGTGGGTGATGTATTTTCTGAATCAGGACAGAATGGCCCGGATTCTTGAACTGACGCAGACGGCCTTTGGAGAATTTGCGGTTTGTCTGCATGGGGATGGAAAGTTGGATCTGGCGGTGCACAGCGGTCATCATTTCTTTGAGGTGGGAAGAGACAGAAATAATCCGGAGGCATTGAAACAGCGCTATATCAGGGAGTTGAAATGGTGCAGGGATATGCTGGATGTCTTTATTTCCTAATGCAGAAAAATACTCCTTCCGGGAACAGGTGCGTCCTTAGTCTGTGTTATATTAAAGTCACAAAAGAACAACAGAAATAAATTTTGCGGGTGAGCCGCATAAGGATGAATCTAAACGGAGGAGATATACAATGAGTTTTTGTGACGAATTAAGAAAAATTGAATGGGAAAATTCATACAGCAATAAGAAGGAAGAAATCATTCATCGTGAGGTTGAAGGGCTGATTACGGGCATTAAGGTACTTTCCCGTAATGCGGAAAGGGATGGCAAGCGGAATTTAACCGGATATTATGATCAATTTTATTGGGATACAACAGATTACTTTATTCAACCGTCTGTCAGTGAAACGGGATTTCAGAGGTATACAATGCTTTCTTTCTTGAAAGGCTATTCACAGTATGAAGCGATGAATATACGACAGGAAATCGTTAAGAGACTTCGCCAGCGACTTGCGGAAATGGGATACAGAAATGTTCAGCTTCGTATTGACGAGGTCGCGCAGAGAGAGAACAAAAAATTTTTTGCCTCAAAAACGGGCGTGACACTGTATTATCTGTGGCTGAATATTTCATGGTAGAAGAACAAGACAGGCCATCACATTCATGAAATGGAAATGTGATGGCCTGTTTGGGAATGTAAGGGTTTAATAAAATGTAAGGGTTTAATAAGATTCTTTCGGTTCTTTATTCTCCATATAAAATACCTTGCCTTTTGGCCGGAAAGGCAGTCGATTGCCATTGGGAATGAGAAAGGCATGTTTCCGTCGGATTTTTAGATTATCTTCGATATAGCCGTCTGTGATTACAAGAATCGGGCCGGAAGGTGGGAAGTCTTTGGCTTTTTCCAAAGCATCAATTCCGGGCTGAAGGATTGTGCCGCCTCTGCCGGTGATTTCTACTCTGCCTGCGATATCTTCCGGGGCCATGTATCCGGCATCGGTGGCCTCGGCATCACAGAAGATTATCCGGACAAAGGGGACGTCCTTGGCAGCAGCGTAGCTGGCAGCGGCACCCAATGCTAAGCCAATCTGTGCAGAACACATGGAGCCGGAGGTGTCGATAACAACGCCAAAAGTTCGGCTTTTCAGCTCTTTTTCCTGAAGAATATAGCTTGGCCTTGGTATATTCGGTGTGGAACCCTGGCGTCTGCTTGGTCTTACATAGGTGCGATGCTTTTCCAGAGGCGGGAATTGCTCATCAAACCATCTGCCCAGCTGCACTTCCCAGGGGATAGGCGGCATGGAAAGAGCGCGGATTTCTTCAATAAGTCCGGCCGGTAGATAGCCTCTGCTGTGGGTGGTGTGATAGTCAAGTCCTTCACGCAGCGCGTTCTTGAAAAATTCATCCAGACTGATGCCTTTGTGCAGGCCTTCAAATCTGGGACCCTGATCGCCAAACAGATCGCCTTTTCCGTATCCTCTGAAAGTGGCATGCTTTTTGAATTTCCGCATTTTTTTGACAATAAGGTCATAAATGGCTTCTGCAGACATATTGTGCAGGCTTTCATCATACAGAAGATCTTCCTCCGGCATGCTGCCGATATGCATGGCAAGGAGCCAATCATTAATGACATAATCGCAGGCAATATTCCAAAGATAGTGATTCCGACCCTGGCATCGTTCATGGTGGCAGAGTCCGGCATGCAGATATTCATGGGCGAGGACGAATTTCCATTCCTCAAGTGTCAGACAACATGACGGATTAGTATATATTTCTCCGTGTACTGCATCTACAGCAGCAATGTGTATTTCATATCTGCGGCATAAATCAATGTCTTCAATAATCTTAAAAGATGAGGCCAGGCCGCCAAGAAGCGGATAGTGAGATAAGAACCATTCAGAGGCTTTGGAAATTACGGTGTCTTTCTTTTTTGAGGCATCGTGTCCGCCGGCATGGATGACTACTTTTTTGATGGAGTGATTAATGGCAGCTGCAAAAGTTTCGGTATATTCATTTTGTTCACCTTTTTTATAGACGATGGGTGAGGAGATGCCAAACATATCACATGTGCTGGATGTATTTAAACCGTATGTCTGTTTTGGGGATATGCCTTCTGTGTCAAGCAAGTATTCGTAAATCTTTCTTTCGTCATTCAGTTTGATGGGATAGAAAGCTGACGGGTCCTGAAAGAGACTGCCGCTAAAACCGATGTCCGTCAGAAATCTTGTTACATAGATATCGCAGGCTTTATTCCATACAAGAGGATAGATTTCTGCGGCAGAAGGCATTTTGTTTTTGTCAAAATGGCCAAAAGCGAGGTGGAGAAGGTGATGGGCCATGACATAGGCCCATTCAGCGGCATTCAGGCGGACATGTATATTGACAGAAATCTCTCCGTTTTTGGTGACGCAGGCCAAACTGCTATGATTGGATAAATGTGCATTTCTGACTGCAATTGTTCCATCTAACTGGGAAAACAGCGGGTGTGACTGGAGCAGGTCAAAGCCGGCATAAATGGGTTTTAAGCCATCCGGCATATTGTTTTCATTGTAATAAAATTTTCTTCTAAAATAAGCCATAAGGATACCTTTTTATTGCATATTGATTGCGGAATAAAAATTATTTGCCGTTGACCAGTCGGGGCAGATCACGGATGACTTCAATCATAAACCAGTCAGGGAGAGCGGCGTTGTCATCGGAAGCAACCACCATCTGGGCAATTTCGAAATTGATAGTAGATAAATCTTTGATCATACGCTTGGCACGATAAACGAAAGAGAGCATATTGCCGGAAATATCCTGTTTACTTTTTGGCAGTTCGGAAATGAGCCTTGCACGGAAGGACTGTGCAAGAAAATAAAGAATATCCCGGTCTTCAGCTTTTGAAGGCCATTTTGTTTTTTCAGCAATAATATCGTCAAGCATATGATGATTGGCAAGACTCTTTATGTAAGCAAGAAACATGCCGGCATGGGAAGGGGTAAGACAGCCATAGACAAGCATTTTCAGTACGTGGCTTGAAAGTTCTCTTTTACCGGCACCGTATTCTGTCAGGGCATCACTCAGCATATGCCATGATCTTGGTGTAGAGAAAGGCTCTTCTGTTTTGGGTGCTTCGGAAAAAAGATGGTCAGGCCGCTGGATAATGTAATCAATGACCCATGGGTGAAGCTGACTGCGCTGTGCCCACTTGATCCACTGTCTTGCATCAGCCTTCATCTGAACGTGGAACATTCGGTTGATCAGGGCAGAAGACATGGTTTTGACAATGGCAGAGTCCTGAATTCGGTTTCCGGCACCAACGACAATGCTGCCTTCCGGGAGGTGATATTCGCCGATTCTTCTTTCGTGAATAAGAGAATAGAAAGCTTTCTGAACTTCCTGGGAACAGGCATTGAGTTCATCAAGAAATAAGACATAAGGCTCTTTGCGGGCAATCATTTTCGGAGGAAGAAATTCGGAAGTTTCACCTTTGATCTGCGGAATACCGATAATATCTTCCGGTGCTAGCTGACTGCCGAGAAGCGATACACAGGGCAAGCCGATTTCAGATGCAAATTGTTCCACAAGTGCAGATTTTCCGATACCCGGTGCACCCCAGATAAATACAGGCCTGCTGGGAGCAACATTGAGCAATATTTCCAGCAGGTCATCCTGTGTGACAGTAATTGGTAAATTCATAAAATCCTCTTTCTGGTGTTGTTTCAGGCAGTGATTTGACTGCGCTGCTGTTCATTATAGCGTTTTTTCTGGTTAATATGGCGAACTTTTGCTCTTGGATAATATTTGCTGCAGTGCTGACAGTATGTCTTATGCTCGGCAGCACGGCCCTTTGAACATTCGCCGCGGCAGATATAAAATTTGCATGGTGTTTCTCTGTATTTGCTCATGGTATTTTCCTCCGGGGCCAGTTAAGGAACAGTCTTCTGGCTGGTTAAATCTAATTGTTGCGTGCTCTTTGATTACAGAGTATAGCATGGATGAAGGGGAAAAACATTGAACTATTAGTTGAAAATGACAGCAGACGGCGAGGCTCAGCAGATAATGAATGAAATATCCAAAGCAGGCCATCACATGTGGAAATGTGATGGCCTGTTTGGAAATGTAAGCGTTTTACAACAGTTTTATAAACTTATATTTGACTTTTAAAAATTATAGATTATGTTTTTTCAGGACATCCAGTACAAAATCTATGGATTGCTCACAGAGAGCAGCAATTTCTTCTGGTGATTTGTTTTGTGCATGATAGGAAAGAATTAGGGAAGTGAGAAGTTTGTCAGCACGTTCCTTTTCTTTAGTAATATCTTGTTCTGCTTGACGTAAACCATCTTCAAACCCTTCTTCATAACTAATCTCTTTCTCGGAAGCAATGTGTGCGGCACTATCATATTCTTTGAATAACATATCGGTAACCTCCGCTCTGTGTTCACGTAAAATATCGGCGAGGATGTCCTTTTCAATGCATTCAGTAATTGTTTCTTCTATTGCGTCACCCAGTGAAAGCCCATCAGAAATCTTTTTTCGAAGCGCAGCCACGAATAATGAATACTGATGGAGCAGCGGGCAGCGTTCCATGATTTGAGCGCTGTGTCCGGCATTGATATTAATCATATGGGCAGTAAATTCTGCGGATGAAACTTTAGAAGCATTTGTTCCGGCCATGCTGTCTGTCAATTTGAGGATTACTTCGTCTGCGGCTTTCTTTAATCCGTTATAAAAGACATAATAGCGCGGAACAGGAATAGTCAGTAATTTACTGGAATACATGTCCAGACGATTCTTTTCAATAAATTTCTTTAATGCAGCACTGGTGTAAATCAATCCGCGAAGCGGCATATTCGGATTATAAGAACTTTGATGCTCAAACATATTCAGATTCCAGTCAAGCAGGAATGACAAATCATTTTTCATTCCCATATATAGGAAATCGTTCATGGTATAAAACTCCATGGCATCCGTCTCTTGATAATCACTGTCGTTAATGGCATTGTAAAGCGAAAGCGCAGCTTCTTTATTATTGAAAATAAATCGGAAAAGGCTGTCCTTGTATTTACGGTTGTAATAGGTATTTTCCTGCGACATTTATAGATTCTCCTTTAATTGTACTCAAAACTCACCGGTGGTGCAACTATTATATATCGATTTAAGTAAAAAGTTTGTCGCAACGTGTAGATAGAAAAATATTTAATTTTGATGAAAATAAGTCCCTTTTTATTTATATGTGAAATGTTATAATGTGTAATAAAGAAATTATTTAAATCATAGATGGGGGTATAATATGAGAACTGCTGTTGAGAAAGCTTTAGAGGAACTTGTGGATGTAGTTCCGGCAGGTGCAGATGGTTTTTATTATCAGGGTCAGGAGCTAAAAGATAAAAAGTGTAAAGAAGTAGAGGCATTTAAGGGAATTGACACTTTACATAAATTGTATGCTGTTTTGAGAAAATCCTGGAGTTCCAGTACTGCATATAAGTCATGTCAGAGCGAATGGGTTTCAGAGGACCCTTCTTATGGTCAGTGTGCAATTACTGCAACATTGGTATATGATATGTTTGGTGGAAGTATTCATCGAATAAGAGTAGAGGGCGGTGGAACACATTATTTTAATAAAATAACAGGACAGTATGTAGATCTTACACGTGAACAGTTTGACTTGTATAATATTGAAGTTGCATATGAACCAAATGAAACAATGCAAAGGGAATACTGCTGTAAAAATCCGGATACAAATGCAAGATATAGGCAATTGCAGAGAAATATTATCGCATATCTGAAAAATAATGAAGATTAAATGTAGATTTTATGAATGAGTTGTTTTACTGATGGTTAGGAAGCAAAATTATATAGAGTATGTTATGCTAATAATATCCACAGCAAATACAAATATAGGAGAGGCGGAATGAAAATTGAAGTATTATATCAGTGATTTACATTTATTTCATGAAAACGCCATTGCCTTTGATCCTCGGCCATTTGCGTCATTGCAGGAAATGCATGATACGATTTTAAAGAACTGGAATGACCGTGTGACCAATGGGGATATGGTATATATTTTAGGTGATGTGAGCATGCGCGGCAAAAAGGAAGAGCTGATTGCATTCGTGGCTCAGTTAAAAGGGCGTAAAGTGTTGATCAAGGGGAATCATGATGACGTTTCTGATTACCGTTATCAGCAGTTGTTTCATGAAATCTGCGATTATAAAGAAATGCATGACACGATTGGTAAGGAGCATTATAGTCTGGTTTTGAGCCATTATCCGATTTTCAGTTGGAGGAACATGGGGCGAGGAAGAATTCTCTTGTATGGGCATACCCATGAGAGTGAGGAAGACAAGTTTTATCAGAAGTGTCTGTCCGAGATGAGGGCGAATGACTGCCGGCATGTCTATGAAGCGGAAGAATTAAGAGCCTATAACGTTGGATGTATGCGGGATTATATGAATTATACGCCGAGAACGTTGGAAGAAATTCTGAACTCAAGGCGTAAGGTGTAAGGAATGGTTTATTTAATAACAATGGAAGAAATTTATCCATTCCGGCAGGCAGTCTTTACATGAAAAGTGAAGATGTTTTGTACGAGATTAAAAAGATCCAGCAGGAAGAGGCATTTGTGAGATGAACAAAGGGGCGTATCATTGTGATACGCCCCTTTACTGTATCAAAAAGATTCAATAGATTTTACAATCCCTGCACATGTTCCACCAGTCTGGATACAAATCCAGCCGTAATATCATCCTTGTCCAGTTCATGATTAAATTCAACGATATCCATCGCCTGAACCGGCAGCCGTGTCAGCAGCTCATCCATCATCAGGAAGACGTCGTCTTCATTGAAACCTTCCGGAACGGGAACGGAGACGCCAGGCATCAGTTTCGGATCCATGGAATCAATATCGAAGCTGACATGAACAGCCGGGCAGTGGCTGAGATAGTCAATACTTTCGTTCAGACAGTTCTGAAGACCGTGTTCCATAATATAATCCCATTTATAATAACGAATATGGTGTTCTTTGAGAATTTCTGCTTCCGGCGGATCAATGTCACGCAGGCCAAGCATAACAATGTTGCCTGATTTTAACTTGATGCTGTCATCCAGAAAATGTGTCAGGGAAGGTTCACCAAGTCCCAGAAGTGCAGCCACCGGCATTCCGTGAATATTGCCGGTAACCGTTGTCTTGTCAGTGTTGATATCCGGGTGCGCATCAATCCAGATCAGCCCGGTTTCGCCTTTGGTATAAACAGATGTAGCGGATACAGAACCCATGGCGGCACTGTGATCTCCGGCAATCATCAGAGGGCGATGCCCGGATGTTAGAATATGGTAACCTTGCTTGGCAATGCCTTCGCAGGTAGCGCATACACTTTCGAGATTCTTCAGATTGGCACGGAAAGGTCCCTTACACGTGATTTCTGGAACTTTATTCATTTGAAGATTTTTAAAATTTTCTGTTAAATAGTCGATACTTTTGATTAATCCCTTTGCACCGACGCCGTAGTGGGTCGGACAGCCGTATAATTCAAACATGATTGCCTCCAATAAATCAATGTCTGTGATCGAATGAGATATCAGACATTTCTTAAGTTTACTGCACTATAACACGGGTCAACTGGTCTGTCAATTTAATGGAATAAAGCCTATAGGACATGAAATGCATAAAAAAATGTATAAATATGGAAATATACACTTACATTGGAAGTGAGTCAAACATCATCCTGAAACATAATATAGTATAACCCCATTTTTGGAGTTATGTCATGATTTTGAAAGCATTGTTTGAAAGGATTCCGGCAGTATTGTGTCAGGGCAGCTGGGATACTGATATAGCATCCATTGCAATGTGTTCGAAAGAGGTAACAAATAACAGCCTGTTCATCTGCATTAAGGGTATGGAGCAGGATGGCCATCAATATATTCAAGAAGCAGCAGAGAGAGGAGCAGCAGCATGCCTGGTTGAAGAGGCTTTCTGGAAGAAGTCGGCATCCGTGCATGGAAATTTGAAGCAGCCTGAGAAAAAGACATCCGCATATGGGGAACTGAAGCTGCCTGAGCAAATGACGATTGTATCTGTGCAAAATACGCGAGAAGCAGCAGCCTGGGCGGCAGCAGCTTTTTATCGTTATCCGTCAAAGGAATTAAAAGTGATCGGGATTACCGGCACAAAGGGAAAAACATCCACAACGTTTATGATCCGGGATATTCTGGAAGCCGCCGGGTATAAAACGGGACTTCTGGGCACAATAGATTATGAGATTGGTGAAGAGAAAAAAAGGGCGGAGCGGACAACACCGGAGGCGATTGATATTCAGCGTTATCTGAGAAAAATGGCAGACAGCGGATGCCGTTTTGCAGTGATGGAAGTCTCTTCTCAAGGATTAAAACTTCACCGCTCGGATGGCATTTTATTTGATGTGGGGGTTTTCACGAATCTTGGAAGAGATCATATCGGCCCGAAAGAGCACAAAGATATGGCGGAATATGCGCATTATAAAAGTCTGCTGTTTCAAAAGTGCTGCTTTGGGATCGGCAACATAGATGATCCCTATTATAGGGAAATATTTAAAGATGCCTCATGTCAGGTTTGTACCTATAGCTGTAGGCAAAAAGCGGATGTTCAGGCTTCAGATATAATGTTAGCCAACCGTAACGGACAATTAGGTACATTTTTTAAAGTCAATGGGGAAGAATATGCAGTATCAGCACCGGGGGAGTTTTCTGTTTATAATGCAGTGGCGGCAATCACCGTATGCAGACACTATGGTATTGATCAGGAGATTATCCGAAAAGCACTCAAGACAATCCGTGTTCCCGGAAGGGTGGAAGTTATTGACAATGACAGGGGATATCTGCTTCTGATCGACTATGCCCATAATGCCATGAGTCTGAAAAATATACTGAAGACGATGCGCCGGTATCATCCTAGACAACTGTGGGTTCTTTTCGGATGCGGCGGAGGCAGATCAGCAGCAAGGCGCAGAGAGATGGGCTGTGTGGCAGGAAAATATGCAGACTTTACAGTGATTACATCGGATAATCCAAGATATGAGGAACCGGAGCGGATTATGCAGACAATTGAGGAGGGAATGAAGGAAACAAAGGGACAATATCAAATGATGGTTGATCGTAAAGAAGCCATGCGGTTTATGCTGGCACAGGGACGGCCGGGAGACATTTTGATCCTGGCGGGAAAGGGCCATGAACAGTATCAGGAGATCAAAGGAGACTATTTGCCGTTCAATGAAAGAAAAATTGCGCAGGAAATCCTGGCGGATCTTGACTAATACATCATTTTCGAAATAACGATGTATTTAGAAGGATGCAGAAAAAGTTTTAATGGAGGAACAGAGAAAATGAAGGCATTGATTTTATGGGGGATCGGTATGTCGGGCGGAATCGCAGTGGCGGCGGGATTATTTACCTTCCTTGTAATTACGGGAATTCCCCATCGGTTAATGACGATAACTCACACGACGGCCTATGGCGGATGGTATGAATGGATGTTTGTGCTGGGTGGTGCGCTTGGTAATGCAGTCTGGCTGACAGATACAGCAGTAAAAATACCGGCAGGGATGTTTCTGGCAGGTGCAGCAGGCCTTCTGGTCGGGATATTTATCGGGTGTCTGATCGGAGCGATTGCAGAGGTGCTGGATGCGTTGCCGGTGTTTTTCAAAAGAATCGGTATCCGTCAGGGCATCGGTGTCGTCATTTTCTGGATGGCCGTCGGCAAAACACTGGGGGCCTGGATGTGGTATTTCATATTGACATAAATGCCAGTATAAAATAAAAGCAGGTATAGATTGAAGAATATGAAGGCGGGATACTGATTGATCAGAAGAAAGGTGTGAATGAAACAGATGGAAAGTGAAAAGCAGACAAAAAATGAAAAACAGACAAAAGGTGAAAAACGGATGGAAGATGAAAAACAGGCTGCCAGGAAGAGGCGGGATAAACGATATAATGATTACGTGAAGCAGGTAACTCCGAAACATAACTGCCTTTTAAATATGCTGAAAGCATTTGTTAGTGGAGGCTTCATTTGCGTCATCGGGCAGATGTTTTCGGATTGGTACGGCAGTATGGGACTTATGAAGGATGAGGTGTCAGGATATACAACGCTGTCGTTAATATTGATCAGTGTGATCCTGACATGTCTGAACTGGGTGGGGCCCATCACAAAATTTGCCGGTGCGGGCTATCTGGTGCCGATTACAGGCTTTGCCAATTCGGTGGCAGCATGTGCACTGGAATTTAAAGCTGAAGGAGAAGTTTTTGGTGTGGGCTGCAAGATATTTACCATTGCAGGCCCGGTGATCTTGTACGGCATTGTCACCAGCTGGGTACTGGGAGCAATTTATTGGGTGGTGCAGATGTTTGCTTAGGATAATATCAGGGAAGTGCGCCGAAATCAGGTCTGCAGATGAAGAGAAAACTTGACAAAACAGCCGACTTGTTATAGTATACAAAAGAAACTTTGACAATTGAATAGATGGATTCACCATAATTTTTTCTTTAAGCGCCATGTACCGGAGTGATCCGGTTAACGAGGAGAAGGGTGATCGAAGATTCGGCGGATGCCCTTTCGTACAGCCCGGTGCGTATATATTGACAAATATGCAGGCAACTGCAAAACAAAAACAATATAACGGGAACTGATAAGTCATATTTTGTAACTGTTCAGAGCCAAGCAAAATTTCAAAAACAGGTATAAAATGCGTAGCATTTTGGAGGTTGGCTCTGAACAGTTACCATATTTTAAAGAATGAAATGACGAAATGATTATAAGAAGTATCGGAACTGTGCAGACAGTCCGATACGTAAAGATATAGATAGTGAGGAAAAATTATGTGTGGAATAGTAGGTTATACAGGTAAACAGAGTGTTGCAAAGCAGATTCTTGATGCATTGGAACTGCTGGAGTATCGTGGTTATGACAGTGCCGGTATGGCAATTGTTGATGAGACAAACGGCCAGGTGCAGATCCGTAAGCGTGCCGGAAGAGTAGCAGACCTTGAAAAGGCATGGAAGGCTAATCCGGTGAATGGTATTTGCGGTATTGGTCATACACGTTGGGCAACCCATGGCGGTGTCAGCGATGTGAATGCACATCCGCATCGTGCAGGACGTATCACATTGGTTCACAATGGTATTATTGAGAATTATGAAGAGCTGAAGGATCATTTTGGCCTGGCGGATGAACTGATTTCTGATACAGACAGTGAAGTTGTTGCTGCGGTATTGAACCGTTTTTATACAGGTGATCCGCACGAAGCACTTTTCCAGACAGTGAAATGCCTGAAAGGTACTTTTGCCCTTGTGGTTATTTTTGATGATATCCCGGATGTGATTTTTGCTATCCGTAATGTCAGCCCAATCGTTGCCGCTTATCGTGAAGACGGTACCATGCTGGCATCTGATGTGGCTGCTCTTGGCGGTCAGGCAACAAGCTATATGGTAGTTCCTGAATATCACGTCGTTGAACTGCATACAGATGACATCCGTGTTTATAATATGAAGAATGAACTTTGCGAGGCAGAATTCCTGGATATTGACTGGGATACAACAAGAGCAGGCAAAGGCAACTATCCATTCTATATGGAGAAAGAAATCATGGAACAGCCGGAAGCAATCAAGGCAACACTGGCACCTAGATATGTGGATGGACGCATTTCTCTGGAAGCAGACGGTGTGCCGGATGATGTTCTGAAGAACTGTGAACGTGTCTGCGTGGTAGCATGCGGTACAGCAATGCATGCCGGTCTGGTTGCACAGTCTCTGATACGTTCAATCCTTCGTATGCATATGGATGTGGAATACGCATCTGAGTTTATGTATATGGATCCTGTCATTGATGACAAGACACTGGTTCTGGCAATTTCCCAGTCCGGTGAAACCATTGACACACTGGAAGCGCTGAAGTATGCAAGAAGCCAGGGTGCGAAGAGTATTGCAGTGATCAATGTAAAGGGTTCTTCTATCGCCCGTGAAAGTGATTATGTCATGTACACTTATGCAGGTCCTGAGATTGCTGTTGCAAGTACAAAGGCTTATACAACACAGATGGCAGCTTTATTTGCCTTAATCGGCCGTATGGCTGTTGTGCGAGGTGCATTCAATGAAGAACAGGAAAAAGCTTTTGTTGATGCATTGATGCAGGCTCCGGATGCCATTCAGCAGGTACTGGACAGAAAAGAAGAGATGCATCACATTGCCAGAGGCCTTCTGGAAGCCAAAGATGCTTTCATGCTGGGTCGTGGTCTTGATTATGCCATCCTTCTTGAAGGCGCACTGAAGCTGAAGGAAGTTTCTTATATTCATACAGAAGCTTATGCATCCGGCGAATTAAAGCATGGTACAATTGCACTGATCACAGAGAAGACACCGGTTGTTGCCCTTGTAACACAGGAACGTGTCCGCGATAAGGAGCTTTCTAACATCAGAGAGGTTCAGTCCCGCGGTGCAAGTGTTGTGATACTGGTTAAGGACGGCATTGATCTGGCAGATGCAGATTATACACATGTGTTCACGCTTCCTGCCATGGATGATGTGGCAATGGCATTCCCTGCCTCGGCAGCATTGCAGCTGCTGGCATATTATGTATCCATGGACAGAGGTCTGGATGTTGATAAGCCAAGAAACCTGGCAAAAGTTGTTACAGTAGAATAAAGTGTTTAGAGCCCGGCATACCGGCCAATGGTTTGTCTTTCGGCTTGAAATCAATTTTGTATGGTGAATCTGTCTTATGTCGAAGTAAATATGTCAAAGTAAATAAAAGGAAGCGATCAGAATCTGCGGATTTTGGTCGCTTCCTTTTTGGTTGGATGATAAATGTGTGCAAAAAATTATTTCAGATAGTTTCGACAGATCGCATCCAGTACGTCAAAATAATTTTCAAATGTTTTCCGGCAGCAAAGCGGGTTACTAATGATGATACCCGGTGTGCGAAGTCCCGTCAGTGAGAAGGCCATGGCCACACGGTGGTCGTCATAGGTTTCAATGGTGGCCGCATGCGGGGTGCCGGGTTCAATATAGATATCATTGCCTTGAATTGCTGCATGGATACCCATACGGGAAAGATTTTCCACGATCGCAGCCATGCGGTCACTTTCCTGAAGACGGATATGGGCGATGCCGCGGATAAAAGTCGGACTGTCGGCAAATGGCGCAATAGCAGCCATGGTCAAAGCCTGGTCGGAAAAGCTGCTCATATCGATATCGATGCCGTGGAGTCTGCCCTGTGCAGGACCGGTCAGGCGGATACCTTCCGGTGTATCCTCAGCACTGCAGCCCATTTTCTCGAAGGTGCGAAGCAGTGCCACATCTCCCTGCAGGGAATCAAAGTGAACGTGTCGGACAAGGACATTGCCGCCGGAGAGGACAGCCATGCCGTAGAAATAGGCGGCAGCTGATACATCCGGTTCAATCTGATAATCCTGTGACTGATAAGCGGCATTTCCCGGGATTCGCCATGTCTGATCGTAAGAAACAGAAATTTCGACACCAAACTGACGCATCATGGCGGTGGTCATATGAATATAGGAAAAACCATGATTGCCGGTGATATGAATGGCAAAATCATGATCCATCATCACAGCGGCCATGAGAAGGGCACTTAAGAACTGACTGCTGTCGCCGATATCTACAGTGGCCTCTGAAGCGGTGATACCTTCTGAATAGATGGTAAAAGGAAAATAGCCTTCCTTTTCATGGCAGTCAATGCGGCAGCCCAGATCTGTTAAAGTGTTTAAAAGGGCAGCCATGGGACGCTTCTTCATCTGTTCGGAAGCATCCAGATGCCAGACACCTTTGGCACAGCCCAGCATGGCTGTCAGGAAACGGGCAGCGGTTCCGGCACTTCCAACATTGATAGCGGCTGTTCCTTTCGGGATGCGGCCGCCAAGACCTGTGACGCGAACGGTATGGGCCGGTTCATCAACCACGACATCAAAACCAAGATCCTTTAAACACTGCAGGAAGTGCCTGGAATCGTCACTGAACAGGGCGCCTTTCAGCAGCGTTTCACCATTGGCAAGGGCAGCCAGCATCAGAGCGCGGTTGGTAATGCTTTTGGAACCCGGCGCATCGATGGTCAGCTCAAAAGGATGTGTCGGATGGCTAAAAATCGGTTGTACTTCATATATATTCATGGGAATCCTCCTGGATCATTTTAATAGGATAGTTCAGAACGGTGATGACCGGCGCTGAACAGTAACATTGTACCACAGAATTTTGGGAAGGGGTATGTATTTGTATTGCAATTTTATACAAAATATGGGTATAATGATAATGTATGTTCTGCGGCTGGAATGCATTGGTGGACAGGACAGGGAGAATGAGGCACAGCAGATTAATGCGAACATTCGCCCATAGAATCCGTAAGTATGAAAAGAGGATAAGAAATGGATCATAATTTATACCATGAAATAGAAGATAAGGCACAGATTCTAGTAGATTCTCTGCCATATATCAGAGATTTTAACCAGAAGATTATTATTATCAGTTTCGGATGCAGCAATATCCTGACCGATGAGGAAGAACAGGAAGTTATGCGTGACATTGCGTTGATGAAATCCATCGGTATGCGTCCGATTGTTGTTCACGATACCAAGATGGGACATGACAAATTCCGTGAGAACAAACGTATTGCCAAGATGATTGAATTTTGCGGGGTAAAGGCAGTGGGTATCTGCGGTATCGATCTGCAGACTATTCATATGACACTGGACAATGATTATATTCCGGTTATTACGCCGAATGATATTGACAATGAGGACACACCGATTCTGCCGGAAGATGCTGCGAAGGAAATTGCCGTGTCAACCGGTGCAGAGAAGGTGCTTTTCCTGGGCAAAGAAGACGGCATCAGAGATGATGAAGGCCATATTATTTCACAGATGACCCGTGATGAGGTGGTCAAGATGTATGTAGCAGGAAAGTTTGAGGGCAGACTGCTTCAGAAAGTGACCTATGCCCTTCAGATGATTGAGCAGGGGGTGCCGAGAGTGCATATTCTGGGATCAAAGATGGCCCATGCGCTGTTGGTGGAGATTTTCAGTATTATCGGCGTGGGTACAGTGATTATGCCTGACAAAGAACATTATTATCCACATGAATTGAAGAAGAGAACGGCCGCTGCAAAGTAATATCGGACGGACTTTGCCGGGATTATACATAGGACACAAAGCGTATTGATAAGCAATAAGAGAAGCTGATGCACAGAGAATAAGGCATCAGCTTTTCTGTGCTCTGAATTTATGAAAACAGATATTTTTCAAGGAAAAATCATAAGAAAAAACAGTCGGGAAATGTCAGTAAAATGTATGCGACAAATGGTGAAAATCGTATGTTGACATTACGTTTCATTAAAATGATAATATAGTGTGCAGGAGGCGGAAAAGGCCGCTGACGCAAAGAAAAAGTGAAATGAATTTTAGATGTGCATACACAGAAAGGATATAGAGATGAAGGAAAGAAACAGTACGGCAGCCATCAGTGTGAAGGCACCTGTGATCGGACTGCCAAGGGCGATGCTGTATGATCGTTATGAAGTGTTGTGGAAGTCATTTTTTTCAGCGTTGGGTATGAAGGGTATTGTCAGCAAGCCTACCAATAAAGCGATGATTGAAGCGGGCTCAGCACTGGCAATTGATGAAGCCTGTCTTTCCACCAAGATTTATCTGGGCCATATTCAGTCGCTGATCGGAAAGTGTGATTATATTCTTGTTCCGAGAATCAGCAATTTCGGTCTGCACCGGAATATGTGTACGAAGTTTGAATCACTATATGACGTTGTCTGTAATGTGTTCCGTAATACGGATCAGAAGTTTGTTGCCTACAATGTAGATGCCCTTCAGAAGATTGATGAAGAGAAGGCTTTTGTGGATCTCGGAACAGCTCTCGGCTATGATAGGAAGACGGCACAGAAGGCTTATAAGAGGGCGAAGAGGAACGAAAGTGAAGACTGGAAGAAGAAGGTTCACGAAGAGGAAGCTTTGTATAAGTCACAGGGTATTAAGGTATTGATTGTTGCCCACAGCTATGTGTTAGGCGATGCTTACATCGGACAGCCTGTTATTGATTACCTGAAGGGTATGGAAGTGACGCCGATCCGCGCAGATGTTGTAGATCGTAAGGAAGCACTGAAGCAGAGTGCGAAGGTATCAAAGACGCTGAAGTGGGAGCTGAGCCGTGAACTGGTGGGCAGTATCCAGATGTATCGTGACAAGGTGGATGGTCTGATTCTCCTCAGCGCATTTCCGTGCGGACCGGATTCTATGGTGAATGAGATGATCATTCGTAAGTTCACCGGACTTCCGATTCTGAATATTGTTTTGGACAATCAGGATGGTACCGCTGGACTGGAGACGAGACTTGAGAGCTTCACGGATATCCTGAAGCTGAAGAAGGGGGTACTGTAATGGACATAGGAAAAAAGAAGGTGTCATTTCCAATGGTAGCTAATTACAACAGTGTGGTTCGCTACTTTGTGGAATGCGGTCTGGACGCGCAGTTTATCATGCCGCCGAAGATGACAAGGCGGACACTGGAGATTGGTTCGAGATACAGCCCGGATTATGTCTGTGCACCTTTTAAAAGCACATTAGGAAGTATGATCGATGCACTGGAAGCAGGTGCAGATACCCTGGTTATGACCATGGGATTATGCCGCCTGGGTTATTACGGCGAACTTCAGGAACAGATTATCCGTGATCTCGGCTATAATTTTGAGATGATCAATCTGGCAGAATATACAACGGGCAAGAACAGAGATTATCTGAAGGCGCTGCGTCGGATCAATCCGAAGATGAGTCTGGCAAAGTTTACACTGGCCGCTGCAGAGGGTCTGAAGATGGTGGAATATATCGATGAGATTGAGGCAGAATACTACAGAAATTGCGGTTTTGAACTCAACAAAGGTGACTATAAGAAAGCGTTGAACAGATTTTATCTGGCGATGAATATGGCGAAGTCCAAGAAGGATGTGGAGGAAGGCTATCGCGAAGCAAAACGTGAATTTAACCGTATTCCGATGGACAAGCCGGAGCAGCCTTTAAGAGTGGGTATCGTCGGAGAATATTTTACCATCATGGATCCTTTCTCCAATCTGGATCTTGAACAGAAGCTGGCGGATATGGGTGTGGAAGTGCATCGCTGGATGAATATTACCAATCGAAATCTGCACTATAAGGGACAGAAGAATCTTGGCGTTCAGATTGCCGAATATTGTCAGTATGAGATGGGACCGACATCCACAGCCAATATCTGGTGTGCGAAGAATTATGCGGTCAATGGCTTTGATGGTATCATTCATGTGAAATCTGCAGGCTGTACACCGGAGATTGACGTTATGCCGATTCTTCAGAATATCAGTGCGGATTATAAGATACCGGTATTATACCTGACTTACGATTCACAGACAAGTGATACGGGACTTGAGACCCGTGTGGAAGCATTTTACGACATGATAAGTATGAGAAAGAAGGTTGTCTAAATGGAAGAGGCATATCTTGGTGTTGATATAGGTTCGATTTCGACCAAAGGTGTTATTATAGATAAAAATTACAAGATTCTGGCCAGTGAATATATTTGGACAGAAGGCGATCCGATGGGTGCAGCGAGAAAACTGATCGAGCTTCTGGAGAAGCAGTTTGACAAAGAGAAATATCAGATCGTGGCAACAGGTACGACAGGCAGTGCCAGAAAGCTGGTAGGTGCCATGCTGGGCGCAACCATGGTGAAGAATGAGATCACGGCCCATGCAGTGGGAACAACTACACTTTATCCGGATGTACGGACGATTCTTGAGATCGGCGGACAGGATTCCAAGATTATCCTTGTGGAAAACGGCGTTGCTGTGGATTATGCGATGAATACGTTGTGTGCAGCCGGAACAGGTTCTTTCCTTTCAAGCCAGGCAAAGCGTCTGGGCGTGGAAGTCGAAGATTTCGGCAAGATCGCTCTGACATCCAAACACCCTACGCAGTTGGCGGCAAGATGTACGGTTTTTGCGGAATCGGATCTGGTGCATAAGATCCAGATGGGCCATACCAAAGAGGATATTATTGCCGGTCTCTGCCGTTCTGTTGTCAACAACTATCTGAACAATGTGGGTAAAGGCAAGAAGATTGTTTCACCGGTTGTATTCCAGGGCGGTGTGAGCAAGAATATCGGTGTTGTGGAGGCTTTTAAGAAGGCGCTGGGCTGTGATATCATCGTGGATGAGAACGGACATCTCATGGGTGCCCTCGGTATTGCGATTTTGGCAGGAAAGGGTAATAAGAAGAAAGTCTTTGATTTCTCTGTTGAAGATATGGTATTTAAGACAAGAGAGATTAACTGCGGACGCTGTCCGAATAATTGCGAGATCATCTGTGTATACAGAGATGACATGCTGATTGATTCATGGGGCAACAGATGCGATAAAGGTGCACTCAAAGCGGGCACACGTACCGGTGTCAAATAACAAAAAGGCATTTCTCTTCATTGGGGAAATGCCTTTTGTATATTTAGAACATCTGGAAGGATGTCCTGTTTACTAGTGATATTCCTTCTGCAGGGAGAAACCGCGGCCGCGAACTTCACGGACTTCATTGATGGTAATGAAGGCGTTTGGGTCAGTGGCATGGATCAGCTCCTGAAGTTTAAAAAGTTCACGGGGGGAGACAACCGTCAGTACAGCATAGGTTGGCCGGCCGGTATAACCGCCTTCGATAGAAAGGAGGGTTGTTCCGCGATCCAGATCTGTCTGGATTTTTTTGTTGATTTGCTGATACTCCGGACTGATGATCTTCAGCTGAATCTGACGTTTGCCGTTGATGAGCAGGCGATCCAGGATAACGGTGTAAAGAACAACCAGAAGGATGCCGTAGAGCACTTGTTCTCTGTCCGAAATGAAAATCTGCAGGATGAGTATGCAGAAATCAAATAAATACAGACTGACGGAAACCGGGAAACCGAGCTTCTTCTCAATGACAAGGGGTGGAATATCCATACCGCCTGTGGAGGCACCGGCCTGAATAACAAGCCCGAGTCCGATACCGATACCTGCACCGGCAAAAAGGGTGGCAAGCATCATGTCATCTGTCAGAGGGCCTACACGGCTGGACAGCAGCTGCAGAATGCTTAAGAAAAACGGATACTCAAATGTGCTGAGGATTGTTGTCAGGGCAAATGCTTTGCCGAGGACCCAGGCACCGAGAAGGAACATGGCAATATTGAAGACATAGACAAAGGCTGTGATCGGTATATGGAACATATATTGACCGAAAAGCGCCAGTCCTGTTGTGCCGCCGGTGATCAGATTATTCGGAAGAATAAAAAAGGCAACAGCGACAGTATAAATCAGATTGCCCAGGGAAATGATCAAAAAATTGTGAAGGGTTTTTGAGATGTTCTTTTGCATGCTGTGTTACTCCTTTGCTGTGATAAAACAAAAAAGGAAGATGAATAAAATCCATCTTCCTTCAATAAATATAGTGATAAAAAATATTCCGTTGTCTGAATGCGTGGTATAATAGACACATGGAAAAACCTTCTTTTAAACAAGTAATAGTCATTAATGGATTTAGTTTACACCAAAATAGCACAAATGTAAATATTATTTTTGAGGGAAACGGATGATGAACAAGAAAACAGAAAAGAAAAGAATCTCAAGCTGCGATATATGTATGAATTATACCTATGATGAAGATTATGAGTGCTATACCTGTGAAGTGGATCTGGATGAGGATGAAATGGCCCATTTCATGCAGGATACCTACTATAACTGCCCGTATTTTCAGATGGGGGATGAGTACAAGATTGTGCGCAAGCAGATGTAGCGGCACAGGGAATGAAAATTGCCTTGAAGAAAAGACTGTCCATATGATGATGCAGATGGTTCATCATATCGGCAGTCTTTTGACATATACATCAGAATTATGCAGTGTGCATAAACAATATACTTAGAGATTGACGTAAAGAACGTCGTGGTTCGTATACGGCAGAAACTTGTTCAGAACGTCGTTGGTGGCCAATGTGAGGCTGGAAGTGTTGATGCATGGGTGGCATCCGATCAATGGCTGATCGACAACTTCCTGATCCATGACAAGCTGAACATGGTGCTCGTGATCATTCATCAGTCCGAGAATACTTGCAGAGCCCGGGGTCAGATCAAGATAGGCTTCCATATATTCCGGCGGAGCAAAGGATAATCTGGATGAATTGATCTGTTTGCAGAAATCCCGTGTGACGAATTTCTTGTGTCCCGGCATCATCAGAAGGTAGAACTTCGTCTTCTGTGAATTACAGAGGAACAGGTTCTTACAAATCTCGACACCCAGAAACTTGTCAACATCCTGGCATTCATCAATGGTGTTCATAGCGTCGTGGTCAATGCGGACAAAAGGTATGCTCAATTCTTCAAGAAGATCGTAAACGCGATTTTCTTTCTCGAGACGCTCATCCGTAGGACGTGTGGTATAAATTGTAGGATCTATATGTTTTCTGTCAGTCATTTAAATCGCCTCTTTCTTCCTATTAAAATGTATTAATCTATATCATGGATACTACTATACAGCGTTTTTTTCAAAAATCAAGAGGCATATTGGCAAAGGATCAGATAAGAAAAGAGATTCGGAAAAAGGATGACCAATAAAAACGACATTTTGAAAAGAAATGTGTATAAACGAAACAAACTGGTTCTACCAGTAAATGGCAAAGTATTGAGCAAAAAATACTGTGCAGGGAAAATAAAAAGGTGTATAATAGGCATTACGGAAATTTTTCGGTACAACGGAGGTAAAAATGAGCAGACGATATGATACGGTTATTTTTGACCTGGATGGAACACTGTTAAATACACTGGAGGATCTGGCAGATGGTGTCAATGCAGCGCTGAAGCATTTTGGAAGACCGGAGCGGACATTGGATGAAGTACGTCAGTTTGTCGGCAACGGCGTGCTGAATCTGATGGACCGGGCAGTGCCGGAAGGAAAGGAAGCAAAGGATTTTCAGGCAATCTATGAGTGGTTTAAAGCCTACTATGCCGCACATTCAGAGGTGAAAACACGTGCCTATGACGGAATACCTGAACTTTTGAAGCAGCTGCAGGCAGAACACTTCAAGATGGCCATTGTGTCCAACAAGTTTCATGACGCCGTATGTCAGCTCAGCAGATGTTATTTCGGAGAATTGCTTCCGGTATCTATTGGTGAGAATGAGGCTGCCGGGATCAGGAAGAAACCTGCGCCGGACACAGTTTTTACAGCCTTGGAGCGTCTGGGTTCCACCGTTGAACATGCTGTGTACATCGGAGATTCTGAGGTGGATGCTGCGACAGCCCGCAATGCAGGAATGGACTGTATACTGGTGAGCTGGGGATTCAGAGAGCGTGAATTACTGGCATCATACGATCCTGTAGCGATTGCAGATCGGCCGTCGGATATATGGGAGATACTGAATCGGTAAGTGGAACAGGAGCAACTGTATACAGTATGAAGTATGAAATTATAAAACACTGTCAATAACATTGACATTCTATTGAAATCACAATATAATACTAAATGTTGTATCGTGTAAGATTTATAAGCACCATATATACGAACATAAAACAAATTCAAAATAAAGTCTTAGGACCGGAAAACAGCGCAGATCATGTGCGATTGAAGGCTTATAGCTTATAGCAAATAGACTATAGAGGGAGCGTAAACGGATGATAGAGAAGATACAAAAAAGAAATGGCCAGATGGTGGCGTTTGATTCAGTGAAGATTCTGAATGCTATCAGCAGAGCCAATATGGCAGTTGAAGATGAGGTGATGGAACCGGCTGATCTGTCTTACCTGACACAGAAAGTGTGCAGTCAGCTGAACCCGGATGAAGTTGTCACAGTTGAGCATGTACAGGATGTTGTGGAGGAGACGTTGATCCGTTTTGATTATGCGAAGACTGCCAAGGCATACATTCTCTATCGTGCTGAGCACACGAAGATCCGTCAGACGGAATCCGATCTGATGGATATTTATTCCAAGCTGACCTATTCCAGTGCCATGGATGAAGATATCAAGCGAGAAAACGCAAATATTGATGGTGATACGGCCATGGGTACAATGCTGAAATACGGTTCAGAAGGTGCGAAGTATTTCGTTGATAATTATGTTTTGCCGAAGGATATCGCAGCAGCCCATATCAACGGTGATATCCATATCCATGACAAGGATTTCTATATGCTGACAGAGACTTGCTGTCAGATTGACCTGATCAAGTTGTTTAAGAATGGCTTTTCAACCGGCCATGGGCATCTGAGAGAGCCTCAGTCCATTATCAGCTATGCAGCACTGGCATGTATCACGATCCAGGCCAATCAGAACGAGATGCATGGCGGACAGAGCATTCCGAACTTTGATTATGCGATGGCAGACGGCGTGAAGAAGACGTATGCCAAGGAATATTATACATGGCTGGCAGCCAGCATGCGGCTGGAGGCAGGTATTGATGATGGACAGGCAGCTGCTATCATTGCCCGTGCGAAATCCGAGATTACAGAGGAACTGCGCATTGCCAATATGGATGCCTACGGCAAAGCTTTGCTGGCACTGAAACCTGAGGGAATTTCAGAGGAAGATTTGAAGAAGGCACATGATTTTGCTGTTGCTGAAGCGTTGAAGACGACAGAGAAGCAAACCCATCAGGCAATGGAGGCCCTGATCCATAATCTGAATACTATGAATTCCCGTGCCGGTGCCCAGGTGCCGTTCAGCTCTGTTAATTACGGCACAGATACATCCGAGGAAGCCAGAATGGTGATCAGGAATCTGTTGACAGCTACAGAGGATGGCCTTGGCGGCGGAGAGACCCCAATCTTCCCGGTTCAGATTTTTAAGGTCAAGGAAGGTGTGAATTTCAATCCGGGTGATCCGAACTATGACTTGTTCCAGTTGGCTTTAAAGACTTCTGCGCAGCGTCTGTTCCCAAACTTCAGTTTTATTGATGCGCCGTTTAATCTTCAGTATTATCGTCCGGGTGATTATAATACAGAAGTTGCTTACATGGGTTGCCGTACAAGGGTTATGGGCAATGTCTACGATCCGACCAAGGAAGTAACCTGCGGCAGAGGCAATTTAAGCTTCACATCCATTAACCTGCCACGTCTGGGTATCGAAGCCCATGGCGACATTGACAAGTTTTTCAAGTCATTGGATGATATGATAGATCTTGTTATCCGTCAGCTGATGCACCGTTTCAAGATTCAGTGCTCCAAGGTTGTCAGAAACTATCCGTTCCTGATGGGACAGGGTATCTGGATTGATTCAGAACATCTGGATATGGATGATAGTGTAGCAGAGGTTCTGAAGCATGGTACATTGAGCGTCGGATTCATTGGTCTGGCAGAGACATTGAAGGCACTGACAGGCAAGCATCATGGTGAATCAGAAGCATCCCAGAAGCTGGGACTTGAGATCATCGGTCATATGCGCAATCGTATGGATGAAGAATCCCGGAAGACAGGCCTGAACTTTACATTGCTGGCAACACCGGCAGAAGGTTTAAGCGGTCGTTTTGTCCGGATTGATCAGAAGAAATACGGCAAGATTCCGGGCGTAACAGACAGAGAGTACTATACTAACTCATTCCATGTGCCTGTTTATTATCCGATTAAGGCTTATAAGAAAATTCAGCTGGAGGCACCTTATCATGCACTGACCAATGCGGGACATATCAGCTATGTCGAGTTGGACGGTGACACATGTAAGAACCTGAAGGCATTTGAATCTGTGATCCGATACATGAAGGAGCAGGGCATCGGTTATGGTTCCGTGAACCATCCGGTAGACCGTGATCCGGTGTGTGGATACACAGGCGTTATAGATGATATCTGTCCGCGATGCGGACGTAAAGAAGGAGAACCGGTCAGCCTGGCTTTCCTTAAGGAACTCAGAAAGAAATATCCGAATGTACCGGTGTACACGGATGAAGAAATTATGGCAGGAGGAATTGAACATGACTGGAGAAGAACTCAGGAATGCGGATGCAGCAGCAAATAGTGCAGTAGTAGGTGAAGGCGTGAAATTTGAAAGAATCCGTCGAATCACAGGTTACCTTGTAGGTACAACAGACCGATTCAACGACGCAAAACGTGCAGAAGAACACGACCGCGTAAAACATGGCCTGAACTAAGGAACATATAAACTATTAGTTAAGTGATAGTGCTAGACATATACTTGGCTAAAATATAACCTACACAAAAGAAAAATCGGCTGCCCGATAGCGGCCGATTTTTCTGGTATCAGAGATTGTATAGAAAGACAGATAATTTTGAGACATAAAAAACTGTAGCGAGAACTATGGAGGTTTCAAAATTATCGTCAACATAGAAACGGGAGAAGAAAAATGGACAACTGGGAAGCCGAAACACTCAATATCAGCGGAATTGTGGATGATTCTATTGTGGATGGGCCGGGCCTGCGGTATACTATATTTGTGCAGGGATGTCCGCATGGATGTCCGGAATGCCACAATCCGCAAACGCACAGTTTTGAAGAGAACAAACGTGTAACCCTTGGTCAACTCATGTCAGAGATCAAGGAGAATCCACTGTTGTACGGGGTAACTTTTTCAGGCGGAGAGCCTTTCTGCCAGCCGGGGCCGCTGGCGATTCTTGGTCAGCAGATAAAGAAGGCAGGCATGCATCTAATGTGTTACAGTGGTTATACGTATGAGCAGCTTTTGAAAAGAGCAGAGACAGAGCCGGATGTGACCGCATTACTCAATGTAGTGGATGTTTTGGTGGATGGCCCATTTCTGATTGTTGAACGTGATTTGGAACTTTTATACAGGGGCAGCAGGAATCAGCGTCTGATCGATCTGAAAGCGATGCGTGAAAAAGGAGACAGATCGCATGTGATTTTGTGGCAGGAAATGTAGCGCACGGCTAAAATAAATCATAAGAAAATCAGCTGATCATACAGAAAAATGAATAATATGGTAATTTACGAGGGGGCATAGGCATGCATCATATTTATACCGGGGATGGTAAAGGCAAGACAACAGCAGCGGTAGGGCTGGCGGTACGGTGTGCAGGAAGCGGCAGAAGAGTGCTTTTTACACAATTTCTTAAACCGGCGAAATCCGGTGAAATAGAAGCCATGGAAGATATGGAGAATATGCAGATCTGGCTTTGTCCGGCAGAGTTTGGTTTCACCTGGCAGATGACGGATGAAGAGAAGGATGAAGCAAAAGATATTTATGAACGTTATATATGGGATATTACTCGAATGGTTTTACAGGGGAATTTCTCTATGCTTGTGATGGACGAAGTGATTGGTGCATGCAATGCAGGACTTGTGAATGAGGATGAATTGAGGGAGATGCTGGAACAGTTTCCGGATGATATGGAGGTTGTTCTGACGGGACGCAATCCGTCAGAACAGTTGTGTGAGTGGGCGGATTATCTGACTGAAATGAAGAAAATCAAGCATCCTTTTGATCAGGGAGTCAAAGCGCGCAAAGGTATTGAATATTAATAGCAGAGGTATTCGGTTTGAGTAGAAGGATGGTAGAGAGATGTTTGAGACATTAAAGGGCAGAATACCGAAGTCCATTGATGAAGATGAATATCGTAAGTTTGCAGTGATGGTGGCTCTGCTAAAACAGGAAGACGGACTGCATGTTGTCTTCGAAAAACGTGCAGGCGGATTGAAGCGGCAGCCGGGAGAGATTTGTCTGCCGGGCGGCGCAAGAGATGGCAATGAATCATCGGAGACGAATGCCATCCGTGAGACGATGGAAGAATTGAAGGTATCCCGTGAGCAGATTCATATGATTGCGCAGATGGATACGCTGTATACAGCCTATGACAATAAGGTTTCTGTCTATCTGTGCGAATTGACAGATTATGAGATGACTTATAATAAAAACGAGGTGGCAGAAATTTTTACCGTGCCACTGAAATTCTTCATGGAAACGGAACCGGAGGCTTATACGAATACAGTGCGCCTGATGCCGCCGGAAGATTTTCCTTTTGATCAGGTTCCGGGAGGACGGAACTACCATTGGCGGGATGGACATAAGAAAGTCTATTTTTATTATTATAAAGATTGGATTATCTGGGGGCTGACGGCTTATGTGCTGCGAGGCGTTGTTCGAACATTGAAAACAGAACTTCCGGCGCTTGATTGTGAGAATCTGGTTGTATAGGAATGGAATAACAGGTATAATGAAAAGAGAAAGGATGTGATATTATGGTAGCAACAGAATCTGTAACTATCAAAGTTCCGGTAGGAATGTCGAAATATCTGGTAACAGTGAATCCGGAAACCGAGCTGACAAGAAATGCTTTATTGTTGTACCCATATATATTAAATCAGACCATATCTCATGGGCGTGCAGCAGAAATTCTTGGAATCAGGAAATCCGAATTAATTGATTTATATGATAAGTTGGGTTATTCTTACTTTGATATGACATTGGATGATTTGGATGAAGAACTGAATACTTTCAGAATGCTTAAAAAGAAGGAGACTGTGGTATGATTGTTGTATCGGATACAACACCATTGATATCACTTTTGAAAATCAGTCGGTTAGATTTACTTGAGAAATTGTTTGGGGAGGTTTTAATTCCATCGGCTGTATTTAATGAATTGACGACAGATGAATTAAATGCAGAGTTGTTGTTGATGGATGAAGCAAAAGGAAGAAATGTATCATCTCAAATGGGATTACAAATCATGGGAACGATAGGTATTCTTATGGCGGCTTACGAAGACCATGAATTAACATCCAATGAAGTCAAAGAATGTATTGATGGTTTAAAGAGAGCAGGGAGACATATTGGGCAGCGGCATTATCACATACTACTTAGTAGATTAAATGATTAGTTTTGAACAATAAAAAATAATCGAGAGTTTACAGTGTAAGTAGACTCTCGGTTTTATTTACAAACATATGATGAAAAGAGGCATGATATGAAAAACTTTACAGGAAAAGTGACGGATGTTGACAATAACGGCAATCCGATTAAGAAGAAATCCAGTGGAAAGAACGGCAAGAAATCCGGTTTTAAGAAGCCGGCGGCAGTGAAAAAATCATCAGGTAAAAAGCCGTTGAAGGATATTACGGCTGTGATGACGAAGAAGCCGGTGCGAAAGATTGTGGAATATTATTATTTCTTTAATGAAGAGATGGACGCCAGAAAACTGCAGTCAGCGGTAGGCGAAAAATGGTTTGAAAAGGCAGATATCTGGCCGGAACTGAATCTGATGGAAGTGGAGATGAATTTTGATTCTCTGATTTTTCAGAATGCTGAGGAGTGTTTTATAGATCCGGCCGACCAGCAGTGGTTTGAGGAGCAGGGTATTAAGACAAAGTACCAGATCAGTTATGATACCGGTGATATTGAAGCTGTTCGGGAAGTGCTTCACAACATTATGGCTGCCCTCGGCGGAAGAATCTGCAGCGATACAGACGATTTTGAACCGAGCTGCACGGCGGATACACTGGACAAACTCATATGAATTCACAGCAGATAGCGTATTTTCTTGAGGTTGTCAGACAGGGAAGCTTTACAAAGGCTGCCCAGGTGCTGTATACGTCACAGCCGTCTTTAAGCCGTCAGATCGCGCGGCTGGAAGATGAGTTTGGGGCGGAACTTTTTTGTCGTTCAAGAACAGGAGCTGTTTTATCACCGATCGGGAAGAAATATTATGATTTATTTGTCGAGATGGAGAAACGTCTGGCGGAGCTTTCCATGGAGGCGAAGAGAGAGTCTCTGCAGCTTGAAAAGAGCGTTCATATCGGAGTGCCGGAAGGGTGGGATGTTCTCCCATTGATCGAGGAAATGGAAGCGTTGTTGTCAGCGCGCGGTGAAGAATTGAAAATGATTTTTTCGGCTTATAGTTACCGTTTGCTGCTGTCCCAGCTTCGCAATCATCAGATTGACGGATGTATTTGCCCGAAGGGCCTGATTGTGCCGCTGGAACATATGGCCTTTCTTGATCTGCCGCCCCTTCAGAATGTGCTGCTGTATTCCAGAAAGCATTGCCCGCCGGAAAACGGACAGGAATATACGGTGAAAGATTTCAGAAAGGAGAAACTGCTGCTTCTTGAGCAGGAGGATACTTCTATTCCGAAGGCGTATCAGTTGGGCTTTCTGCAGGATAAAGGCATTATCCCTGAGACAAAAGAATACCACAATATTGATTCAATCCTGTTGGATGTGAGTCTGGATAAAGGCTTTGCCATCTCAGATATCTGGTCAAGGGGCGCATTTGACAGGAATCTGTCCTGTTTGAAATTGGATCAGAAAATGCCCATCTGTGTGGCATGGCCGAAGAATCATTCCTTTGATGAGATGCGATTGTTTGCCAATTTGTTTAAAGAGAGCATGGAGTCTCTGCAGTAATGCAGGGACTTTTTTGGCCTGCGAAGCAGACTTGAATGCTGTTTCGAATTTATAGGCAAATCTGGCATACGTATTTAATTGTGGAAATTTTAGCATGCATTTTTCGTTATATACGACATGAATGAATGGGTATTTTACAGTGGCCTGACCGGATGGTAAACTTCCTATTAGAAAAACAAGTTTATGAAAAATGGAGGATTTTTAATATGGGTTTAGTAGAAGGTAAAGTCATTATTGTAACAGGTGCCAGCTCAGGTATTGGTGAGAAAACAGCAGAAGTATTAGCAGCAGAAGGTGCGAAGGTTGTTCTTGCTGCCCGCAGAAAAGAAAAGCTGGAAGATGTGGCAAATCGTATTATCGCAGCAGGCGGTGAAGCTTATACAGTCAGTGGTGATGTCAGTGTCAGAGAAGATTGCGACAGAATTGCAGAGGAAACAGTAAAGAAATACGGTCGCATCGATGTGCTTGTCAACAATGCAGGTATCGGCGATAAACAGATGGCGATCACACGATGCAGCGATGAATGGTGGAGACAGATTATTGCTGTCAATCAGGATTCTGTTTTCTATATGTCAAGAGCAGCCCTTGTTTACATGGAAAAACAGGGAGAAGGTTCTATCGTTAACATTTCTTCCATCGGCGGTGTATTTGCAAACGCAGGTATTGCTTACAGTGCAGCAAAAGCAGCCGTTGTGGCTATGACAAAGAACGTGGCTATTCAGTTTGCAGGCAAAGGTATCAGATGTAATGCTGTGTGTCCGGGCCCTACAATCACACCACTGCTTTCATCAGATGAAATTGCAACATTTGATCAGGAATTCATGAAGACATGCAATGAGCATATCTGTAGAAGTGTACCAAAGGCAGAGGCAGTGGACCAGGCCAATGCGATCCTTTATTTCGCAAGTGATCTGTCAAAAGCTGTGACAGGTCAGGCCCTGGTAGTCGATTACGGCTGTAATCTGTAAAAAAGTAAAAACGCTGCATATATGAAACATCGGTCGAGTCTGTTTTATATATGCAGCGTTTTTCTTGTTTTTATGAGTGTAATACTACTAACGTCAGTTGCCCGGAATTAAGTCCTATAATCGGGAAATTACTTTTACATTTTACAAATTTCTTCGTAAGAATAACAAATCTCAATTCATAAAAGACTTGCTATGCAGTTTTTAGTGTTCCCAGCGTCCTGAAGCACCGCATGGCAGTACCAGTCCATTGCCGGATACCGGAAGCCCAACTTCATCGGCGATGACATGGCCGCCGTGATTGGCCTTGACAGCGGTTGAGAGCATGTAAGTCAGAACGGCCGGCTGAAGTCCGGTTGTGTAGGAGTTCACAAGGAAGAACAGCGGATTGTCGCTGAGCAGTTTCTCGCATAACTGGATGAATGGGTAAATGGATGTCTCAATCTTCCAGATTTCGCCCTTAGGGCCGCGGCCGTAGGATGGTGGGTCCATGATGATGGCATCATAGTGATTGCCGCGTCGGATCTCACGTTCTACAAACTTCTGGCAGTCATCAACAATCCAGCGGACACTTGTCTCAGGCAGTCCGGAGAGTTTGGCATTTTCCTTGGCCCAGCCCACCATGCCTTTGGAAGCGTCTACATGGGTTACATGGGCGCCGGCTTTGGCAGCCGCACATGTAGCACCGCCTGTGTAGGCAAAAAGGTTCAGAATCTTCACAGGGCGGTTGGCCTTCTTAATGATAGAAGAGAACCAGTCCCAGTTGGCAGCCTGTTCTGGGAACAGACCGGTGTGTTTGAAGCTGAATGGCTTTAAATTAAAAGAAAGGCCGAGATGGTGGTACTGAATCGTCCATTGCTCCGGCAGGTCAAAAAACTCCCATTCGCCGCCACCTTTATTACTGCGGTGGTAATGACCGTTCATCTTCTTCCAGTGTTTATCCGTTTTTGGTGTATTCCAGATGACCTGCGGGTCCGGGCGTACAAGAATGTACTGTCCCCAGCGTTCAAGCTTTTCACCGCCGCAGGTATCGATGACTTCATAATCTTTCCAATTATCAGCAGTCCACATAATATCCTCCATAATATATAAAATCAATAGGTCCGTGGTTACAGACGCTATATCCAATAAAAGCAGGGTGCTATACGTGTGTATGCGCAATCCTTGCTTATTATAGTATAAATAATGCAGCGTATTTTTACAATATATAAATACAATTGAATTGAATATCAATCAGATGAAGTTTTTGATAGGGGTGCAAGGATGTGGACGATAGGTGCTTTTGGGAGGCAGTTGGATGCGGATAGATAGTGTTATATTATAGAAGAAACAGAAAAAGCGTGTGATTCGGAATGCATTTGGAGGTTAGTTCTGAACAGTTACGTGTATTTCAACAAATACATAAAAAGTTTGAGTTTTTTCAAAAAAACACTTGCATTCCTATATTTTATGGTATATACTAGAGAAGCTTGTGACATTGATAGCTATGAAGCGTGAGGTTGCTGCGAGGGTTGCGCAGGTGTTCCGTGGAGCGAATGTCAAGTTTGAAAACTGGCGACAAGTCACTGTACAAAGTTAACAAGGTCTGTCTATAGAAGAATGTAAGACAGAATAGGTGTGTGTTGACATCAGGAAACACACGGGAAAGTGTACAGTCACCGCTTGTCGTACTTAATGAATAGTGCGAAAAGGAGGCGGCTTTTTTTATGGCAAGTCAAGTAATGAGAATTACACTCAAAGCGTATGATCACAAATTAATCGATCAGAGCGCTGGTAAAATTATCGAAACTGTAAAGAAAACAGGATCTAAGGTGAGCGGTCCAGTTCCTCTTCCAACAAAGAAGGAAGTTGTTACAATCTTAAGAGCGGTTCACAAATACAAAGATTCCAGAGAACAGTTTGAACAGCGTACACATAAGAGACTGATTGATATCATCGCTCCAAATCAGAAAACAGTTGATGCATTATCCAGACTGGAAATGCCTGCTGGCGTTTACATCGACATCAAGATGAAAACAAAATAATAACATTGAAAACAATCCTTAGGTATTGGGTTGATATAGATTCAGACGAAAGTCGAAGATGTACTCAATGCGTCTAGGATGAACGCAATAGCGTTCCGCTGTAGATTTAAACAGGAGGTGCATTCTTAATGAAGAAAGCAATTTTAACAACGAAAGTTGGTATGACTCAGGTCTTCGGTGAAGACGGAGTTTTAACACCAGTAACAGTTCTTCAGGCTGGCCCTTGTGTAGTAACACAGGTTAAGACAGTTGAGAATGATGGTTACAGTGCAGTCCAGGTTGGTTTTGGCGACATCAGAGAAAAACTGGTCAACAAACCAAAGAAAGGCCATTTTGCAAAAGCTGGCGTAACAGCTAAGAGATTTCTTAAGGAATTCAGACTGGAAGATGCTGAAAGCTATACTTTAGGTCAGGAAATCAAAGCAGACGTATTCGCTGCTGGCGACAAAGTAGATGCAACAGCTAAATCAAAAGGTAAAGGCTTCCAGGGTGCAATCAAGAGACATGGACAGTCTAGAGGACCTATGGCTCATGGTTCCAAATATCACAGACATGCAGGTTCTAACGGATCAGCAACAACTCCAGGCCGTGTATTCAAGGGCAAACATATGCCAGGTCACATGGGCGCAGTAAGAGTTACAGTTCAGAACCTTGAGGTTGTAAGCGTTGACGCTGAGAAGAACCTTATCCTGGTTAAGGGCGCAGTACCTGGACCAAAGAAATCTTTAGTAATGCTGAAAGAATCAGTAAAAGCTTAATTGGTTTGAGAAAGGAGGACATTACAGATGGCAAAGTTATCTGTTTACAATATTGAAGGTAATCAGGTTGGAGAAATCGAACTGAATGATGCCGTATTTGGTGTAGAAGTTAATGAAAATCTCATGCACAAGGCAGTAGTTGCTCAGCTTGCAGCATCCCGTCAGGGAACACAGAGCGCAAAGACACGTTCTGAAGTAAGCGGCGGCGGCAGAAAGCCATGGAGACAGAAAGGAACAGGTCATGCAAGACAGGGTTCAACAAGATCTCCACAGTGGACAGGCGGTGGCGTAGTATTCGCTCCAAAGCCAAGAGATTATTCAATCAAATTAAACAAGAAAGAAAGAAGACTGGCTATTAAGTCTGCATTAACAACAAAGGTTAATGAAAGCAAGCTTATCGTTCTTGATTCTTTCGAACTTGACGAAATCAAAACAAAGAAATTCGTAGCAGTTATGAATAACTTAAAGGCTGAAAAAGCTCTGGTTGTTTTAAATGAAAAGAACGACAACGTTATCAAATCCGCTAACAACGTTCCTACAGTAAAGACTGCTCTTACAAATACTATTAACGTATATGACATTCTGAAGTACGATACACTTGTACTGACACAGGATGCAGTTGCAACAATTCAGGAGGTTTATGCATAATGGCAGATTTAAAATATTATGATGTCATCCTCAAACCAGTCATCACTGAAAAGAGTATGAATGCAATGGCTGATAAGAAGTATACATTCCTGGTTCATCCGGATGCAACAAAGTCTCAGGTTAAAGAAGCTGTTGAAAAAATGTTCGCTGGAACAAAGGTAGCAAGTGTTAATACTATGAACTACGATGGTAAGACAAAGAGACGTGGTATGACATTTGGTAAGACAGCAAAGACAAAGAAAGCTATCGTTAAACTGACAGCTGAAAGTGCTGACATCGAAATCTTCGAAGGCCTTTAAGATCAGGCCGTAAGGCACAACGAATTATATGCAAATAAGCATGACAATAAATCAGACACTTGAAAGGAGTGAACGAAATGGGTATCAGAACATATAACCCATATACACCTTCCAGAAGACATATGACCGGTTCCGATTTCTCTGAGATCACAAAGTCAACACCAGAGAAGTCCCTTACAGTATCCAAGAACAGCAAAGCTGGTCGTAATGCTCAGGGTAAAATTACAGTAAGACATCGCGGCGGCGGTGCTAAGAGAAAATACAGAATCATTGATTTTAAGAGATATAAAGATGGTATTCCTGCAACTGTTAAATCTATCGAATACGATCCAAACAGAACAGCAAATATCGCTCTGATCTGCTATGCAGATGGTCAGAAAGCATATATCATCGCTCCTAACGGCTTACAGGTTGGCGCAGTTCTTATGAACGGACCTGAAGCAGAAATCAAGCTTGGTAACTGCTTACCACTGGCTCAGATTCCTGTAGGTACAATGGTACACAACGTTGAGCTTCACCCAGGTAAGGGCGGACAGCTTGTTCGTTCCGCTGGTAACGCTGCTCAGCTGATGGCTAAAGAAGGCAAATACGCTACATTAAGACTGCCATCAGGTGAAATGAGACTTGTTCCTATCCAGGCAAGAGCTACTGTTGGACAGGTTGGCAACATTGATCACGAACTGATCAACATCGGTAAAGCAGGACGTAAGCGTCACATGGGTATCAGACCTACTGTTCGTGGTTCCGTAATGAACCCTAATGACCATCCACATGGTGGTGGTGAAGGTCGTGCGCCTATCGGTCGTTCTGGTCCTATGACTCCATGGGGTAAACCAGCTCTGGGTTATAAGACTCGTAAGAAGAATAAACATTCTAACAAGATGATCGTAAGAAGACGCGACGGAAGCATGATTAAATAAGGAGGTTAGATTATGGCCAGATCACTTAAAAAAGGACCATTTGCAGATGAGAGCTTACTTAAAAAAGTAGACGCTATGAACGCAGCAGGCGATAAGTCAGTTATCAAGACATGGTCACGCCGTTCAACTATTTTCCCACAGATGGTTTCACATACAATCGCAGTACACGATGGCAGAAAACATGTTCCAGTATATATCACAGAAGATATGGTTGGTCACAAATTAGGTGAATTTGTAGCAACAAGAACATACAGAGGACATGGTAAAGACGAAAAGAAATCAAGACGTTAAGATTATAGTTTGAAAGGAGGCTTTCATCCATGGCTAAAGGACATAGATCCCAGATCAAGAGAGAAAGAAACAGCAATAAGGATACAAGACCAAGCGCAAAGCTGTCTTTTGCAAGAATTCCTGTTCAGAAAGCTTGTTTCGTTCTTGACGCAATCAGAGGCAAGGATGTAGAAACAGCATTAGCAATTTTAGCATACAACCCAAGATATGCTTCAACAGTTATCGATAAATTATTAAAATCAGCAATTGCAAACGCAGAAAACAACAACGGTATGGACAGAAGCAAACTCTTTATCGAAGAGTGCTACGCAAGCAATGGCCCAATCATGAAGAGAGTACAGCCTAGAGCACAGGGCAGAGCTTACAGAATCGAAAAGAGAATGAGCCATATCACAATCGTGCTGAATGAAAGATAAGGAGGAAGTAAGCAATGGGACAGAAAGTTAATCCTCACGGCCTCAGAGTCGGTGTTATTAAGGATTGGAATTCCAGATGGTATGCTGATGCTGATTTTGCTGACAACCTGATCGAAGACCACAAGATCAGAACATACCTGAAGAAGAGATTATACAGTGCCGGTGTTTCTAAGATTGAAATCGAAAGAGCATCTGACAGAGTAAAAGTAATCGTATATACAGCTAAACCGGGCGTTGTTATCGGACGTCAGGGTTCTGAAATCGAAAAAGTTAAAGCAGAACTGAAACAGTTCACAAACAAAAAGCTTTTAATTGATATCAAAGAAGTTAAACTGCCTGAATGTGACGCTCAGCTCGTTGCAGAAAACATTGCTGCACAGCTTGAAAACCGTATCTCTTTCAGACGTGCAATGAAATCTTCCATGCAGAAGACAATGCGTTCAAGAGGCGGCGTTAAAGGTATTAAGACAAGCGTAAGCGGTCGTCTTGGCGGTGCTGATATGGCTCGTACAGAGTTCTACAGCGAAGGTACTATTCCACTTCAGACATTAAGAGCAGACATCGATTATGGCTTCGCAGAAGCTAACACAACTTACGGTAAAGTTGGTGTTAAGACATGGATCTACCATGGCGAAGTTCTTCCAGTAAAGGGCAATAAGGAAGGGAGCGATAAATAATGTTAATGCCAAAAAGAGTAAAACGTCGTAAGCAGTTCCGTGGCTCTATGGCCGGAAAAGCACAGCGTGGTAATAAAATTTCTTATGGTGAATACGGTATCGTTGCAATGGAACCTGCTTGGATCAAATCCAACCAGATCGAGGCAGCCCGTGTTGCCATGACACGTTACATCAAACGTGGTGGTAAAGTTTGGATTAAAATTTTCCCTGATAAACCTGTAACTACAAAACCAGCTGAAACACGTATGGGTTCCGGTAAAGGTACACTGGAATACTGGGTAGCAGTTGTTAAGCCAGGTCGCGTAATGTTCGAAATCGCAGGCGTTCCTGAAGAAGTTGCTAAAGAAGCTCTTCGTCTGGCTACTCATAAGCTCCCTGTTAAATGCAAAATCGTTTCTCGCGCAGATTTAGAAGGCGGTGATAACAGTGAAAACTAATGAATATGTAAAAGATTTAAATACAAAGTCTGTTGACGAATTAGCTCAGGCTTTAGTAGAAGCTAAGAAGGAACTCTTCAATCTGAGATTCCAGAATGCTACTAACCAGTTAGAGAATACAAGCAGAATCAAAGAAGTTCGCAAAAATATTGCCAGAATTCAGACAGTGATCACTGAAAAGGCTAACGCTGCTGAATAATTTGGCGGAGAAAGGAGACTATTGTCGTGGAAGAAAGAAATCTTAGAAAGACAAGAGTAGGTAGAGTTGTCAGCAACAAAATGGACAAAACAATTGTTGTTGCCATTGAAGACCGTGTAAAACATCCTCTGTACAAGAAGATCGTAGATAGAACATACAAATTAAAAGCTCACGATGAAAACAACGAATGCAACATCGGTGACAGAGTTAAAGTAATGGAAACAAGACCTTTATCTAAAGATAAGAGATGGAGACTTGTTGAAATTGTCGAAAAAGCTAAATAATTAGTTCAGTAGAATTCAGGAGGTAAAGTCATGATTCAACAGGAGACAAGACTTCGTGTTGCTGATAATACAGGCGCAAAAGAACTGCTCTGTATCCGTGTTATGGGTGGTTCAACAAGAAGATATGCCAACATTGGTGATGTGATTGTTGCTACTGTTAAAGATGCAACACCAGGCGGAGTTGTTAAAAAAGGCGATGTTGTAAAAGCTGTTGTTGTTCGTACAGTTAAGGGCGCTCGCCGTAAAGATGGTTCATATATCAGATTCGACGAAAATGCTGCTGTTATCATCAAAGATGACGGAAATCCAAGAGGTACACGTATCTTTGGACCAGTAGCAAGAGAGTTACGTGAAAAACAGTTCATGAAGATCGTTTCACTGGCACCAGAAGTTCTGTAAGGAGGTGGCGACCGTGTCAGCAACAATGAGAATTAAAAAAGGCGATATGGTACAGATTATCGCTGGTAAAGATAAAGGCAAGTCCGGTAAAATTATTGCTATCAACCATAAAAAAGGCGTTGTATACGTTGAAGGTCTTAACATGATCACCAAACATACAAAACCTTCTATGGCTAATCAGCAGGGCGGTATCATCCATACAGAAGGTCCTATCGATGCTTCAAACGTTATGTACCTTTACAATGGTAAGCCGGCAAGAATTCAGTATCAGATCGTTGACGGTAAAAAAGTTCGTGCAGCAAAGGTTAAAGATCAGGCTGCAGTAGTAATTGATTAATTGACGAAAGGAGGACATGACGGTGAACAGATTACAGGAAAAATACAACAATGAGATCGTTCCAGCAATGATCGAAAAGTTTGGTTATAAGAATATCATGCAGGTTCCAAAGCTCAATAAGATTGTTATCAACATGGGCGTTGGCGAAGCAAAAGACAACTCCAAAGTATTGGATTCAGCAGTTAAAGATCTTGAGATCATCGCAGGTCAGAAAGCTGTTGTCACAAAGGCTAAAAAATCTATCGCTAACTTCAAGATCAGAGAAGGCCTTCCAATCGGTTGTAAAGTAACATTAAGAGGCGAAAAAATGTATGATTTCGCAGATCGTCTGATCAACCTGGCACTGCCACGAGTACGTGACTTCAGAGGTGTCAGCGCAAACTCCTTCGATGGCAGAGGTAACTATGCCCTTGGTATCAAAGAGCAGCTGATCTTCCCTGAAATCGAATACGATAAGGTAGACAAAGTCAGAGGTATGGATGTTATCTTCGTTACAACAGCCAACACTGATGAAGAAGCTCGTGAATTAATCCGTTTATTCGGTATGCCATACGTAAAATAAGGAGGTAGTGTTTCATGGCTAAGACAGCAATGAAAATCAAACAGCAGCGCAAACCTAAATTCTCCTCAAGAGAATACAATCGTTGCAGAATTTGCGGACGTCCACACGCTTACTTAAGAAAGTATGGTATCTGCAGAATTTGTTTCCGTGAATTAGCTTACAAGGGCGAAATTCCGGGTGTTAAGAAAGCAAGCTGGTAAGATTAGGAAGGGAGGAACCTTAGAATGACAGATCCAATCGCAGATATGCTGACAAGAATCCGTAATGCGAACACTGCAAAACATGATACAGTTGATGTTCCTGCATCAAAGATCAAAACAGAGATCGCAAGAATCCTTTTAGATGAAGGTTATATCAAAGCATACGAAATCGTAGAAGACGGCGTTGTTAAAACAATTAAGATCACACTGAAATATGGTGCTGATAAGAACCAGAAGGTTATCTCTGGACTTAAGAGAATCTCCAAACCTGGTCTTCGTGTGTACGCAGGTGTAGAAAATATGCCTAAGGTACTTGGCGGTTTAGGTATCGCTATTATTTCAACAAACAAAGGTATCGTTACAGATAAAGAAGCAAGAGCCATGAACGTTGGCGGCGAAGTTTTAGCATTTGTTTGGTAATTTATAAAATAGCAGAGCATAGGGCAAAGGGATGCGGATAAGCAAAACTGCTTATTCGGCCTGTGTGCAATGCAATTTGCTTTAAGAATCGCTTAAAGCTTGAAATCGATATTATATTCTAGTATAATATATAAGTCAAATTTACAAATCTACTGAAAACGGAGCGGAATGCTCCTGCAATTTAAGTAAGGAGGTACGGGCATGTCACGAATCGGAAGAATGCCAATCGCTATTCCTGCAGGCGTTACTGTTGAGATAGCAGAAAATAATAATGTGACTGTAAAAGGTCCTAAAGGAACTCTTGTTAGAGCTTTAGCACCTGAAATGGAGATTAAAATCGAAGATGGTCACGTTGTAGTTACAAGACCAAACGATTTAAAGAAGATGAAATCATTACACGGATTAACCAGAACACTGATCCACAACATGGTTGTTGGTGTTACTGAAGGTTACACAAAGAAACTTGAAGTAAACGGTGTAGGTTACAGAGCTCAGAAACAGGGTAAGACTCTTGTATTATCATTAGGTTATTCACATCCTGTAGAAATGACTGATCCGGAAGGTGTTACAACAACTCTTGAAGGTCAGAACATTATCATTGTATCAGGTATCGACAAAGAAAAAGTTGGCCAGTACGCTGCTGAAATCAGAGACAAGAGAAGACCTGAACCATATAAGGGCAAAGGTATCAAGTATGCTGATGAAGTAATCAGACGTAAGGTTGGTAAGACTGGTAAGAAATAATTAAAGGAGAGTGAATAGAATGGTTAACAAACAATCCAGAAGTGAGATTCGTGTTAAAAAACATAGAAGACTGCGTCATCATTTAGTAGGCACTGCACAGCGCCCACGTTTATCTGTGTTTAGAAGTAATAATCATATATACGCTCAGATTATCGACGATACTGTTGGTAATACACTTGTAGCTGCTTCCACAATGGAAAAGGCAATCAAAGACGAATTACAGTATACAGACAATGTTGCAGCTGCTGCAGCTGTAGGTACTGCTGTTGCTAAAAAGGCTCTTGAAAAAGGTATTACAGAAGTTGTCTTCGATAGAGGCGGATTTATTTATCAGGGTAAGATTCAGGCTTTAGCTGATGCAGCTAGAGAAGCTGGTCTTAAATTCTAGCACAGGGAGGAGAACACATGAAACGTACAATTATTGATGCTAGTCAATTAGAATTAACAGAAAAAGTAGTGTCAATTAAACGTGTAACTAAAGTTGTAAAAGGTGGACGTAACATGAGATTTGCAGCTTTAGTAGTTGTCGGTGACGGCAATGGACATGTTGGCGCTGGTTTAGGTAAAGCAACTGAAATTCCTGAAGCAATCCGCAAAGGAAAAGAAGATGCAATCAAGAAATTAATCGAAGTTCCACTTGATGAGAACTTAAGTATTACACATGATAATTTAGGAAAGTTCGGTGGTGCTTCCGTTCTCCTGAAGAGAGCTCCTCAGGGTACTGGTATCATCGCAGGTGGTCCTGCACGTAACGTGCTGGAACTTGCCGGCTACAAGAACATCCGTACAAAATCTCTTGGTTCCAACAACAAACAGAACGTTGTTCTTGCTACAATCGAGGGTCTCAGCAATCTTGTAACTCCAGAAGAAGTTGCTAAGAAGCGCGGCAAATCCATCGAAGAGATTTTAGGTTAAGGAGGCGTTTGTAATGGCAGAGAAATTAAAGATTACTTTAGTTAAATCTACAATTGGTGCAATTCCTAAACATAAAAAGACTGTTGAAGCTCTTGGTCTTAAGAAGCTGAATAAAACAGTTGAATTACCAGATAATGCAGCAACTAGAGGCATGGTTGCACAGGTTAAGCATTTAGTAAAAGTAGAAGAAATCTAATTCAGATTGCAAGGAGGTGCACGTAATGAACTTATCAGAATTAAAACCAGCTGCAGGTTCCACACACAGCGCTAACTTCAGAGTAGGCCGTGGTCATGGTTCAGGCAATGGCAAAACAGCAGGTAAGGGTCACAAAGGTCAGAAGGCACGTTCCGGCGCTCCAAGACCAGGTTTTGAAGGTGGCCAGATGCCTTTATACAGAAGACTTCCTAAGAGAGGCTTCACAAACAGAAATACAAAAGATATCGTAAGCATCAATATCACAGAATTAAACAGATTCGAAGATGGTGCTGTTGTTACAATCGAAACATTAGTTGAAAACGGCGTTATCAAAAACCCTAAAGATGGCGTTAAGATCCTTGGCAACGGTGAGCTTACGAAGAAATTAACAGTTAAAGCAAACGCATTCAGTGCGAGTGCTGCAGAAAAGATTCAGGCTCTTGGTGGAACTACAGAGGTGATCTAATGGCTAATACCAATTCAAATGGTGCAAGTCTCAAAAATATATTAAAGGTCCCTGAGATTCAGAAAAGACTTTTATTTACATTTTTGATTTTGGTTGTCGTCAGGTTTGGTGCTCAGATACCAATTCCTGGCGTAAGCCGGGATGTCTTTGCTTCATGGTTTGGCAACCAGTCAAATGGAGCAATGGATCTTTTTGATATGATGACAGGTGGTTCATTCAGCCAGATGTCAGTATTTGCACTGAGTATTACACCTTACATCACATCATCAATCATTATGCAGCTGATGACCATCATTATTCCTTCTCTCGAAGAGATGCAGAAGGATCAGGATGGACGTGAGAAGATGAAAGAGTATACTTTCTATCTTTCTATTGTATTAGCTGCCATCCAGTCTCTTGCTATGGGTATCGGATTCTACCGTGGTGGATATCTGGCATCTAAGAATGCACTGGGCCTGGTTATTGTAGTCGTTGCACTTGTTACAGGTGCTTGCGTACTGATTTATCTCGGTGAAGAGATCACTAAACATGGCGTCGGCAATGGTGTCTCCATGATCCTTTTATTCAACATCATTTCAAGACTGCCGCAGGATTTCAAAACACTGTATGATACATTCATGAGTGGTAAGAACATCGTGAAAGCGGGTCTTGCTCTCATCATTATTGTTGCTGTTATTCTGTTCATGTTTGTCTTTGTTGTTTATCTTCAGGACGCTTATATCAAGATTCCTGTACAGAACTCATCAAAGGTTCAGGGCAGACGCAGCGTGGGAAGCGTTGGCGATTATATTCCTTTCAAAGTGAATTCAGCAAACGTTATCCCTGTTATCTTTGCCGGTTCATTAATGTCACTGCCGAGTCTGATCACAACATTTGCTGGTAAGACACCAAGTGGTATTTTAGGTGAGATTATCAAAGTTCTGAATCAGAATAACTGGTTCAATATGTCGGCGCCGGTTTACAGTATTGGTGTTATCATCTATATTGTACTGGTTGTTGCTTTTGCTTATTTCTATACATCCATTACATTCAACCCTGTTGAAGTATCGGAACGTCTAAAGGAAAGAGGCAGTTTTATTCCGGGTCACAGACCTGGCAAACAGACAGCAGAATATCTGCAGTCTGTATCAAACAGCACCATTGTCATCGGCGCTGTTGGTCTTCTGATTGTTGCACTGGTACCTATTGTATTTTCAGGTTTATTCGGTGCCGATGTATCCTTTGGTGGTACATCATTGATCATTATTGTTGGTGTTATTATCGAAACAATCAGACAGATCGATTCAAAAGTTGAACAGAGACACTTGACTGGTATTTTCAGCAAGTAAGTTCGATTTTACAAAAGTTGTATAACAATGCAAAGATTCAGCGTTCGATTTATCGAAGGCTGAATACTTGCTGTTATAAAGTTACTATTAATCAATTGTTGGACATATGATTGGAGGATAATTATGAAAATAATTATGCTTGGAGCACCGGGTGCCGGTAAGGGTACTCAGGCTAAAATGATTGCCGAAAAATGCGGAATCCCACATATATCAACCGGAGATATCTTCAGAGCCAACATTAAGAATGGTACAGAACTGGGCGCAAAAGCCAAAGAATACATGGATAAGGGCCTTCTTGTACCGGACGAACTGGTCTGCGATCTCGTCGTTGATAGAATTCAACAAGCTGACTGTGAAAAAGGCTATATTCTGGATGGTTTCCCAAGAACAATTCCTCAGGCGGAAGCACTGGAAAATGCCCTTAATGCTATTGAACAAAAGCTGGATTATGCGATTGATATCGACGTTCCAGATGAGAATATAATCAATAGAATGTCCGGTCGCCGTGCTTGTGTTGGATGTGGAGCAACTTATCATGTGCTGTTCAATCCTACAAAGGTTGAAGGCAAATGTGATGTGTGCGGTGAATCGCTCATTCTCAGAGATGATGACAAACCGGAAACAGTTAAGAAACGTCTGGATGTTTATCATACTCAGACACAGCCATTGATTGACTTCTATACAGAAAGAAAAGTACTGGTTGAAGTAGACGGTACACAGTCAATGGACAAAGTCTTCGATGATATCATGAAGATTCTGGGAGAATAATATGGCAGTAACAGTAAAGTCTGAGAAGCAGATTGCACTTATGCGTGAAGCGGGAAGATTGCTGGCCATTACCCATGAGGAACTGCACAAAGCATTAAAGCCGGGAATGACAACACTTGATATAGACAGATTAGGAGAAGAGATTATCCGTGATTTCGGTTGCGTACCGAATTTCAAGAATTATAATGGATTCCCTGCTTCTATCTGTGTATCCATCAATGATGAAGTTGTTCACGGAATCCCTACTGATAAGAGAGTCCTGAAAGAAGGAGATATCGTCAGTCTGGATGCAGGGCTCATTTACAAAGGCTATCATTCAGATGCAGCCAGAACATGGGGAGTCGGAGAGATCAGTGCAGAAGCACAGAGACTCATTGATGTAACCAGGGAAAGCTTTTTTAAAGGTATCAGTTTTGCTAAAGAAGGGAATCATCTACATGAGATTTCCGCTGCTATTCAGGATTATGTTGAAGGAAACGGCTTTTCAGTTGTTCGTGACCTTGTAGGTCATGGCATTGGCACACATCTCCATGAAGATCCGGAGATACCGAATTTCCGTACAAAAGGAAGAGGTATCCGTTTAATGGCAGGTATGACATTGGCCATTGAACCAATGGTGAATGCCGGTACATGGGAAGTTGCCTATGAAGATGATGACTGGACGGTTGTAACAGATGACGGATCCTTATCTGCACATTATGAGAATACAATTCTTGTAACAAAAGATGGCTGTGAGATATTAACTCTTAGGTAAAGGGTGATGATGATGAAGAAGAAAGCGTTATCAGATAAATATCCGATTGGTCAGCTGGTGAGATCCAGACAGGGAAGAGATCAGAACAGACTTTATATTGTCACAGCAGTCGGGGACAGGAATCTTGATGCTGCAGATGGTACAAAGTGGACGGTTTCAAAACCCAAAAGAAAAAATCCTCTGCACCTGCAGAAGATTAACATCCGTATGGATGCAGAGATTACCGATGCAGATATAGTAAAAATTATTCAAACCTTTGAAAACAGGAAAGAAAATCAGGAGGACAAATAAATGTCAAAAGCAGATGTCATCGAAGTTGAAGGCGTAGTTGTTGAGAAACTGCCAAATGCCATGTTCAAAGTTGAACTTGAGAACAAACATGTTGTACTGGCACATATCAGCGGCAAGCTCAGAATGAACTTTATTAAAATCTTACCGGGAGATAAGGTAACGATTGAACTTTCTCCATATGATCTGACTAAGGGTAGAATTATTTGGAGAGATAAGTAAAATTAAAAAAACTGCTTGATTTCTATATTTTCATATGATATAATAGTCGGTGAGCGTTCTAAAATGGAATGAGCAGCCGGTACATGGCCACCGTTCTAAGAGGAACGGGGTTGCGTATGTGGATGTACATTCTATGAAAGGAGAGATTTATAATGAAGGTAAGATCTTCTGTAAAGCCTATCTGCGAGAAATGCAAGGTTATCAAGAGAAAAGGAAGCGTCAGAATTATCTGCGAAAATCCTAAACACAAACAGAGACAGGGTTAATTTTACTCTGTATTTCTGTCTGTAGTAACAGAATTGCCTTATTCCGGGCAATCGAAGTTATGCGGCTGCAGTGGGATACACCTGGATGGGTGTAAGCCTCACTATTATATATAATTGATCATAACAGATCACGTATCGTCATGACCGTCAAAATGACGATATTATTTACTAATATAAAGAACAAGAATGAATAATAAGAACAGTGGGAGGCGCTGTAAGCATTTCACCACACATAGCAATATGTGTGTTACAGTTTTGCCCCTGTTTAGGACAACTATCGGAGGTGTAATTACATGGCTCGTATCAGTGGTGTTGACTTACCAAGAGATAAACGAATTGAAATCGGCCTTACTTATGTATATGGTATCGGTAGAGCAACTTCAAATCGCCTTTTAAAGGAAGCTGGCGTTAATCCAGACACTCGTGTTAGAGACTTAACAGATGAAGAAGTTGGTAAAATCCGTGATGCAATCGATGCAGACAGCATCTTAATCGAAGGTGATCTTCGTAGAGAGATCGCTATTAATATCAAGAGATTACAGGAAATTGGTTGCTACAGAGGCATCCGTCACAGAAAAGGTCTTCCAGTTCGTGGTCAGAAGACAAAGACAAACGCAAGAACTCGTAAGGGTCCTAAGAAGACAGTAGCAAACAAGAAGAAGTAATTCAGGAGGTTAATGATCAATGGCTAAGAAAGTGACAAAGAAAGTTACAAAGAAGCGTGTCAGAAAAAACGTTGAACGTGGTCAGGCACATATTCAGTCATCTTTTAATAATACAATTGTTACACTTACAGATACAGAAGGCAATGCTTTATCATGGGCAAGTGCTGGTGGTCTTGGCTTCAGAGGCAGCCGTAAGTCAACTCCTTATGCTGCACAGATGGCAGCAGAGACAGCTGCAAAGGCTGCACTTATTCATGGTCTGAAGTCAGTAGAAGTTATGGTTAAGGGTCCTGGTTCAGGTCGTGAAGCCGCAATCCGTGCATTACAGGCATGCGGTATTGAAGTTACAAGCATCAGAGACGTAACACCTGTTCCTCATAACGGATGCCGTCCGCCAAAACGCAGAAGAGTCTAATAGGAGGGTGTAATAGATATGGCTAGAGAAATGGTTCCAGTTTTAAAAAGATGTAGAAGCCTTGGACTTGACCCACTCTACCTTGGTGTAGATAAGAAGTCCAACAGACAGTCTATTAGAGGCAATAGAAAGAAATCCGAGTACGGTAATCAGTTAAGAGAAAAACAGAAAGCTAAATTCATCTATGGTGTTCTGGAAAAACCTTTCAGAAACTACTTTGCTAAAGCAAGCCAGATGAAAGGCCAGACAGGTGAAAACCTGATGGTTATGCTTGAATGCCGTCTTGATAATATTATTTTCAGACTTGGTTTTGCAAGAACACGTAAAGAAGCAAGACAGATCGTAGATCACAAACATGTTTCCGTAAACGGCAAGCTTGTTAATATTCCTTCTTATCAGGTAAAACCTGGCGATGTTGTTGAAATCAGAGAAAAATTCAAAACTTCACAGAGATATAAAGACATCCTTGAGATGGCTGGCGGCAGAATGGTTCCTGAATGGCTTGAAGCAGATCAGGAAAACCTGAAAGGTGAAGTTAAAGCTCTTCCATTAAGAGAGCAGATTGATGTTCCTGTTGACGAAATGCTTATCGTTGAGTTGTATTCTAAATAATAATTTTTAGCTTGTTTGACAGGCTGATGGACTACCCTCAATTAGTTTCAAACCCATAAAGGAGGGCCAATTTAGTGTTTTATTTTGAAAAACCGAAAATAGAGATTGCAGAGATATCAGAAGATAACAAATACGGACGTTTTGTAGTTGAGCCTTTAGAGAGAGGCTACGGAATTACTCTTGGTAATTCCTTAAGAAGAATTATGCTTTCCTCTCTTCCAGGTGCTGCTGTCAGTCATGTAAAGATTGACGGTGTTGTCCATGAATTCAGTGCAATTCCTGGCGTTAAGGAAGACGTTACTGAGATTATCATGAACATCAAAAGTCTGGCAATCAAGAATACAAGTCTGACCAATGAGCCAAAATTAGCTTATATTGAATACGAAGGCGAAGGCGTCGTTACAGCGGCCGATATTCAGGTTGATCAGGATATCGAAATCATGAATCCGGATCAGGTGATCGCTACATTAAGTGGCGGTGCTGATTGCAAACTCTACATGGAGCTTACAATTACAAAGGGCAGAGGTTATGTCAGCTCAGATAAGAATAAGAGCGATGATTTACCAATCGGAGTACTTGCTGTAGATTCTATCTATACACCTGTTGAGCGTGTCAATATGACTGTTGAGAATACACGTGTAGGTCAGGTGACAGATTATGACAAACTCACTCTTGATGTCTATACAAATGGTACACTTGGACCAGACGAGGCTGTCAGTCTTGCTGCCAAAGTGTTGAGCGATCATCTGAATCTTTTCATTGATCTTTCTGAAAATGCCAAGACAGCAGAAGTTATGGTAGAAAAAGAAGACAATGAGAAAGAAAAAGTTCTTGAAATGAATATTGATGAGCTTGAATTATCCGTTCGTTCATATAACTGCCTGAAACGTGCTGGTATCAATACGGTTGAGGAGTTAACAAACAGAACAGCTGAAGATATGATGAAGGTAAGAAATCTTGGACGTAAATCACTTGAAGAAGTTCTTGCCAAACTGAAAGAACTTGGACTTCAGCTGAATCCGAGTGACGAATAATTCGCTCCGTTAGAATTTATCGATTTTTAAGGAGGATATACAATGGCAGGCTATAGAAAACTTGGAAGAACTTCCAGTCAGCGTAAAGCTTTGCTCAGAAATCAGGTAACTGATCTGTTATGCTACGGCAAGATTAAGACTACTGAAGCAAAAGCAAAAGAAATCAGAAAGATTGCCGAAGGCTTAATTGCACTTGGTGTTAAAGAAAAAGATAACTTTGATGAAGTAACTGTTCAGGCTAAGGTTGTTCGTAAGGACGCTAATGGCAAGAGAGTAAAAGAAGATGGCAAAGTTGTTTTTGATACAGTTGAAAAGACAATCAAAAAAGACAGACCATCCCGTTTACATGCTAGAAAGCAGATGGCAAAGGTTCTTTACACAAGAAAAGACATTCCTGCAGCTGCTGCTAAGAGAAAAGCCAATACAAAAGAAATCAATCTTCAGGATAAGTTATTTGGTGAATTAGCTGAGAAGTATGCTACACGTAACGGTGGTTATACAAGAATCGTCAAGATCGGTGAACGTAAAGGCGATGCAGCTATGGAAGTTATCATCGAATTAGTTTAATTCGGTTTGACTTAAATTCTGATAGACATATTGAAGGGGCTGTTGTAAGATATGCTTAGGCATATCTTACGGGGCCTCTTTTCTTTTTGGTTATTTGGAAGTTTTTTACATGCATAGGGGTGTATGGGCAAAGGGCGTCAACTGTTCGAGGTGCTTATGAAGAATTGCCAAATGACTGAAAAGGACAGAGATTATACAGGAGGAGTAAACATGGAAAAGATTATCCGGGCTCTGCATCTGATCCACGATTATGTGCAGAAGGATGAGAATGGCAATATTGAGTCGAAGAACAGAGTTCTGCGGGATATTTCTGTGGATATAGAGGCAGGAAGTTTTGTTGTTTTACTGGGACATAACGGTTCAGGCAAATCAACACTTGCCAGACATCTGAATGCATTGCTTCAGCCAACAGAAGGAACCGTATGGATTAACGGGCATGACACAAAAGAGCAAAGAGAATGGCTGGAGATAAGAAAGACCGCAGGAATGGTTTTTCAGAATCCGGATAATCAAATTATCGCCAGTGTTGTGGAGGAGGATGTGGCATTCGGTCCTGAAAATATGGGCGTGCCTACGGAAGAAATATGGCAGCGTGTGGCAAAGAGTCTGGAGAGTGTAGATATGGCAGCTTATCGGTATCATTCGCCGAATAAATTGTCAGGCGGTCAGAAACAGCGAATTGCTATTGCTGGCATTATGGCTATGAGGCCTTCCTGTATGGTATTGGATGAGGCAACAGCTATGCTGGATCCGTCAGGCCGAAGAGAGGTTCTGGAGGCTGTACATCGTCTAAATAAAGAAGAGAAAGTAACCGTTATCCTGATCACCCATCATATGGATGAGGCGGTGGATGCAGATCGTGTACTTGTTATGGATCAGGGGCAGATTGCCATGGATGGCACGCCAAAAGAGGTTTTTTCCAGAGTAGAGGAGCTTCAGAAATTGGAGCTGGATGTTCCCCAGATCACGGAGTTAGCCTGGCAGCTGAAACAGCAGGGGATGCCTTTTTCCGACGGTATTCTGACCCAGGAACAGTTTATTCATGAATTAGAACAGATTTTGCAGCCTGGAGGAAAGGGGACGGGATATGTCGCAGATTCGATTTGAGAATGTTAATTATATATATAGTGGCGGAACCACTTTTGAGAAACAGGCTCTGAAAGATGTTAGTTTCGCTGTTGAATCAGGTAGCTTTATCGGGGTGATCGGCCATACCGGATCCGGTAAGTCAACGTTGATCCAGCATATGAACGGATTAATCAGGCCAACCTCCGGCAAAATTTATTTTCACGATGAGGACATCACAGCGGATGGTTACAAGAAAAAGGAATTGCGTTCGAAAGTCGGTATTGTTTTTCAGTATCCGGAATATCAGCTATTTGAGATTGATGTACTGACGGATGTGGCTTTTGGGCCGAAGAATCTGGGATTATCTCAGGAAGAGTCCAGAATGCGGGCAATCGATGCGCTTCAGCTGGTGGGCATCAAAGAAGAACAATATACCTTATCACCTTTTGAATTATCAGGCGGTCAGAAACGCCGTGTGGCCATTGCAGGTGTTCTGGCGATGCAGCCGGAAGTGTTGATTCTTGATGAACCGGCGGCTGGATTAGACCCGGGAAGTCGGAAAGAGATCCTGGATACGATTGTGCATTTATACAGAGAAACCGGGATGACGGTTATATTATCTTCGCATTCTATGGAGGATATGGCGGAATACGCTGAGAGATTGCTTGTAATGAATCAGGGAGAACTGGTCATGGACGGCTTACCGCATGAAATTTTTGGTCGTTATAAGGAATTAGAGAAAATGGGACTTTCTGCGCCGAAGATGACCTATCTTATGCACAGTCTTGCGGGAAAAGGTTATGACTTATCCACAGATATCTTGACTGTATCCGATGCGGCAGAGGAAATTCTGAATTTATGGAGGAAGACGAGAATGGAGGACGGCGAGAAATGATACGAGACATAACCATTGGACAATATTATCCCCAGTCTTCCGTGATCCATCGTCTGGACCCGAGAGTAAAACTGCTTGGAACGGTTTTGTTTGTCATATCTGTTTTTTTGATTCACAGTGTTCCGGCTTTTATCATTGTGACGGCAGCGATGGTAGCTTTGATTGCGCTGTCAAAAGTACCGGTGAGCTTTATGCTGAAAGGGTTAAAATCCATTTTTATGATTATTCTCTTAACCTTTTGTTTCAGCCTTTTTCTGACGCCGGGAGACAGTTTATTTAAGATCGGTTTTTTGAATGCAACTGTACAGGGATTAAAGACAGGTCTTTATATGGTCATGCGTCTGAGTTATCTGATTATTGGCTCATCTCTGATGACATTGACCACAACACCGAACCAGCTGACAGATGGTCTTGAAAAAGGGTTGGGCTGTTTAAACAGGGTGCATGTGCCGGTACATGAGGTGGCGATGATGATGTCTATTGCCCTTCGATTTATTCCGATTTTACTGGAAGAAATGGACAGAATCATGAAGGCACAGCAGGCCAGAGGGGCAGACTTTGAGAGTGGTAATCTGATTCAGAGAGCAAAAGGGCTTGTACCGCTTCTGGTGCCGCTTTTTATCGCCGCAATCCGACGCGCCAATGATCTGGCTATGGCCATGGAAGCACGCTGTTATCACGGCGGACAGGGCCGTACAAAGATGAAGCCGCTGCATTATGAGAAAAGAGACCGGATGGCTTATTTGCTAATGGCTGTTTATATGATTGCCATTTGTGTGCTGAGAGGAGTGATGTAACTGTGCATAGAATTAAACTGACGGTGGCTTATGACGGCACAAACTACTGCGGATGGCAGGTGCAGCCGAATGGTGTTTCTATACAGTCAACACTTCAAAAAGCCATAGAAAATCTTCTTGGGGAGAAAACCGATGTGACAGGCGCCAGCCGGACGGATTCCGGGGTGCATGCCCTTGGACAGGTGGCGGTTTTTGACACAGACAAAAATATTCCTGACTGGAAATATGCCCTGGCCATTAATCAGCGTCTTCCAAAGGATATTGTGGTGCAGAAATCCGAGGAAGTGCCTTTGGATTTTCATCCCCGCTATACGGATGTGGAGAAAACATATGAATACCGGATTCTTAATCGGCGGACTCAGCTGCCGAAAGAGCGCTTATACAGTTATTTTGTCCCGAAAAAGCTGAACGTGGACAAGATGCGTGAAGCCGGTGTTTATCTGGTTGGTGAACATGATTTTAAATCCTTTTGTTCACAGAAGACAAAGGTGCTGAGTACTGTAAGAACTATCTATTCCCTTGAACTGATTGAAGAAGGAGATATTGTGACACTGCGTGTCAGCGGCAATGGCTTTCTGTACAATATGGTGCGTATTATCGCCGGTGTATTGATTAAGGTCGGACTGGAACAGAAAGAACCGGAGGAAGTCAGGGAAGCGGTAGAGCATCCGATGGGAAAGGCTGCGGGACCAACGGCGCCTGCACACGGATTGACACTGGTGGAGATTAAGTATCTATCAAATTGAACAGGTATCCATAAAACAAGCGACTGCTTCATGTCATTTTGAAGCAATCGCTTGTTTTAATCAGTGGATCAGTTCTGTTTTTCGCATGTGACAATATCTTTGCCGGAGTATGCAATGTGAACGTTATCACCTTTTTTCAACAGCAGCATGTCCTCGTGGGAGGCTGCCTTTGCACGATAAAGGGTATCATTTTCGCTAATCAGATAGATGTAAGTGTTACCGTTGATATCGATGTATTTGATATCCGTAATGGTAAGATTGGTTTCGGCATCTGCAACAGTTGGTTCAGAGATGTCGCTACTGCCTGTGACGCTGTTAGGAGCGTCGTTATCAGTACTGGTACTGTTGTCAGGCTGATTGTTGTTATTGTCAGCACTGCCACTTTCTATGCCAAGAAGCTGTTTGTATCTGTTCAGACATTCAGTCTGGGAGGAAGCGGTTGTAACGATATTATATTGTTCCACATTAACGGCGGCATAAAGCTTTACAAGACCGCTGGCGTCCTTTAAGACCATAATATAGGTAGGATGGCCTTCTACATTGATCAGGGACGGGAAACTGGCCTGATAACCTTTCTCCTGCACTTCACCTTCGGCGGCTGCCATCGCTGACTTTTCATCAGCACCGGCGATACTGTAATAATGGGCTTCACCCGTTCGCTCGTTGGCAAGTAAGAAACCAATATTGGAGCGGTCACCATTGACGGATGTGACACCTGTATAGATCCATATATCGCCATTTTTGGAAACATAACCATAATCAGAAACAGGGACATCGTCGTTTTCATCATCTTCATCTGCTTCATAAGTCGTGACCCGTTTGCAACCTTTTTTGCCAATCAGACTGTTCATGAAGCCGTTCTTAAGCGTACCGGACCAGTTGTATTGACGGCAAAGAAGATCTCCGTCCACAACAACATCGACCCAGTTTGGAACAACTGAAAGTGCATAGTGTGTCAGCTCGCCGGTTGATGGGTTCAGCGTAATCGCACCCGTGACAGTCTGACCACCGAACAGAGAAATTGTATTTTTGTAAACGGACATCACGTAATAAGGCTGTCCCTGCTCATCTATCTCAAAGTGAAGATTACCAAGGAGCAGCGTCGGATAGTGGAAACGGATATACCTTGCAGCATCCTCATGGAAATAAGCGGATGGTACATACGTCATCGGCTGGCTGCATTGTACATAGGAGGCCGACATGGACACTGGATTAACTGTAACATAGCCAGGTACGCCATCGGATTTATTTCCAATCCATTTAAAGAAACCGGCATAATCGAGTGCAGCGACTTTGGCGGGTTTCCCATTATAATCAATCTGTGTGTAGTCATCAGAAACATTGAACTGGCTGACGACATTAGATAAAGAACCGATTTCTCTGTCTCCGAGCATTCTTGCAGAGGCTGTGTCCATGAGGGCAATAGAGTCTGTGCCGAGAGATTCAGATAAATCATCAGAAAAGACAGCATCCTCTACATTGAGGATTGCGGCATATTTATGTGACGAAAAAACAGGTGAACCGCTGAGTGCAATTAACAGCAATGCGATAATTGCAATGAGTGGGAGGATGAAAAAAATGCCTTCATGTCCGCAGACATCTTTCCAGGTTTTTTGACCGGCAGCCTGATCCTGCATACGCCCGGCAGCTGCACTGCAAATAGTCAGTGATTTCAGAGCTGCAAAGACAAACAGTGCAATGATCAGTGTCAGCCAGAAAGCAATGGACTGTGGATTCAATGGTGTCAGAAAGAAATAAAAGCTGATAAATGCAATGACGATGACACCAATCAGACCGTTTATAACAGCATGCGCCTGGGCAGAAGCGTAGGATTGGTGACGCTTCTTAGAATATTTTTTTTTGATATTCATATCTTTTAAGGACTCCTTTACGTTGTTACACACTATTATAGCTGATAATAAATGAGAAAGACAGAGAGAATTAAGGGGAATAAAGCACCTTATCTAGCGAATGATGAGAATTGACGGATGAAGAGGTATGGGTTGATAAGAGTAGCAGAGATCCGAGGTGTGACGTTTTCTTAACAATATGGAAGCGCTTTGTGTCGTGTCAGATTTAATACAGGTAACAAAAAACGCATATAAAGGTGAGTTGCAAAAGTAACTTCTACTTTGCAGAAGTAAATTCTACTTTGCAGGGTTAAATTCTATACAAAATAGAAAAATAATGACTTAGATATATGAAATCCCTGAAAACGGAGTTAAAAT
>NZ_JAMOKJ010000013.1:0-113961 GCF_023656595.1 Coprococcus intestinalis | reverse complement strand
CCAATCCACAGCACCTTATATATCATAGTCGAACCTGTAGAAAAGGTAAAGAAAAGGACTATGACTTAATAGTTATGAAGACCTTGGAGAGGGTCTCTAAACACTACTACTATATAATACGAGAGAGTGTAATGATATGATAAAGAATAGAATAAGATTACTGCCGGTGCTTTTGCTTGCTGTGTGGGTGCTGGCAGGCTGCGGGCATCAGGTGGCATCCGCTGATAAAGCGTCTGACGGCAGACTGCAGGTGGTGACAACCTTGTTTCCTCAGTATGATTTTGCCAGACAGATCGGCGGCGATCATGCGGATGTGAGCCTGGTCCTGCTGCCGGGAATGGAGAGTCATATGTATGACCCGACACCGGGAGATATGATCCGAATTTCTGAGGCTGATATGTTTATCTATACCGGCGCCGAGATGGAGCCCTGGGCTCAGGAGCTGGCAGACAGTGTCGATATGTCGAAAGTAAAGGTTGTGGATGCTTCTTCCGGCGTTTCTATGATGAAGGAAGAAGATGAGGAACATGAACATGCGGAGGCGGAGGAAGATTCAGCCCATGCGGAGGAAGACAGTCATGACCACAGCAGCCATCACCATGAGCATACGTATGATCCGCATATCTGGCTGGATATGCAGAATGCCATACAGATGGTGAAGAATATCGAGGATGCCTTTTGTGAGGCAGATCCGGCCAATGCTGAGACGTATAAGGCCAATGCAGAAGCTTACATTGAGAAACTGGAGGCTTTGGACAGTGAACTGAAGTCAATCACAGCAGGCGGTAATCGCCGGGATGTTGTTTTCGGCGGACGTTTTGCCTATGGGTATTTCATTCACGGTTATGGCTTGGAGTATGAGAGCGTTTATGACAGCTGTTCGGCGGATACAGAGCCGAGCATGGCACAGATGGCGAATGTGATCAACTATATGAAAGAACACCATGTGAAGTATATTTTATATGAGGAGCTTTCAACGCCGAATGTAGCCCGAGCTATTGCAGATGCAACAGGTGCGCAGATGCTGATGTTTTCCACCTGTCATAATGTAACGAAGGATGAATTCGAATCCGGCGTGACCTTTATTGATCTTATGCAGCAGAATGCCGATACGCTGAAGAAGGCATTGGAGTAGGAGGAAGAAATGTCAATTCTGGAAGTCAGAGATGTGTCGATCATTTACAGCGATGATAAGCGTGTCGCTGTAGAACATGCATCTTTTAAGATAGAGGCAGGCGAGTATGCCTGCATCATAGGCAGCAACGGTTCAGGCAAGAGCACCCTTGTCAAGGGGATTGTGGGACTGGTGCCTGTTACATCCGGTGAGGTCATTCATGCACTGTCACCGGAGCAGTACGCTTATTTATCACAGATTACGGAGATAGAAAGAGATTTTCCGGCAACCGTCAGAGAAGTTGTTTTGGCGGGCATGCAGCGTTCCGGAAGACGTTTTCCTTTTTATACGCGAGAAGACAGGAAGAAAGCTGCAGATGCCATGGAGACATTGGATATTACAGATCTGGCAGATTACAGGATCGGCAACCTTTCAGGCGGTCAGAAGCAGCGTGTGCTTCTGGCAAGAGCTCTTTGCAGAGAACCGAAGCTTTTGATCCTGGATGAACCATGTGCAGGCCTTGATCCGGCGATCACAGCGGAGTTTTACAGTTTGATCGACCATATCAACAAGAAGCAGGGTGTGACCATTCTTATGGTTTCCCATGATCTGGATCAGGTGGAACAGTATGCCAGCCATATTATTATGATGAATCAGACCGTGGAATTCGACGGCGATCATGAAGCATGGTGTAGAAAGTGTGCACAAGAAGGAGGACATTATCATGACACAGTTAATTGAGGCCCTGTCTTATCCGTTTGTACAGAGAGCTATTGCAGCTGGTGTGATGATTTCTCTTTGTGCGGCACTGCTGGGGGTTATTCTTGTATTGAAGCAGTATTCCCTTATTGGCCATGGACTCGGAGATGTCGGTTTTGCATCCACATCCCTGGCCGTAGCGCTCGGACTGCCGGTTATGGCAGTTTCGATTCCAATTGTTGTGATTGCAGCCTGCCTGATCATGTTCTGGTCCCAGCGGTCTAAAACCGGCGGGGATACAGCGATTGGCATGGTAGCCACCGGTGCATTATCCATTGGTGTGATCATCACTGCCATGAGCAGTGGATTCAATGTAGATGTCAACGGTTATATGTTCGGCAGTATTCTGGCTATGAGCAGAGAGGATGTGATCTTCAGCGTTGTGCTGTCGATTGTCATTCTTGTGCTGTTTGTCGTATTTTATAATCGGTTGTTCCTGATCACATTCGATGAGAATTTCGCAAAGGCCAGCGGTATCAGAGTCGGGTTTTATCAGTTTTTGATTGCGCTGCTGACAGCATTGACCGTTGTTATGGGTATGCGGATGATGGGAAGTCTTCTGATCTCCAGTTTGATCATTTTTCCTGCGGTGATTGCGCGCAAGCTGGTTGTCAGCTTCAAGGCAGTGGCAGTATTATCCGTTTTTCTGTCTGTGATCTGCTTCCTGGCAGGGCTGATCCTGTCATTTGAGATGAATCTTCCAACGGGTGCCAGCATTGTTATCATCAATCTGATCGTGCTGATTGCAGTGACGATTTTGAATAAATTACGCGGAAGATAGGTCCGTTTAACCATTAGTTATAAAAAAGTAAGATTTTTATACTGGTATTTTATGGATTGACCTGTTAAGATATAACAGACAGGAGTTGTCTCCTGCTCATTATACGCTTAAAAACATCTAATCAGGAGGTTGGGAAGATTGAAGATTCTGTCTTTTGCGGTTCCTTGTTACAACTCGGAAGCTTATATGCGCAAGTGTATTGATTCACTGCTGCCGGGCGGCGAGGACGTGGAGATTATTATTGTAGATGACGGTTCCAGCGATGGCACAGCTGCCATTGCGGATGAATATGAAGCAAAGTATCCGGGGATCTGCCGTGCGATCCATCAGGAGAATGCAGGTCATGGTGGTGCAGTGAATACAGGTATTACCAATGCCAGAGGCATGTATTTCAAGGTTGTGGATTCAGACGACTGGCTGGATACAGACAGCTACAAGATTGTGCTGAATAGATTGAAACAGTTCAGAGAGGATCGCAAGCGTGTGGATATGTTTATCTGCAATTATGTCTATGAACATGTGGAGGATGGTACATCTCATACAATCGGCTATCATAAGGTGCTCCCGGAAGAGAAGATATTCGGATGGGATGAGGCGCGCCATTTCAGAATGGATCAGAATCTGCTGATGCACTCTGTGATCTACAGAACCAAAGTGCTGAGAGAGAGCGGGCTGAAACTGCCGAAGCATACATTCTATGTGGACAATCTGTTTGTCTATATACCGCTGCCGTATGTGAAGACGTTGTATTATTTAGATGTGGATCTTTACAGATATTTTATTGGACGTAATGACCAGTCTGTCAACGAACGCGTGATGATCAGCCGTATTGATCAGCAGATTTATGTGAACAAGCTGATGATCGATGCCTACTGCCTGCCGCAGGATGTATCCAATAAGCATCTGGCGCGTTATATGTTGAGCTATCTGGCCATGATCTGCTGCGTGACATCTATTATGCTTCTGATCTCAGGAACACCTGAGAATCTTGAGAAGCGTCGTGAACTGTGGCAATACTTCAAGAAGAAGTATCCGAGCATGTACTGGAGAGTTCGCCTTGGCGGCCGTGGTATTGTCAGCAATCCACCGGGCAAGATTTCCTATGGAATTGTTGTGCGATGCTACAGAATGGCTCAGAAGATTTACAAGTTTAATTAAGAGAAATGCCCGATGCTTCGGGAATATGAGTTGGGGGAATGACAATGCGTTGTCCGAATTGTGGCCAGCGCCTCGCAGATGAGGCGGGAAGATGTCCTGTCTGTGGGACAGTAATTGATGAAGAGACAAGAAGGAAAGCCATGAATGAAGATGATTTTGCTTCATCTTCATTTGAAGGTACACGTCAATCAATGGGAGAACAGGCATCAGCCGCACAGAGCGGGCGTACTGATCAGATGGCTCCGGATGAGAAGCGTTATCCGGCGAGACCGATGAAGTGGTACAAGTTTCTGATCTATTTTTCCTTGGTTCTGACAGGCTTTGCCAATATATGGACAGGTGTAGAGGCTGTTCTGGGGATGCAGTACGAGACGAAGAGTCAGGCAGCACAGGTTTATGCTGTCTATCCGGGGCTTCATGTGTTGGATATTGTTTACGGTGTGCTGTTGATTCTGTTGGGGGTCTATGCGCTGATTGTCCGCCAGTATCTGGCCGGATTTAAGGCGAAGGGACCGAAGATGCTGCTGATCATGTATATTGTTTCACTGGTTATTGAGATTACTTACATTGCAGCAAGCTCTCTGATCAGCGGGTTGAATCTTCTGACAGCATCCGAATCAGGAACGATGCTGATTTCAAGCATGATCGTGTCATTATTTATGATCGGGGCCAATAAGGTTTATTTCGATAAACGAGCACATCTGTTCAATAAATAGTACATTTTTGATTCAGAATACAAAGAGAACATGGGGAATGGCGCCGGATGGTGCGGTTCCCTTTCTTTTTGTTCATGAGCTGTAAAAACCAGTGGTAATTTATCAAAAATACGTTATAATACAACGAAAAGACCAGAAAACATTGAAAAACCTTGCTTTCTGGCCTTTTTATAATTCCATATGATACTATTTTGATACTAATTTGTTGAGTTTGTCGGCTACTTCCTGGTGCCGGTTCGGGTACAGATGCCCGTAAACCTTGTTGATCATCTCCGGGGTATCGCCGATACGTTCAGCGATTAGAAACGGCGTGAAGCCCATATCAATTAGCATAGATACGTGACTATGTCGGAGCTCATGTATCCGGATGCGTTTGATGCCGGTGCCCTCACAGCCGTTTTTTATTGCCGTCTGAAGCTTTGATTGTGTGACGGGCTGAAATATCCGGTCTTCTGGCTGCATGTCGTAAAAATGGGTCAGATATTCTTTCAAGACATCCACCAGGAACGGTGGCAGCGTAACAGATCGGACGCCCCGCACTGATTTTGGCGGTCCTACATGGTCGGCGCTGCCATAGCGCTGATAGGTTTTATTTACCAGTAGAGCGCCGTTATCCTGGTCAAAGTCTGCAAGGGTGAGCGCTTGCAGTTCCCCAATCCGTAACCCGGTAAAGAACGACACTTGAAAGGCCGTGTGTAATGCGGGATCTGTCACTGTATTCAGAAACTTCCGGAACTCTTCCAAGGTCCAGAAATTCAAGCGCCTAACACCGGCTTTGCCCATAGCCCCGGCAAGCTTGCACGGGTTCTGTTTGAGGCCGTAATATTTCACGGCGTAATTCAATATCTGAGCAAGGATGGAATGCACCAGAAAACAGTATGACTCGCTGTATTCCTGGTCAATAATAGCCTGCTGCCACTTCCGGACACTGGCCGGTGTGATCTTGTTGATTGCTGTATCTTTCCAGTACGGTGATATATGCTTTTCTATGGTCTGTTTACGCATTCTATAACTTGTGAACCGCACCCGGCTTTTATAATCTTTTAAAAACAATTCTACCAGGGCGGAAAACTTCATGTCTGATTCGCCCGCCTGCTGCGTGAGAAAGTCATTTTCCCACTCTTTAGCATCTCTTTGGAGCTTAAAGCCCCGCTTCATCTTCTGGCGCTTCTGGCCAGTCCAATCCGTATAATATAACTTCACATACCATGTACCGTGTTTTTCATCCTTGTATACCGGCATTGTATCCCTTCTTTCATTTCGTGGTGCTGGGGAGCGGCTTTGAAATGATTGAAAGGGTGTGCATAGTATTCCTACCCTTACGTCCTGGGAAGGCAGAACGATTCGTTCACCGTCTGCAGGGTGCCGAAATTTCGACGAAACGGGGGACTAATTCGGTTTCTATTTTTTTAGAAAGCAAGTTTACAAGTGTACTTTAAGTACGGCTGTTTTTGCCAACTTTGACGATAACTATTCGTCCTGATCGGAAGGGGCCGAAGATTCGGCGGCTGGGTTCTGATCAGCGCGGTATTCGGGTATTTTCGTGAGCATTTCTATTTGCTCGATGGCTTTTTCCTTACCCTGCTCATTAAGGCTTCTGTAATTGGTGAGTAATTTATTTTCTGCTTCCATGCTTCTATCCATTGCGGCAAAAGCTTGATGCATGAGGTCCATTATAGAATCAAAACGTAATGAAAAATCTGAACGTAATGAATCTACTGGAACATGTAGTGCATTGGCGATTTTCTGTAATGTTTCGATTTTGGGATTAACTTTACCGGCCTCATATTTTCTTATTTGCGATTCATACATATTGCATTTTTCAGCGAGCTGTTTCTGTGTAAGACCTTGTTGTATCCGGGTTTGTTTGATTTTTTCCCCAGTAGAAACATCTTTATTCGGCATATTTTTTCACATCCTTTCTATATTTCATAATAGCATGAATTTTAATATCTGTACAGATAAAAAAATATCTGTTTGACTGTTGACAGATAAAAAAGTATCTGATATGATGATTGTATCAGATAAAAATATATCTATTTTTTATCTGTCATAGATAAAAAAGTATCTGAAAGGAGATGTGTGAGATGCGAATTAACAAAGAGAAATATCATTTAGCTATGGCAAGAGCCTGCAAGAGCCGCAAGGACCTTGTTGAAGCAGGAATTCCACTTGGAACAATAACCCATGTAGGCAATAGCGAAATGAAACCGGTGACGGTCGGTAAGATTGCCCGCGTCCTGGGCTGTGACGTAACAGACATTATTGATTAACCCGCTGGGGAGCGGCTTTGAAATGGATGAAAGGAGAAAGCATGAAGTTTAAAACATTCAATCAAAACGAGGATGAACCGGCCAACGGCTGGACCGGCGAAACGGTACGGCATGCATTGCAGCAGGGGAAGAAACTTGTCGTTGATCATGGCGGTGACATCTGGGAACTTGACCAGGAAGGCCGCCCGAAAGAATACTGCGGGAAGATATTGAGAAAGGAGAAGCAAATGAGCGAATACATGAACGCCAAAGAACTGGCCGAGATGGTCAGCGTATCAGAAAGTAAAGCATACTGCTTTATCCGCCAGATGAATGAGGAGTTAAAAGCCAAGGGCTATTTTATCGTTCGCGGCAAAATACCGCGTAAATACGCCCGTGAGCGCTTCGGGGTGAGCGAATGAAGCATGAAGCCCTAGAAAAATTTATCAACAGCTTTAAGCCTATGCCGCTGACAAAAGCGTTCTTCCTGAAAATCTATGGCTATGAACTGACATGGTCTGGCAGCGCTGAAAGATGCCTGCAGAGATTGGAAGAACTTGGCAGCAGCAGGGCCCGCAAGCTTTACGCTGCAGTTGTGGCGGATTATGAAGAGAAACAGGAGAAAACGACTCAAGAGGTGGCCGCCTGGTATGCGAAACAGCTTGAGAGGCAATGGAAAAATAAGGAGGTGAGAACGTGGAACCAGAAAGAACAGATCCCGAATACTGGGAGCATCTATCAAAGGAAGAAGTTGCTATTGAGCTTGCTAAACTAGAGCAGCAGGAGAAACAGCAGACGCCCGCTGTCTGTGATCAGGGCAAAGCCCGGCCGGTGAAACAGAGTAAACCGGTTGAACTAGGCACGGCTAATTCAGTTGAAATAAAGGAACCGGAATGGTTGGTGCCCGGATATATACCGCGGTACGGTATAACAACACTTGGCGGCGAGGGTGGCACTGGCAAGACTTCCATTATATGCAACATAACAGCAGCCATCACAACGGGTAATTATCCGTTTTTTATGGATGGCGTTGATATTCCATTCAAAGGAAAGCCCGGCAAAGTGTTATTCTTTTCAGCTGAGGACTCATGGGAGTATGTATTGGCAAGGCGTCTAAAAAGTAATGGCGCTGATATGAATAAAATCAAATATCTGGCACCATCTGACCCGAATTTCGTTGACTTAAATCTAAATGCGCCAATGTTGGAAGATTTCATAAAAGCAGAACGCCCTGAGTTGGTTATATTTGACCCCATACAGTCATTCATACCGCCGAATTTAAAAATGGGTGACCGGAATGCCATGAGAAAATGCTTTACACCGCTTTTGGGATATGGAGAAGTCTATAAGACCACTTTTATTATAGTTGTTCATGTCAACAAGCAAAGCGGCGTCTATGGTAGAAAACGTATTGCAGATAGCTCTGATATCTGGGACTCTTCCAGATCGGTGCTGTTGCTAGGTGAAACACAAGAGAACGGCATTAGATACATGAGTCAAGAAAAATCTAATTACGGCAAATTGGAGAAAACCGCTTTATACGCTTTAAAAGATGGCGGGGTGCCGGTATTTAAGGCGTACACTAATAAAAAAGACCGTGATTTCGTGCTTGCTGATGCAAAAGAAAAGAGTATCCGGCCAAAGCTGGAGGATGCGAAAGAGTTTATTTTACTAGTTTTACAAAGTCAAAAACAAATGGAGGTAAAGGAATTAGACCAGTTGGCAAAGGATAGCGGAGTATCTGAGTATTCCTTAAAAAATGCAAAAGCTGAGTTGAAACAGGAAGGTCAAATACATATTTGGGCGGTTGGGTTTAAACCTAAGAAATGGCTTATATCTCTTAAAGCCAGTACAAAAACCAACTAATACGATTAAAAGCCTTATTTTATAAGAGGTTAGCGTATTAGTTGAGCACCAACGAATACGGCAAAATGCACGTACTTGTTGGGTGGTAGTGAATATGCACGTACTAGTTGACTACACTCTGGTACGTGAGAGCCTCTATTTATGCAGGTTTGAACCGTACTGGTTGGTTTTCTATGGGTATATAGGAATAGGCGGCGACTATTGAAAGGAGAATGAAAAATGAATGCATTTAGAGAAGGAAATAATAAAATGCGGGTGACTGATGAAATGAAAGAAATGATTAGATTATCTAACATTTTGAAAGAAGAATCCGGGCTTTCTTTCAGTGAGGTTATGGAAATGCTCAAGGTGTCAGCAATTCGCGACCTTAACGACACGCTTCATGATATCAGCAACACTATAGAACGTGAAGGGGAATTTATTCATGGGAGCATAGACACCATTGAAGAGGATATCCGCACCGGCAAGGCCTTTGTTAAAGGCGAGATTAGCACTTACAACCTTAACTAGATACATATTAACCAGAACATAAAAAAGCCCTCAGAGGAGGGCCACAGCCGGAGCTGTTCAAGATTTAGCACCCTTAGAATAGCACATAACCGGCGGAAAGGAAAGAGAAAAAATGACAATAAAGGAATTTGAATTACAACATGCATTTTGTATTCTGGTGAAAGCCTTGTCTAGCTGGTCGGTGGATGACTATGAACAGGCTCGGATTATAGCGTATTCGGTGCATTCGGAACACGTTGAGCAGGACTACATGCAGCGTGTTTTTGAAGAAGCTGACAAGCGCCGGCCGCTGCTGATCGAAGGTGTGGTGAACTCCGAGCAAACTCCGAGCGAACCCCGAAAATACACCCCGTGCGGGCTTCCAGTAAGACAGAGCACGGCCGAATTTGTAGCAACTGCACCGGCGAAAACTTTAAGTATGAAAGCAGCTTTGGACAGATGTTCGGCCAGAGAGCTTCGGCTTGTTTATTTCTTCATGAAAGGTCTTGGACTGATTGAATAATTTCCCCACCTGCTGCCATCGTTACCAGAGACGGCAGCAGGGCTTTAATACTCGGAAATACTCGGTTTCACATAGATATATATCACAGGCACAAATTTACAGGAAGAGAGGCGATACAATGGTAAGGTCTTGATAGAAAGAACTTGTCAAAACTTGACTTTTGAATTTAATGTTAATAAATGTTAACATTTGTTAGTATTTGTTAGTATTGAAATAGTTATATAACACGATAACGCGCGTGCACACAATGTAATTAATGAACACGATGCGCGCGCGGAAGAGTTATAAAATATCTTTTTATCGGTTTACAAAAAACCGATAAAGGAGTATAATAAAACTGCTCAGATATATGAGTGATTGTGTTTTTTTGTTAAGAACATGTCTGTCTAGCATCACACAAAGAAGAAGCGACGAAGACGAAGGCGCGGCCCATCCAACCCGCGCTTTTGTTGTATCTGAGCATTAAATACCTCACTTTCCCGGCTGGTATTCTCCGCCAGCCGGAAGAGATTTGTCATCTGAGTGCGGCGACACTGTAAAACGCGAATTAATAGACGGCGGTCTTTAAACGGGTAAAATGTATGGATGAATTAAACAACACCACTACAGAAGAAATGGACGGCACGAATGCCGCTGCTGAGACTTCCACAGACACAAAGGAAGTAAGCCCGGGCACTGAACAGAATGATTCTGATCAGACACCACCGGCGCCAGAAAAGAAGTATACGGACGCCGATGTTGACAGGATCATAGCTAAGAAGATAGCCCAGGAACGAAACAGAATGCAAAAGCTTTTCACTGAAGATCAGCAGGAAAGCGAACTTGATAGACGAGAAAGGGAAGTCACAAAACGAGAGCTGCGGGCGGATGCCATGGAGGCATTAGCACATGACGGGTTTCCGTGTTCTCTGGCGGATACGTTTAATTACAGCAGCAAAGAAGCATTTGATGAGAGTTATAAAACTTTAACAGATGCATTTCAAAAAGCTGTTAATGAAAAGGTCAGAAATATATTTATGTTTGATGATAGGGTTGCGCATGAAGCGCCAAAAGTAGGCACGGGAGCCCCTCCGGACCAGTCGCGCGCGGCTTTCTTTTCTGGCAAGAGATAAAATAAATGGCAATTAATTTAGTCACTAAATTTCAGCCCTATGTTGACGAAGCTTTCACAGCAGGAAGTAAGGCGTCAATGCTGACCAATAAAGACTTTGATTGGTCGGGGGCTCATACAATTAAGATTCACAAGGTGAACACCGTGCCGATGAGCGACTATGACAGAGCGGGCACCGGCGAAAATGCTTCCAGATATGGAGCACTCGGTAAGGTGGAAAACACTATTGAGGAAATGACACTGACAAAGGACCGTTCTTTCACATTCGTTATTGATACACTTGATAACGATGAAACAGACGGTGTGTTAAGTGCGGCCGCTGCATTAGGCAGACAGCAGCGCGAAGTTATTATTCCGGAGGTTGACACATACGTTTACAGCGTCATGACTGCCAACGCCGGTACAAAGGTAACAAGCGTAACGCTGACCAGTAACAATCTCTATGATGAGATCATCCAGGCCACAGAGACCATGGATAACAACGATGTACCGGATACCGGCCGTATTCTGACGGTAACACCGGCTACATACAGACTTTTAAAGAAGTGCCCTGATCTGGATATTGACTGCGATATCACAGCTGATCAGAAAGCAAAGGGCGTTGTTGGCATGATTGATGGTATGGACGTTGTAAAGCTGCCAGCTAAGCGACTGCCAGCGAAGTTCGGCTTCATGATCGCTCACCCAGTGGCGACCGTGGCACCGACAAAGCTTGAAGAGTACCGGACGCACGATAATCCGCCCGGCATTTCCGGTAAGCTGGTAGAGGGTCGAATTGTCTATGACGCTTTTGTTCTGGACAACAAAAAGATGGCCATCTATTACGAAGAGAACAAACCGGCTGAATAATCCATCCGGCTGTAGGAGCTGATATAATTCAGCACCTATTGTTATTGGGGGGGGGGCTCTGGAATGATTCCAGGGCCCTTTTATTGTTGGAGGGTATATTTTATGAACAATGAAGAATTAATTGAATTATGGGACGAGCACCGGCCATTTATTTATAAAATAGCTCTCCAATATTCCGGATATGCTGAAATGGATGATTTAATGCAAGAGGGATACTTAGGGCTTTACTCCGCTGCCATTCGCTTTGATCAGAACGCGGGGGCGTCATTTCTTACTTATGCGGCCTTCTGGATCCGCCAACGGATGCGCCGATACATTGAAAACTGCTGCAGTACGGTCCGGATATCTTCCGGAATGGCTGCCAGGGTCCAGAAATACAGAAAGCTACAATCAGACTATCAAAAACAGTTTGGTCACAAGCCCTCTGCTGACGAGATACGGGCGCTGATGGGAATAAGCCGGTCAGAAGACACCATGCAGCAGGCCATCAGAATGGGCACCATAGCGAGCCTGTCAGCCCCTACAGGTGAGGGTGATACCACTACCATCGGCGACACCATAGGTAACGAGGGCATAGAAGATGATATTATTGACCGTATCGACCAAGAGAACATGAAACGGGACATACATGCAGCCGTTGACAAGCTGCCGGACCGTGAACGCGAAGTGATCACCTTGCGATACTTCGAGGGGCTTACTATGGAACAGGTCGGAGAGCTTGAGAGCCGGAGCAAGGAGAGCGTCCGTCAATGCCAGGCTAAAGCCATGAGGCATTTAAGAAGCCCAAGCTACAGACGGCCATTAGAATGCTATGTGTTGTCAGACAGACAGCTTTCTGCAGCAATGCACAGCACTGTGAGCGGGTTCAATCGGACATGGACCAGCGCAACAGAAAAAGCGGCTTTTATCGGCCTTGCTGCCGATCGTGTGCGATACTAATTTGATACTAAAAAAGTGTATAGACTGTAAAAACTGTCTATTTTGAGCAATAAAAGTAGTGCAAAAATGCTAAAATATAGTGTATAATGTTGTGGAAAACGCAAAGCCAATACGTTATAATAAATAGAGATGCCAACGGGTAGAGAAAGGGGAAACATATGGCAAGTTCAGATATAGGAATTGACTTGGGTACAGCCAGTGTCCTTGTCTATGTGAGAGGCAAGGGAGTCGTACTGAAGGAACCTTCAGTTGTGGCTTATGATAAAGATACAAATGAAATAAAGGCCATCGGTGAGGAAGCACGTCAGATGATGGGACGAACTCCAGGGAATATTGAAGCTGTACGTCCGCTGCGTCAGGGTGTGATCTCAGATTATACTATTACAGAGAAGATGCTGCGCTACTTTATTCAGAAGGCTATGGGCAGAAAGACATTGAAGCGTCCGCGAGTCTGTGTAGGTGTACCGAGCGGTGCAACAGAAGTTGAGAAGAATGCGGTCTGGCAGGCAGCGCTGGAGGCAGGTGCCAGAGACGTGATGATTATTGAAGAGCCGATTGCAGCGGCCCTTGGAGCAGGTATTGATATTTCGCGTCCATGCGGCAACATGATCATTGATATAGGCGGCGGTACGACGGATATCGCTGTGATATCGCTGGGGGATACAGTTGTCAGCCGTTCACTGAAGCTTGGCGGTGATGATTTCGACGAAGCAGTGATCCGATATCTCAGAAAGCAGCATAATCTGCTGGTGGGTGATCGGACAGCGGAAGATGTGAAGATTCGCATTGGCGGCGTGTATGAGCGTGTCAGTCCGCTTTTGATGCAGGTGAAGGGCCGTGACCTGATCACCGGTATGCCGAAGACAGTGGAAGTCAGCAGCACAGAGATGCTAGAGGCTTTCAAGGAGAATATTATCCAGATTCTGGAAGTGGTTCATCAGGTACTGGAAGATACACCACCGGAACTGGCTGCAGACATTGCCACAAGAGGTATCTTGCTGACAGGCGGCGGCAGTATGCTCTTTGGTATGGATGACCTGATTGGAGAGACAACAGGCATACAGACAACAGCAGTGGATGATCCGATTTCTGCAGTGGCCATTGGAACAGGCCGTTATACAGAATTTATTGAGGGCAAACAGACGAGAGCCTGATGACAGACGAGAATGGATGGCGAATCAGATGCCGCAGCAGACTGCGGTATCCGGTTCGCTATTCTTGGTTAAGTTAGGGTATTAACCATCAATACATGATAGTAGGAGTAATGGAATGGAAAGCATACAGGGACTTGTGGAGCATATTGTCTATCACAATGACACCAATGGATATACAGTTTTTTCCCTGATGTGCCAGGGGGAAGAGATTGTCTGTGTGGGAAATGTCACTTCGCTGGATGAAGGAGAATATCTCAAGGCAGAGGGTGAATATACGGAACATCAGGTATATGGAAGACAGTTCAAGGTGACTTCCATGAGCGTGGAAGTGCCGGAGGATGAATATTCCATTGAAAGATATCTCGGTTCCGGGGCCATCAGGGGTGTGGGACCGTCACTGGCAGCCCGCATTGTCAAGAAATTCAAAAAGGATTCTTTCAGGATCATTGAAGAAGAACCGGAGCGCTTGGCTGAGATCAAGGGCATCAGTGAACGCAAAGCCAGGGAGATCTATCAGCAGTTTCATGAGAAGCAGGATATGCGTCAGGCCATGATGTTTCTGGCGAAATACGGGATTACAACAACCTTATCCCTGAGAATTTACAAACAGTACGGCGAGGAGATGTACCGGATCATTCAGGAGAATCCGTACCGGCTGGCCGATGATATGAACGGCATCGGTTTCAAATTGGCGGATGAGATCGCCAAAAAGGCCGGGATTGGTTCCCATTCAGATTTTCGAATCCGCAGCGGCATTATCTATATGCTGCAGCAGGGAACTCTTTCCGGGCATATTTACATACCGGCGGCATTGCTGGTGGAGAAGACGGCCCAGATGCTGGGGGTGGAAGAAGAAGCTGTGGACCATCTGCTTCAGAGCCTGCAGATGGACCGCAAGATTGTTGTGAAGAAAATAGACGATGTGTCGGTGGTGTATGGAGCCTCACTTTACCGCCTGGAGCTGGAGACCGCGGGACTTCTGAAGAATCTTGGTGTCGATTACAGCGTGGATGAGAAGGAAGTAGGAAAGGTTCTGGACCGTATTGAGAAAAGGGAAGGCATTGATCTGGATGATCACCAGCGTGAAGCGGTGTATTCTGCTGCAGGCAATGGGGTGCTTGTCATCACCGGCGGTCCCGGTACCGGTAAAACCACGACGATCAATGCCATTATCAAATACCTGGAATATGAAGGGTTGGAGATGCGTCTGGCGGCGCCGACGGGAAGAGCGGCCAAACGTATGTCAGAAGCCACAGGACGGGAGGCCCAGACCATTCACCGGATGCTGGAATTATCAGGCGGACCGGATGACGACCGCCTGCGAACACAGTTTGAGCGCAATCAGGACAATCCCCTGGAAACGGATGTGGTCATTATTGATGAGATGTCTATGGTGGATATCTATCTGATGAATGCCCTTTTGAAGGCCATAGCCGTGGGCACAAGGCTGATCCTTGTAGGGGATGTGAACCAGCTGCCGAGTGTCGGACCGGGCAATGTGCTGAAGGATATCATTGATTCTGAATGTTTTCAGGTGGTACGTCTGACGAAGATTTTCAGACAGGCACTGGAAAGCGATATCATCAAGAATGCCCATCTGATCAATGAGGGAAGGCAGATTGAACTTAGCAACAAAAGCCAGGACTTTTTCTGCCTGAAACGATATGATGTCCAGCAGATTCTGGGGGTCATGGTGCTTCTGATCAGAGACAAGCTTCCGAAGTTTGTCAATGCAAAGCCTTACGATATCCAGGTGCTGACGCCGATGCGCAAAGGAGAACTGGGGGTAGAGCGGCTGAATACCGTACTGCAGCACTATCTGAACCCGCCGTCCCCGGACAAGAAAGAGCGCGAATTTCATCAGGGTGTTATCCGTGAAGGGGACAAGGTCATGCAGATCAGGAATAATTATCAGATCGAATGGGAAGTGCTGGGACATTATAATCTGCCTTTGGACAAGGGCGTGGGCGTTTTTAACGGCGATATGGGCGTTGTCCGGGAGATCAATCATTTTGCGGAACAGCTGGTGGTAGAATTTGATGAAGGACGCAGGGTGACCTATGGCTTTGCACAGCTTGACGAACTGGAACTGGCTTATGCCATTACAATCCACAAATCTCAGGGCAGTGAGTATCCGGCTGTCATTATGCCGCTGCTGTCCGGCCCGCGCATGCTGTTTAACAGAAATATTCTTTATACAGCAGTGACCCGTGCCAAGCAGTGTGTGGCCATTGTGGGGGATGAGCATACCGTCCGTCATATGATCGAGAATGAAAAACAACAAAAGAGATATACGTCTCTGAATCTGCGTCTCAGAGAAATGAATACACTTTCATAGAATATCAGGGGGAGAATATGGAACGAATGAAAATCAGAAATCCAAAAATCAAAAAGTGGCGGGGACTGCTTATTTTGGCATTGATCGGAGCAATCATTACCGTGGCCATGGAAATTTATCTGAGTGATCATGCACTGACACCGGATCAGATCAGCAAAAAGGGGCAGTACTGTGCGGTTACAAGCCGATGGATGAGTGATGCCTTTGCAACGGAAACCATGAACGGTGAAGATACATATGATTATTTTCTTGTGTTAAGCGAGGATTCCGACAGATTTTTTATGATCAGAAGCTGGACGGATGATGAACAATGTCTGAAATACATTGATTCCCTTTATGAGAGCGGCGAATATGAGAAAATCGACCAGGAGTGGACCGGAGGATCGCAGCCGGTGGATGACGAGGTGAAGAATTATGCGATCCAGTATGTGTCCGAGTATCTGGGGATGAATCTGACGACAGATATGTATGATGACTATTTCTACAGTTACTGTATGGATCTCACCAGCATGGGGGATATGGATACAGTCATCGGCGGTATGCTGCTTATGTTTGCTCTGCTGCTGATCGGTCTGTTGGGATGCCTCATTTCAGCGATACGCTGGCACGGACGCATTGCATCCCTTAAAAGACAGGATTTCTTTCCGAAGTTTGAGCAGAATTGGATGCAGAGCGGCGAGAAGATGGACACAAAACATCGTCAGGTGGTAGTTGTCAAAGACTTTTTGCTGGTGCCTTCTTATAAGAATATCGTTATTCCGCTGGATCAGGCTGTCTGGTGCTATGTGCTGCCTCTGGCAAAGAAAAACTATGGCCTGTATATCATGGGAACGGACGGCAAAGCGGTTCTGGTGTGCCGGGTGAAGGAAAAGGGTTCCGTCTACGTCCGGGAATACCTTGAGCAGATTCATCTGTCGGCACCGTGGATGGCCATTGGTTATTCGGCCGAGAACCGTCAGGCATTCGGCGCCTACGAAAAAAGTGAAACGATTGCAAAAATAATTGCAAAAAAAGATAAAATGATGTCACAGTTTCCCTTCTAAAGAGGTTATATAAGTGTATGCTTCACGGAGGGACGCTAGTCAGTTATATTTCAAATGAAGGGGGAGTTGCAATATGTATGGAGAGACTGGAGAACCAAAGGACGGCAATACGAAGATTGCAGGTCAGGGACATTGCCGGACAGAGAATATGGAATGCGGCAAGGAACTTGATATGCAGAAAGAAACAGATAAACAGATTCTGTCAACGCTGAATCAGGACAATTTTCAGAATTCCTCTGGTGGAAAGAAAGCAGCGGAAGATGACGAGATGGGACTGTTTTCACAGGGGTTTATGGACCGCATGCGTGAGATGGTGTCGGAACAGTTTGGTGAGGAAGCCGCAGAACGGTTTATGGTACAAAATAAAGATATGATAAAAGAAGAAAAAACAACAAGCGCCGTACCAGAATCCGAAAAAAGATTGCCTCAAACAAAAAACGCGGATGTTCCCACCGAACAATCGGTACCGCTTACCGCAGAGCATCCGGATATCTCTGAGGAGACAGCCACTAAAGGGCCATCGAAGCGTTCATACCGTAGATGGGTCTGGCGCGCAGCTGCAGTACTTGTGGTTGTACTGGCGGGTTTTGGTGTGCACAGGGCAGGCAGTGTCAGTGCCACGAAGATACCTGCTGTGAACACGGCACCGGAGACAACAGCCGGCATTGATTATTCCAAGATCGGCTCGCTGAAGGATATTATATCAACCCTGGATTATACCAGTTTTCCGCAGGAGATTAAGCAGGTTTATGTGCCTGGGGTGATCGCGGAAGGGTATAAGGAAACTTCGAAGGAAGAAGGCTCAAAGTTTGTCAATATCTTTTATGAAAATGACGGTGACGGCTGGTATCAATATCGACAGGTTGTAGTTGAAAATAGTACTTTTCTGGATACAGAGGAGGGGAATTGGGACTCTCTGACTATCGGACAGTATCCGGGTGGGTATATCGATAAAGGCGAGACAGGGAATCTCTGGTGGTTTGATTATACCTATGCCTATCAGCTGCAGGGCAATCTTTCTGAAAAAGAGATGATAGCGGTGGCGGAATCCCTTTCGGCAGAAAAGTAGGGAATGTATTATGAGAAAAGTGATTGCGTTTTTGATGACAGTAACGGTCTGCCTGTCCTTGATGATCATGCCGGCCATGGCGGCGGAGGACTACCCGGAGGTGGGCTTCGACTTTGAAGCTTTTGAGGCCCAGGAGCGAATTGACGGCACACCGAAGGTGGCCAGATGGAAGTATACGTCTTCCACATCCCAGGGCATCGGTGTGAAGGATAAAATTGCGACGGCTAATATCAGTGTCACAGGATATAAAGGTACTGCCACACGCATTGTGGCCTATATGTATATCCAGCAGTTAAGCGGTGGCAACTGGATCACACTGGATTCCCACCGTTATGAATTCAACAGCTGGCATGGTTCTAAGGAGATTACTTATTCGCCGTGTCCGCACGGTTATACCTATCGATTGAAGGCATCCTATTATGTATATTCTGGTTCGCAGTATGAGTATATCTCTGCAACCAGTGCGAACTTCGTATACAATTAGGATAGATGATCTGCAGCAACTCCCCCCTAAAAGCTTACAGCTGTAGATTGTACCCTGCGGGGGCGCCCATGGCCGGAAAGCGAAGGTCTGGCGCCCCTGCATAAAATAACTTATTTTAGATCCTTTCTCAACCTCATATAAAGGATAGATGGCCCCTTCCGGGTGTTATAATTCGGAAGGGGCCGATTTTTTATTTACGCGAGCAACGAGCCAAAGTCCGTGCTTGCACGAGACCTTGGCGTTGCTAAGCGCCAGTGGCGCTTGTTTAGCAACGACCGAAACGGAGTGTAGAGGCCGCGATAACTTGAGAAACTCGCGGAGCGTGTTTCTCATAGTTTGCAGGAAACATGCATCAAGAGGTTCACGCAGGATTGGATGATGTCGGATGTTCTGCTGTCTGTGCCGGTTTATGTCGATGAATGATCGTTGAAAAAGGCGAATAGACCATGTATACTGAGCCTATCCCCGAAATACATAGAATAGTCATCGGAGGGAAGTGCAGTGGATATTGAAATGCAGGTACATCCTGAAACACAATAAAGCTGCGTATAACCGTTGGCGTCAGTCATTCGCAGCTTTATTGTGTGTTATATTATTTATAGGGAGGATGATTACCTGTTGGATGGGTGCCAACAGATAGCCATTATAACAGGATCAGTACAACAGTGTGACTGTCCTGGAGAAGATCGGGTAGGTGAATGTGGTTCAAGCATTCTTAATTATCTTCTCGCCTATATAATATAGCAAAAGGCGTGCCAACTTTTTTTGATATGGAAAAAGGCCATTTTTTGAAAAAATAAGCCAAAACAGGTCGATTTATTCAAAAAAACAGAAGATAGCGAAAATGATATGTCTATTAAATAGACATAATTAGCAGGCGAAGAATAGAAAATTACGTAAAATAAAGCAAAAGAAGCGTCTATAAAACGGACATGCATAAAATCACAATGTTCGTTTTATAGACACTTCCTGAGAATATAAATTCAAAATAACATAATAAAGATAAATGTACTTATAAAAATACAATAAAGTTATTCGTGAATGCCAAGATCCTTCATTTTTTTGTACAGCAGCGAGCGGTGAATACCGAGCTGTCTGGCCGCAGCCTGACGATTTCCGCCATTGTCCCGCAGGGCCTTGGTGATCAGTTGGCGTTCCAGGCAGGCAATCTCATAGTGATAATAGCCATCACTGCTCTCAAGGGGTGAAGACTTCCGGTAGGCCTGGATATATTCCGGCAGATGCTGAGGCAGAATCTCACTGCCTTCACAGATGATGGCCGCACGGTCGATGACGTTGCGCAGCTCGCGGACGTTGCCGGGCCAGTTGTGGAGACTCAGCAGATCCATGGCTTCCTGTGACATATGCAGCCGGGACTGATGGTACAGTCCTTCCTTCTGGGAGAGCATGCTGCTGCACAGAACCGGCAGGTCTTCAATACGCTCCCGAAGGGGCGGGATATTGATATTGATGACGTTCAGACGGTAGTAGAGATCTGAACGGAAACTGCCGTTTTGCATGGAGTTGGAGAGATTCTCATTGGTGGCGGCAATGACACGGGCCTTGAAGGGAACCTTCTTGTTGCTGCCAAGGGGAACGTATTCCTTAGATTCCAGGACACGGAGCAGCTTGACCTGCATGTCCATAGGCATGGTTCCGAGTTCGTCCAGAAAGAGCGTACCTTCGCCGGCCAGTTCGAATTTGCCGATCTTGCCGTCTTTGCGGGCACCGGTGAAAGCGCCGCTCTCATAGCCGAACAGTTCGGCTTCCAGCAATTCCTTTGGAATGGAGGAACAGTTCAGGCTGACAAAGGGCTGATGACTGACCAGACTGGCATTGTGGATGGCCTGGGCGAAGAGCTCCTTGCCGGTACCACTTTCGCCCTGGATCAGAACACTGGCATCACTGCGGGCAATGGTCTGTCCGAGATGCTTCAGGTTCAGCATTTTCTGATTGTTGGTGATGATATCGTCGAAGTGATACTGGGCAGCGTACATCTTGGCAATCTCACTCCGATAAGCCTTGAAGTTGTCTTCCAGCTTGGACATCCGGCTGTGCAAGTGGGCGATTTCCTTGATGTCACGGAAGATGATGGTACCGGCTGCACCGATGACTTCATGATTGTGAATCAGAGGGATTCGATTGGTGATGACCATGGAGCCATTGATCTCCTGAAGCTGCATCAGCTCCCTGACACCGGTCTGTGCCACAACGTGAAGCCGCGTGTTCTCAATGACTTCCGTGACGTGGCGTCCCACAGCGGCAGATGCCTTTATATTAAAGAATTTCTCATAGTACCATTTGATGATATAGCCGTCTTTATCGACGAGACACATACCATAGTGTTCGGTATCCAGAATATCGGACAGCGTATCAATACTGTCCGTCAGTTTGTCGAAGTATTCCTGATGCGTCATAATGTGATCCAACCTCTTGGTAATATAGATAATGCGAAGTGTTGACAGTATACGGATTCATTATAGCATAGATGCGATAAAAGGAAAAGGACAGCCAACGAACGGCTGCCCTTTTGGAGAAGGTATATTTATTATTTGGGGTGTAATAAAAATATAATGTATTGGGGGTTTACGCCTATTATATTATCACGGACCCGACTGTAAGTGTTCACAAATAATGCATGAAATATAGAAACTTTGTATACAAAATGACGCGTGTCAGGGGGCGATTAGACAATATGATTAAAAAATATCTAATTCCTATTGATATACTGGGGAAAATGTCATGAACTGGAAGGAATGGACGGCACTGCTGTATCCGCCGGAGTGCCCGGTATGTCAGAAGCTGCTGTCGGATACTGAGGACAGAAGGCGTCACATTCATGGTGACTGCTATCGGAAACTCAGACGGATTGTGGAACCTATGTGCAAACGCTGCGGCAAACCGCTTTTGTCAGCACAGCAGGAATACTGCTATGACTGTCAGAGACGGCCATCGGCCTGTGAAGCAGGACACAGTCTGTGGATGTATGATGCTGTCAGTTCAGAAAGTATATTTGCTTATAAGTATGACGGAAAGAGAGCTTATGCGGATTTTTACAGTCAGGCAGTCCTGCATTTTTACAGGGACTGGATTGAATCATTGCATGTGCAGCAATTGATCCCGGTTCCCCTCAGCCGGAGAAAGCAGCGGCAGAGAGGTTTTAATCAGGCGGCATTGCTGGCGGAGAAAATCGCCGAAGGGTTGTCGTTGCCTGTGAATACCCGGGGACTCAGAAGAATTCACAGTACTGCACCCCAGAAGAAACTGGGCAAGTATGAGCGGGGTGAGAATCTAAAGCATGCTTTTGTTGCGGATGCCCGGTATTTGCAGGGGGTCAGGCGGGTCCTTCTGATCGATGATATATATACCACCGGCAGTACGGTGAATTATTGTGCAGGGGCGTTGAAACAGGCAGGAATCGAGAAAGTCTGGTTTCTGACACTTTGTACAGGCGGTGTTTTTTAAGGAAAAGCGGAGAGATTGTGTACATATTGCAACGGTCATCCAATCAAAAACTGTGTCATATATTCACTTTTTAATGGAGAAATTGTTGCCTTTTGATTCACATAAAGCGTATAATAGAAGACAGAATACGACAGTGAAGAAGGTGGACATAAATGGATGCCGAAATGAACAGAAAGTTATCTGCTGTATCTCCGGAAGAAGTAGAGACGGATACAGTTAAGCAGGAATACGGAGAGCGGATGAAGAAAGAGAACGGATTTGAAAATTTCAAGGGCAATGATCCAAAGATCCGGCATATCAGGGAACTTGGTCAGCGTATTGCCCGGACAGATTTTCCCGTACTGATCACCGGTGAGACCGGTACAGGAAAAGAAGTTATCGCCAGGGCAATCCATATGGAGAGCGGACGCAGTGAAGAGCCTTTTGTGGCGATCAACTGTGGGGCCATCCCGGCGGAACTGTTGGAATCAGAATTATTTGGTTATGAAGGCGGTTCCTTTACCGGGGCTAAGCGTCAGGGAAAGATCGGCAAATTCGAGATGGCGAATAAGGGAACCTTTTTTCTGGATGAGATCGGAGATATGCCGCTGTATATGCAGGTGAAGCTCTTAAGAGTTCTGCAGGAGCATGAGATTGAGCGTGTGGGCGGCAGCGGACCGATTCCGATTGATGTGAGGATCTTATCGGCGACAAGGATGAACCTGATGGAGATGGTGCAGGCAGGTACATTCAGGGAGGATTTGTATTATCGTCTGGCTGTTGTTAATATACAGACGGTAGCTTTAAGAGCCTGCCCGGAGGATATTATTCTACATGCGTTGGATTATCTGGATGAATTGAACCGGCAGTACAAGACCCATGTGGATTTAAGCGATGGTGCAAGGCGGTGCCTCAAGGCACATAGCTGGCCGGGAAATGTGCGGGAACTGCAGAATGTGATATCCAGTGCCTATGCAACCTGTGAAGATTCACTGATCACACTGGATAATCTGCCGAAGATTATCACTGTCAATCAGAAAGAAGAGCAGATTATGGAGGATATAGAGCATCTGCCACTGAAGGAGAAGATGAACCGTTTCGAGAAGATGCTGCTGGAGGAGGCGCTGCGCAGCAACAAGAGTATGACAGCTGCAGCGACATCTCTGGGAATTGAGCGCAGCCTGCTGTACAAGAAGCTGAAGAAGTATCATTTGAAAGAATAAAAAAATTTCAATAAAATATTGACGAATAGGGTATAAATGTGCTATAGTTGTAAAGCTATGTAATGGAAGTGGTCTTTTTTTTATGCCTAAAATTAAGACCAGGTAACTTATCCTGCTTTAGCGGAGCAGGAGACACACTCAGATTAAATATAACGGAGGTGGAAGTTGTGCGCGTTAAGATAACATTGGCATGTACAGAATGCAAACAGCGTAATTACAACATGACAAAAGAGAAGAAGACTCATCCTGACAGAATGGAAACAAAGAAATATTGTAAGTTCTGTAAGAAACACACATTACACAAAGAAACAAAGTAATTTAGGATGACTGTGAGGAGTGAATAACATGGGCAATGCAACTAATGAGACAACTAAGAAAACAAATTGGTTGGACGCCATTAAAGCTCAGTTCAAGAGAATCATCTGGCCGACAAAGGAAGAAGCTGCCAGAAGGTCCGCTGTTGTCCTTGCTGTTTCCGTACTGCTTGGAGTAATTATTGCTGTATTAGACAGAGTTTTACTTCTGTTGACAGACGTAATTATTTCATTATAACAGAAGGGTGAGAATATGGCAGACAGGAATGAATATTTGGAAGACCCGATGTGGTATGTAGTTCATACCTATTCCGGTTATGAGAATAAGGTTAAAACGAATATTGACAAGTCTATTCAGAATCTTCATCTGGAGGACCAGATCCTTGATGTTCAGGTGCCTGTTCAGGAGGTCATTGAGGTAAAAGACGGCAAGAAGAAAACGGTTCAGAAGAAACTTTTCCCGGGCTATGTTTTACTCCATATGATCATGAACGATGAGACATGGTATGTTGTCCGCAATACCCGCGGTGTCACAGGTTTCGTTGGTCCGGAATCCAAGCCGGTTCCTCTGACTGAGGAAGAGATGACTGCAATGGGAATCAATATGAATGACGCTGAGAAGGATGAGCCGGATCAGATGATTCTTGTTGATATTGAAGAGGGCGACATGGTCAATATTGTATCTGGTGCATGGCAGGACAAAGAAGGCATCGTGCAGTCTGTGAATTCAGCGAATGGAACAGTAACTGTCGGACTTGATATGTTTGGCCGTGAGACAGCAGTCGAAATCAGTTTCTTAGATATCAGGAAAATGTAACATTTACGTACGGTTCATGACCTGGGTCATGGACAGTGGGAGGGAAATCCCCGACATTACCACAATTTTCAGGAGGTGCGCTAATAATGGCGAAGAAAGTAACAGGATATATTAAATTACAGATCCCTGCAGCAAAGGCTACACCGGCTCCACCAGTAGGTCCGGCATTAGGCCAGCACGGTGTTAATATTGTACAGTTCACAAAGGAATTCAATGCTAGAACAGCTGATCAGGCTGGTATGATTATCCCAGTTGTTATCACTGTTTATAATGATAGAAGCTTCAGCTTCATCACAAAGACTCCACCTGCAGCTATGTTATTAAAGAAAGCTTGCAAGATTGAGTCCGGTTCTGCAAACTCCAAGAAGCAGAAAGTAGCTACTATCTCCAGAGCAGAAGTTCAGAAGATTGCAGAACTGAAGATGCCTGACTTAAATGCAGCATCCATCGATGCAGCTATCAGCATGATCGCTGGTACAGCAAGAAGCATGGGTATCACAGTAGAAGACTAATACGAATACTTGTTAAATAACAGTGGGAGGGTCGCTCCCGATATTACCACAAGGAGGATTTATCATGAAAAAAGGTAAGAGATATGTAGAATCTGCCAAATTAGTAGATCGTACAAATCTTTATGATGTAGAAGAAGCAGTTAGTATCATTAAGAAGACAGCAAACGCAAAGTTTGACGAGACAATCGAAGCTCATATCAAACTGGGTGTTGATGGCCGTCATGCTGATCAGCAGGTACGTGGCGCAGTTGTACTGCCTCATGGTACAGGTAAGAAGGTTAGAGTACTTGTATTTGCTAAGGGCGACAAAGTAGAAGAAGCTCAGGCAGCAGGTGCTGATTTCGTAGGTGGACAGGAACTCGTTCCGAAGATCCAGAACGAAGGATGGCTTGACTTTGATGTTGTAGTTGCTACACCGGATATGATGGGTGTTGTTGGTCGTCTTGGTCGTGTACTCGGTCCTAAAGGCTTAATGCCAAACCCAAAAGCTGGTACAGTTACAATGGATGTTACAAAGGCTGTTAATGATATCAAAGCTGGTAAGATTGAATACAGACTGGATAAGACAAACATTATCCACGTACCAGTTGGTAAAGCTTCTTTCACAGAAGAACAGTTAGCGGACAACTTCCATACATTAATGGGCGCAATCGTTAAGGCAAAACCAGCAGCTGCTAAGGGTCAGTACCTGAAAAGTGTAACAATCACATCTACAATGGGCCCTGGTATCAAATTAAACCCAGTTAAACTTGTTTAATTATTTTTAATTTGTTGTGGTTTTTTGATTGACAACCAACATAAATGATGATATAATATCAGAGCAAAACTGCCAAAGACAGTAGGTGCCGTAAGGCATAAGGAGAAAACGCCTACCGAGGGAGATTATAGGTGTTCTTTATGAACTCGACTTATATCAAGACCTCTCTGGGCAGCCGGAGAGGTCTTTTTTGGCGGTACACACGATTATTCTATAAGGAGGTGCACCAATAATGGCAAAAGTAGAAATCAAACAGCCAATCGTTGATGAGATCGCTGGTTATTTAGCAGATGCTCAGGCAATGGTTCTGGTTGACTATCGTGGTCTGACAGTAGAAGAAGATACACAGCTTCGTAAGGCTTTAAGAGAAGCTGGCGTTGATTATAAGGTATACAAGAATACTTTAATCAAACGTGCAGTTAAAGGTACAGTATTTGAAGCTGTAACAGATCTTTGCGAAGGCCCAACAGCTATCGCAACAAGCGCTTCAGATGCAACAGCTCCAGCTAGAGTTTTATATGAAGCAGCTAAGAAAATGCCGAACCTTGAACTTAAGGGCGGTGTTGTAGATGGTACATTCTATGATGAGAAGATGATCCAGGTTATCGCTACAATTCCATCAAGAGAAGTACTGCTCGGAAAATTACTTGGAAGTATCCAGTCCCCTATTACCAACTTTGCTCGTGTTATTAAGCAGATCGCTGAAAGCAAAGAAGAAGTTGCATAAAATCTAAAAACGGAGGTATTTTAAAATGGCAAAATTAACAACAGCTGAATTTATCGAAGCTATTAAAGAGTTATCAGTATTAGAGTTAAATGAATTAGTAAAAGCATGTGAAGAAGAATTTGGTGTATCCGCAGCAGCAGGTGTTGTTGTAGCAGCAGCAGGCGCTGGTGAAGCAGCAGAAGAAAAGACTGAATTCGACGTTGAATTAACAGAAGTTGGCCCTAACAAAGTTAAGGTTATCAAAGTTGTTCGTGAAATCACAGGTCTTGGTCTTAAAGAAGCTAAAGAAGCAGTTGACAGCGCTCCTAAGACACTTAAAGAAGCTGTTAGCAAAGAAGAAGCTGAAGAAATCAAGGCTAAACTTGAAGCTGAAGGCGCTAAAGTTACAGTTAAATAATTGTACTTTTCAATTTGATATGGAAGGCATCTCTTCGGAGGTGCCTTTTGTTGTATGTGTATCCAGCAAAGCTGAACCACACTTGCCGGTGTGAGTCATCATATGGGAAACGTGAGAGGGCATATTTTTTTAATAATTCATTGCACTAAAAAGGAGATTTATACACAGATGAAGCAGAGAAAGCCTGGATGCTATATAGCTGCGGTGCTTCTGGCAGGATTAATGCTTGGGGGATGCGGTAATCCGAATGCTAAAGCGAATACGGCAGAATCGGTGTCGGCGAGTGATTCTGAGACAGTGTCTGAATCAGAGGAGATCGTGTCGGCAGAAGCAGAGACAGAAAATGGGTTTGAGACAGAAACTGAAATAGAAACGGAAACAGATCCGATTGTGATTGTGTTGGATCCTGGGCATGATTCGGAGTATTGCACGAGAAATCATCCGGATCTGGGGGTGAATGAGCAGGATCTGAATTTGACGATTGCGCTGGCCTGCAGAGACAGACTGCAGCAGTATCAAGGCGTGGATGTTTATATGACAAGGGAGGATGGCAGCTGCCCGGATGCCGAACATCAGGGAGAGTACTGCATTGAGAAAAGGACAGGATATGCCACGGATTTGGGTGCAGATCTTTTTGTAAGCCTGCATAATAACGGGACAACCGGTGTATACGGGGCAGAAGCCAATGGGACAGAAGTCTATGTGTCGAATTACAGTGCCTATACGGAAGAGGGCAAAAAGCTGGGACAGATGGTGCTGGATAATTTGGCACAGCTTGATCTAAATCCGAGAGGGGTATTTGTCCGGACAAAAGAGGAAAAAGGACATTATGATGACGGCAGTGTACAGGACTGGTATTATCTCATCAGTTACAGTGTGGAGGGAGGACATCCTGGGATGATCATTGAGCATGCTTATATGGACAATCCACACGACAATGCTATTTTGAAAGACGAGGCGCAGTTGAAGGCAATGGGAACGGCTGATGCAGATGCCATTGCTTCCTATTATAATTTGCAGATAAAGACAAAAACTGAGAATTAATGGAGAGATTCAGAACAAAATTTCCAAAATAATAACGAAAACCTTAAGATTTTGCAGATTGCGCGGGGGAGGAACAGTTCAAATTGACTTTAAAGGGTGAATGGTTTATAATTTGTAATATATATGTAACAAGTTGAGAATGGAGGGGAATGAATGAGCAATACAGAAGATAGAAATGATGAAACCATCAATTTGGATTTAGATGAGCATACATCTGCGGAAGATGCTGATATGGATGTGAATACAGAGGCGAATGCGAATGCAGATGATGATTTTGATTATCTGAAGGAAATAGAAGAGATTGAAGCTCAGGAGAAGGAGCTGGAAGAACAGCGCCAGAAGAAAAAAGAAGAGTTAGAAAGACGTCGTGAAGAGCGTGAGAAGGACGATAAGAAGAGTGCCGCACAGCGCAAACGTGAAATGAAGGAACGTAAGAAAGAGGCAGAATGGCTGGGAGAGCCTTTTGAGGATGACGTTGAAATCGTTCCGACTGCAAAGAAGAAAAAGAGCAAAAAGGGTCTTGTTGCAATTGTTGTTATTGTGTTGATCGCATTGGCAGGCGGTGCTGCTTTTGCTTACAAGATGCAGGCAAATAAGAAGGAACTGGCTGATTTTTCACAGAAAGTGGCTGCATTCCAGTCTGAGAAACTGGACGGCAGGGATTTTGGTTCCCATCAGTCCTATTTTACAGATTTCATGAAAGAGTGCCAGGATGCGATTGATGCCGGAGACCTCAAGAAGATGGAAGAACTGGACAAGAAATGGGGTGAAGTAGAGAATACTTACACAACCGTTTCCAACGGCAAGACGTCACTGGATGCTTTTGCTTCCGGTATTGATCAGGCACTTTCAACGTATTCCATCACAGATGATTATAAGGCCACATATGAGACATTGAAGAAAGATGTCGAAGCAGCTCAGAAGGACTGTGATTATGAGAAGGTCAGCGATTTCCAGAAACAGCTGGATGCCTTAGCTACGAATCTGAAGTCAGACAATCTGAAAGTGATCCAGAATCTGAAGAATGACATTTCCAGTGTCAGCCTCGACAAGGATTATGTCAGTGCGGATGACCAGAAGAAACTGGATGCCTACAGTAATGAAGTGGAGAAGTACACCAAAGAAGAGAATTACGCACAGGCAGTGACAACACTGAATTCCTGGAAGACAGATGTTACAGCCTTGAAGAAGACCATCGATGACAAGAAGGCGGCAGAGCAGGCGAAGGCAGAGTCAGAGGCTGAGGCAAAGCGTGCAGCTGAATCTAAGGCTGCAGAGTCCAAGGCAGCCGAATCAAAAGCGGCTGAATCCAAGAAGAATCAGACAACTGAGACGAAGAAGGACAGCAGTAAGAACAACAGCAGCAGTTCTAACAGCAGCGCATCGTCAGATTATGTTTTGCCGGGCAGCAGCAGTCAGTACCTGTCAGCTTCCGATGTGAAGAATCTTTCCAGCTATCAGCTGATGATCGCACGTAATGAGATTTATGCCCGTCATGGACGTAAGTTCAACGACAGTGAACTTCAGGCTTATTTCAACGGCAAGTCCTGGTATAAGGGCACTGTGAATCCGGAAGATTTCTCTACATCTGTATTTAATGATTACGAAATTAAGAATATTCAGTTAATTCAGTCTTATGAATAACACACAGGAGACTGTCGTACGAAGGAAGAAAAGTGCGGCAGTCTCTTTTTTATGTAAAAAATTAATTTACAGAACAGAAACTTGTTGACAGAACTTGAAAATTATGTTAGTATATATTACTGCATTATTATGGTATATTAGGCGCATTAGCCTGATAAGCAGATAGAACTTGTTGATTTATCATTCAGGGAGTGAAAAACGTCAATGAATAAAAGCAGAATTAAACCGGTTAAATCAGGTAGAAACATCCGTATGAGCTATTCCCGTCAGAAGGAAGTTCTTGAGATGCCGAATCTCATTGAAGTTCAGAAAAATTCCTACGATTGGTTCCTGAAGAAGGGCCTGAAGGAAGTTTTTGAAGACATTTCTCCAATCACAGACTATAGTGGTCATCTTAGTCTTGAGTTCACAGATTTCAGTTTATGTGAAGAGGAAGCAAAGTATTCCATCGAGGAATGTAAAGAGCGTGATGCAACATATGCGGCACCTTTAAAGGTGAAAGTTCGTTTAATTAATAAAGAAACAGATAGTTTCAGCGAGCATGAGATCTTCATGGGAGATCTGCCGCTGATGACAGCAACAGGTACATTCGTTATCAATGGTGCTGAGCGAGTTATCGTCAGCCAGCTGGTACGTTCCCCTGGTATTTACTATGGTGTGGGTCATGATAAGCTTGGTAAGGAGCTTTACTCCGCAACTGTTATCCCGAACCGTGGTGCATGGCTGGAATATGAGACAGATTCCAACGATATTTACTATGTACGTGTGGACAGAACACGTAAGGTACCTGTTACAGTGCTGATCCGTGCACTGGGTGTTGGTACGAACCAGGAGATCATCGATCTCTTCGGTGAGGAACCAAAGATCATGGCAACACTGTCCAGCAACAAAGATGTATCAGACAGTTACCAGAGCGGTCTGCTTGAATTATACAAGAAGATCCGTCCGGGTGAACCTCTGGCTGTAGAAAGTGCTGAGAGTCTGATCAATGCGATGTTCTTCGATCCTAGAAGATATGATCTGGCTAAGGTTGGCCGTTATAAGTTCAACAAGAAGCTGGCATTGAAGAACCGTATCACAGGTTTTGCACTGGCTGAAGATGTTGTAGATGAGACAACAGGCGAGATTATTGCAGAAGCAGACACAATGGTAACAGAAGATCTGGCTCAGAAGATCCAGAATGCAGGCGTTGCTGCTGTGTATGTTCAGACAGAAGAACGTGTTGAGAAGGTCCTCTCCAACATGATGGTAGAGCTTACTAGTTTCGTGGATGTTGATCCAGAAACACTGGGCATTACTGAAAAGTATGTTTATTATCCGGTTCTTCGTCAGATCCTTGATGAGAACGAAGACATTGAAGATATTAAGGATGCAATTAAGAAGAACGCAGCAGATCTTGTTCCTATGCATATCACAAAGGAAGATATCTTTGCTTCTATCAACTACAACATGCATCTTGAATATGGTGTGGGCAATGCAGATGATATTGACCATTTGGGCAACCGTCGTATCAGAGCTGTCGGCGAGCTGCTTCAGAACCAGTACAGAATCGGCCTTTCCAGAATGGAACGTGTGGTACGTGAACGTATGACGACACAGGATCTGGAAGGTGTTTCTGCACAGTCTCTGATCAATATCAAGCCTGTAACTGCAGCAGTGAAGGAATTCTTCGGAAGCTCCCAGCTGTCACAGTTCATGGATCAGAATAACCCACTTTCTGAGTTAACACATAAGAGACGTCTTTCTGCCCTGGGTCCTGGCGGTCTTTCACGAGACAGAGCCGGTTTCGAAGTTCGAGACGTACATTATACACATTACGGCAGAATGTGTCCTGTCGAGACGCCTGAAGGCCCTAACATCGGTCTGATCAACTCCCTTGCAAGTTTCGCAAGAATCAATCAGTACGGTTTCATCGAGGCACCTTACAGAATCCTTGACAAGACAGATCCTAAGAATCCGCGTGTTACAGATGAGGTTGCTTATCTGACAGCCGATGAAGAAGATAAGTTCAGAGTTGCACAGGCCAATGAGCCAATCGATGAGAACGGTTACTTCGTGAACAAGACAGTTTCCGGTCGTTATCGTGAAGAGACAACATCTTTCCAGCGTTCACAGGTGGATCTGATGGATGTATCTCCTAGAATGGTATTCTCTGTTGCGACATCTATGATTCCTTTCCTGCAGAACGATGATGCGAACCGTGCCCTGATGGGTTCCAACATGCAGCGTCAGGCCGTTCCTTTGATGCTGACTGACTCACCGGTAGTCGGCACAGGTATGGAAGCCAAAGCAGCCGTAGACTCAGGTGTCTGCGTTGTTGCAAAACGCGGCGGTGTTGTAGAGCGCTCCGCATCTAATGAAGTCATTATCAAGGCTGATGACGGTACAAGAGACACTTACAAGCTGCTCAAGTTCTCCGGATCCAACCAGGGTGCATGCTACAACCAGCGTCCGATTGTATTCAGAGGCGACAGAGTAGAAAAAGGCGATGTTCTGGCCGATGGTCCTTCTACATCACAGGGTGAATTAGCCCTTGGTAAGAACCCACTGATCGGTTTCATGACATGGGAAGGCTACAACTTCGAGGATGCCGTTCTGTTAAGTGAACGCCTTGTACAGGAAGATGTTTATACATCTATCCATATTTCCGAATACGAAGCAGAAGCCAGAGATACAAAGCTCGGACCTGAAGAGATCACACGTGATGTACCGGGTGTCGGTGATGATGCGCTGAAGAACCTGGATGAAAGAGGTATCATCCGTGTTGGTGCTGAGGTTCGTGCCGGAGATATCCTTGTTGGTAAGGTTACACCAAAGGGTGAAACAGAGCTGACAGCAGAAGAAAGACTGCTCCGTGCCATCTTTGGTGAGAAAGCACGTGAAGTCAGAGATACATCCCTGAAGGTACCACATGGTGAATATGGTATCATTCTGGATGCAAAGGTATTTACAAGAGAAAACGGTGATGAACTGTCACCTGGTGTTAATCAGTGTGTACGTGTTTATATTGCACAGAAGAGAAAGATTTCCGTTGGTGATAAGATGGCCGGCCGACATGGTAATAAGGGTGTCGTTTCCCGTATTCTGCCTGTTGAAGATATGCCATTCCTTCCAAACGGTCGTCCGCTTGATATCGTGCTGAACCCTCTGGGCGTGCCTTCACGTATGAATATCGGACAGGTCCTGGAAATCCATCTTGGTCTTGCTGCAAGAGCACTTGGATTCAAGATTGAGACACCTGTATTCAATGGTGCCGATGAAAATGACATCATGGATACACTGGAACTGGCCAATGATTATGTCAATACATCCTGGGAAGAATTCTCCGCGAAGTGGAAAGATACCCTGGATGAAAAAGTATACAATTATCTTGATGAGAACAAGGCTTACAGAGAAGAGTGGAAGGGTGTTCCGATCAGCCGTACAGGTAAGGTTCAGTTAAGAGACGGCCGTACAGGTGAAGAATTCGACAGCCCGGTTACAATCGGTTTCATGCATTATCTGAAACTGCATCATCTGGTTGATGATAAGATCCATGCACGTTCCACAGGTCCTTATGCCCTTGTTACACAGCAGCCTCTTGGTGGTAAAGCTCAGTTCGGCGGACAGCGTTTCGGTGAAATGGAGGTTTGGGCACTGGAAGCATACGGTGCAGCATATACACTTCAGGAAATCCTGACATTCAAGTCCGATGATGTGACAGGTCGTGTGAAAGCATACGAAGCCATCATCAAGGGCGAGAATATTTCCGAGCCGGGTATTCCTGAATCCTTCAAGGTATTGCTCAAAGAGCTGCAGTCACTGGCACTGGATGTCAGAGTCCTTCGTGATGACCAGACAGAAGTTGAACTTGGTGAAACGGTTGATTACGGTGATGACGATTTCAACAGCATCATGCAGGGCGATGGCGGTTTCAGATTTGATACAGAAGAATCCCTTGGCGATTATGTCCACAAACAGCAGACTGTCAACAGTGATGGTGAGTTTGTAGATGTTGAAGATGAGGGCAGTGCCGATGACGATACAGAAGAGTTTTATGGAGAAGATTCTGACAACGAATAGAGAAGGGAGTGCCATTCATGCCAGAAACAGTTAGTAATGAAGCTTATCAGCCAATGACTTTCGACGCCATTAAGATTGGTCTGGCTTCCCCTGAGAAGATCAGACAGTGGTCCCATGGCGAAGTCAAGAAGCCTGAAACGATTAACTATAGAACATTAAAGCCTGAGAAGGATGGTCTGTACTGCGAAAAGATTTTCGGACCTAGCAAGGACTGGGAATGCCATTGCGGTAAGTACAAGAAGATCCGTTACAAAGGCGTAGTCTGCGATCGATGCGGCGTTGAAGTTACAAAATCCAGCGTTCGTCGTGAACGTATGGGCCACATTGAGCTTGCAGCTCCGGTTTCTCATATCTGGTATTTCAAGGGTATCCCTAGCCGTATGGGTCTGATCCTGGATATGACACCGAGAAACCTTGAGAAGGTTCTGTACTTTGCATCCTATGTTGTGCTGGATAAAGGCAGCACAACACTGGAGAACAAGCAGGTATTATCTGAGAAGGAATACCAGGAAGAGTGCAAGAACTTCGGTGAAGACAGTTTCCGTGTAGGTATGGGTGCAGAAGCGATTATGGAGCTTCTGCAGGCCATTGACCTTGAAACAGAGGCTGTTCAGCTCAAGAAAGACCTGAAGACATCTTCAGGCCAGAAACGTGCAAGAATCATCAAACGTCTGGAAGTTGTTGAAGCTTTCAGAAGCTCAGGCAACAAGCCTGAATGGATGATCATGACCGTTATTCCGGTTATTCCTCCGGATATCCGTCCAATGGTACAGTTAGACGGCGGACGTTTTGCAACATCCGATTTAAATGATCTGTACAGACGAATCATTAACAGAAATAACAGACTGAAACGTCTTCTTGAACTGGGCGCACCTGACATTATTGTCAGAAATGAAAAGCGTATGCTTCAGGAAGCGGTTGATGCCCTGATCGATAACGGTCGTCGTGGCCGTCCTGTTACAGGTCCTGGCAACAGAGCGCTGAAATCTCTTTCAGATATGTTAAAAGGTAAACAGGGCCGTTTCCGTCAGAACCTTCTTGGTAAACGTGTTGACTACTCAGGTCGTTCCGTTATCGTCGTTGGTCCTGAACTTAAACTGTATCAGTGCGGTCTGCCGAAGGAAATGGCTATCGAGCTGTTCAAGCCTTTCGTCATGAAAGAACTCGTATCCAGAGGCATTGCACACAACATTAAGTCTGCCAAGAAGATGGTAGAACGTCTTCAGACAGAAGTTTGGGATGTACTGGAAGATGTTATCAAAGAACATCCGGTTATGTTGAACCGTGCACCTACACTGCATCGTCTTGGTATCCAGGCCTTCGAACCTGTACTGGTAGAAGGTAAGGCAATCAAGCTGCATCCGCTGGCTTGTACAGCTTTCAACGCCGATTTCGATGGTGACCAGATGGCTGTCCATGTACCGCTGTTTGTAGAAGCTCAGGCAGAATGCCGTTTCATTCTGCTTTCTCCAAACAACTTGTTGAAACCTTCCGATGGTGCGCCTGTAGCCGTTCCTTCACAGGATATGGTCCTTGGTATCTACTATCTGACACTTGAGAAGCCTGGGGATAAAGGTGAAGGTATGTTCTTCAAGGATGTCAATGAAGCACTCCTTGCTTATGAGAACCACATTATCACACTTCAGGCTCCGATTAAGGTCAGAAGAACAGGTATCGTGGGTGGAGAAGAGGTAACAAGAGTTGTTTCCTCCACACTGGGCCGTTTCATCTTCAATGAAGGTATTCCTCAGGACCTTGGCTATGTAGACAGAGAGAACCGTGATAATGACCTTGTACCGGAGATCAACTTCCTGGTAGCGAAGAAACAGCTGAAGCAGATCATTGACAAGTGTATTCATACACATGGTGCAACAAAGACTGCGGAAGTTCTGGACTACATCAAAGCAACAGGTTATAAATATTCAACAATCAGTGCCATCACTGTATCTATTTCAGATATGACAGTGCCTGAAGCTAAGAAAGAGCTTCTTGCAAGTGCTGAAGCAACAATTTCCAAGATTACAGCACAGTACCGTCGTGGTCTTGTTACAGACGAAGAACGTTACAAAGCTGTTATCGAGACATGGAAACAGACAGATGACCAGCTGACAAAGGCTCTGTTGGATGGTCTTGATAAATACAACAACATTTACATGATGGCCGATTCAGGTGCCCGTGGTTCCAACCAGCAGATCAAACAGCTGGCCGGCATGCGTGGTCTGATGGCTGATACATCAGGCCGTATCATCGAGTTGCCGATCAAATCCAACTTCCGTGAAGGTCTTGACGTACTGGAGTACTTCATTTCTGCCCATGGTGCCAGAAAGGGTATGTCCGATACAGCCCTCCGTACAGCCGATTCAGGTTACCTGACGCGTCGTCTTGTTGATGTATCCCAGGATCTGATCATTCGTGAAATCGACTGTAGCGAAGATTCAGAGAACATTCCGGGTATGTGGATCGATGCATTCATGGATGGTCGTGAAGTTATCGAAAGTCTGGAAGAACGTATGACTGGTCGTTACGCTGCTGCCGATATCGTAGATCCTGCAACAGGTGAAGTCCTTGTAAAAGCAGATCACATGATCACACCAAAGCGTGCAGCTATGGTTGCAGAAGCAGGCGTGACAAAGGTGAAGATTCGTACAGCACTTTCCTGTCGTTCACATCTTGGTATCTGTGCGAAGTGTTACGGTGCCAACATGGCAACTGGTCAGGTTGTTCAGGTGGGTGAAGCTGTCGGTATTATCGCCGCTCAGTCCATCGGTGAACCTGGTACACAGCTGACAATGCGTACTTTCCATACCGGTGGTGTTGCTGGTGATGATATCACACAGGGTCTTCCTCGTGTCGAAGAACTTTTCGAGGCAAGAAAACCAAAGGGTCTTGCCATCATCGCAGAGTTCGGCGGTACAGTTTCTATCCGCGATACGAAGAAGAAACGTGAAATCGTTATTACAAACGACGAGACAGGTGATTCCAAAGCATACCTCATCCCTTACGGTTCCCGTATCAAGGTTCAGGAGGGACAGGTACTTGAAGCCGGTGATGAACTGACAGAAGGTAGCGTCAACCCACATGATATTCTGAGAATCAAAGGCGTGCGTGCGGTTCAGGATTACATGATCCAGGAAGTACAGCGTGTATACCGTCTGCAGGGTGTTGAAATCAACGATAAGCACGTTGAGGTTATCGTTCGTCAGATGCTGAAGAAGATTCGTATCGAGAACAGCGGAGATACAGAATTCCTGCCTGGTACACTGGTTGACGTCCTTGACTTCGAGGAAATCAACGAGAACCTCAAGGAACTGGGTGAGAGACCGGCTGAAGGTGTCCAGGTTATGCTTGGTATCACAAAGGCTTCTCTTGCTACAAACTCCTTCCTGTCAGCTGCGTCCTTCCAGGAGACAACAAAAGTCCTGACAGAAGCTGCTATTAAGGGTAAGGTTGACCCACTGATCGGTCTGAAAGAAAATGTTCTTCTCGGCAAGCTGATTCCTGCCGGTACAGGTATGAAGCGTTATCGTACCATCAAACTGGATTCAGAAATCGACGAGAATGAAGAACTGACACTGGCCGATGATGACGAAGCATATCTTGATCTCAGCGACGGCATCTCAGGTGAAGAAGCAGATGAAGATATGGCTGAAACAGAAGAAACAGCTGTTGAAACTGCACCTGAAGAAGCAGAAGATGATGCATTCGACGGTGAATCTGAAGACGATACAACAGATGAAAACTAATCGTTATGAAGGTCTTGAACTTTCATTAACATAATACAAGTCTAAGAAGCAGTATGGTTGCTGATCACATCGTATCAAAGGCCATACTGCTTTTTTACTATCTGCTTTCATAAAACAGGCCTTTGCGGGATGACGACAGGCCTGAATCATGGATACGGAGGCGTAAATGTGAATAAAAAACTGAATGTGAAAGGTTTTTGTACGGATCTGGCCTATGATCTGGTTGGTTCCGTATTGTATGCAGCCGGTATTGTCTGCTTTGTTAATCCGGCGAATATGGCTCCGGGCGGGATGTCCGGTGTGGCCATTTTGTTAAATTATCTTTGGGGACTGCCAATCGGTACCATGACCATTGTGCTGAACATCCCTCTGCTGATTTTGTCCTATATTTTCCTTGGCAAATCTCTGACATGGAAAACAGTGAAATCACTGGTGATCAGCAGTTTAATGGTGGATTTGGTCATGGCCAGATATGCACCGGTTTATGCAGGTGACCGAATGATTGGCGGCGTTTTTGGCGGTGTACTGATGGGTGCCGGTCTGGCGATTATTTTCCTGCGGGGTTCCACAACCGGCGGTACGGATATTATTTCTTTCCTTGTGAAGAAGTGGTATCCTCATGTGCCTATCGGCCGAATGATCATGGTGGTGGACTGCATTATCATTGGTGTATCTGTCCTTGTATTCGGCAATCTGGAATCTGCCCTGTATGGTCTGATTTCCCTGTATTGCTGTTCTATGGTCATTGACAGTATTATTTATGGTCTGGACAAAGGCAGTATGGTGATGGTAGTTTCAGAGAAGAATGATGAAATCGCGGCACAGATCATGGATGAACTGGAACGCGGCGTTACCTTGCTGAAAGGTCAGGGAGCCTATACCGGTACGGACAGGGATGTGCTGATGTGTGCAGTACGCAAGCAGCAGTTTGCCAGAGTCCGGGCGATCATTTACGAAAAAGACCCGAATGCTTTTGTGATTGTCAGTGAAACCAGTGAAGTTTTGGGCGAGGGATTCAAACAAGTGTCCGGCCTATAAAGACAAATGCTTATTTGTCTTTAGCACAATGACAAAGTGAAGAGATATGACTGGAAACTGTTGACAAATGAAAGTCATAATAATAAAATTGAACGTAAAGCATGAGAGAAGGAGGATTTAAAATGAAAAAGTTAGTTAGTTTCATGTTAGTTGCTGCTATGGTAGCGGCAACATTAACTGGCTGCGGCAGTTCAGATAATGCAAAGTCAACTGAGGCAGCTGGCGAATCAAGTGCCGCTGGCGAATCAAGTGCCGCTGCAGGTACAACATTTAAGATTGGTGGTATCGGCCCTGTGACAGGCGGTGCTGCTCTGTACGGTCTGGCAGTACAGCGTGGTGCGCAGATCGCTGTTGACGAGATCAATGCAGCAGGCGGTATCAATGGTACTCAGATTGAGTTCAATTTCCAGGATGATGAAGCAGATGCTGAGAAGTCAGTTAACGCTTACAACTCCCTGAAAGACTGGGGTATGCAGATGCTGATGGGTACAGTAACAAGTACACCATGTGTTTCTGTAGCTGCTAAGACAGCAGAAGACAATATGTTCCAGTTAACACCATCCGGTTCATCCGTAGAATGTGTACAGAACGACAACGCATTCCGTGTATGTTTCTCTGACCCAGACCAGGGTAAGAAATCCGCACAGTACATCGGCGAACACAAACTGGCTACAAAGGTAGCAGTTATCTATGATAGCTCTGATACTTATTCAACAGGTATCTATGAATCTTTTAAGAGCGAAGCAGCTAATCAGGGTATCGAAGTTGTAGCAGAAGGTGCATTCACTGCTGATAACAAGACAGACTTCTCTGTTCCTCTTCAGCAGGCACAGGCAGCTGGTGCAGAACTTGTTTTCCTGCCAATCTACTATACAGAAGCTTCTCTGATCATTACACAGGCTAACAAAATGGGCTATGCACCACAGTTCTTTGGTTGTGACGGTCTTGACGGTCTGATCGGTGTTGAAAACTTCGACCAGTCTCTGGCAGAAGGCGTTATGCTTCTGACACCATTCGCAGCAGATGCTCAGGATGATCTGACACAGAAATTCGTTTCTGCATACAAGGACAAATACGGCGAAACACCTATCCAGTTCGCAGCAGATGCATATGATGCTATCTATGCAATCAAGCTTGCAGCTGAGAAAGAGAATGTGACACCTGATATGAGTGTTTCTGATATCTGCGAAGCTATGAAGAAGGGCATGACAGAGATCTCTCTTGAAGGTCTGACAGGTACAATCACATGGACAGCATCCGGTGAACCTGATAAGGAACCTAAGGCTGTTAAGATTGAAAACGGTGCTTACACAGCCATGGAATAATCGGTGTGTCTGACGCGATTGTACAATCGATTTAGATTTTACTAAAAGATAAAGGGGACAGGATTTTCCTGAGCGGGAATTGAAGTGGATTCCTGAAGGAAGATCTGTCCTCTTTTTTATTAGGTACATGGAGAATTACCGGACAGGCCGGACGGTCGGACTGGATACCGAACTGCGTTGGCAAGACATCATAGCATAGCTATAACTTCTGATTAGAGCTGATATCAGCAATCGTTATAACCTGCATTTATGAGGCGGAAGTCAAGAGGTTGAATTCAGATTTTTCATGTGCTATACTTTTTGATAAGTATCTAAAAAAATACAACAGAGAGGTGTTATTATGCAATTTATTTCTTATTTGATTAATGGCATCAGTCTGGGAAGTGTTTATGCGATTATTGCTCTGGGGTATACAATGGTATACGGCATTGCCAAGATGCTGAACTTTGCCCACGGTGATATCATCATGGTCGGCAGCTATGTGGTTTACATTGCTGTCAGCTCTCTTGGACTGAATCCGATTCTTTCGGTGGTTATATCAGCCATTGCCTGCCTTGTTCTGGGTGTTGTTATTGAGAAGGTGGCCTACAAGCCTCTGCGACATGCATCCAAATTGGCCGTATTGATTACTGCCATCGGTGTCAGCTATTTTCTTCAGAACGTAGCACTGCTGATATTTGGTGCAAACACGAAGTCATTTACATCCGTTATACCGGCGGTTTCTCTGAAACTGGGATCTCTGACAATCACAGCTGAGACAATTGTTACCATTTTAGCCTGTGTGATTATCATGATCTGTCTGACTTTATTTATCAATAAGACAAAGGCAGGACATGCCATGCAGGCTGTATCTGAAGATCAGGATGCGGCACAGCTCATGGGTATCAATGTCAATGCGACAATTTCCCTGACATTTGCTATTGGTTCAGCACTGGCTGCCGTTGCCGGTGTGCTCCTTTGTTCTGCATATCCGTCCTTGACACCTTATACAGGTGCCATGCCGGGTATCAAAGCCTTCGTTGCCGCTGTATTCGGCGGTATCGGCTCTATTCCGGGTGCGCTGATCGGCGGTATCCTTCTTGGTGTGATCGAGATCCTTTCCAAAGCCTATATTTCTTCACAGCTGTCAGATGCCATTGTATTCGGTGTCCTGATCGTTGTTCTGGTTGTGAAGCCGACAGGTATCCTTGGTAAGGTAATACAGGAGAAGGTGTAGGTGACAGTGATGAAGAAGAAATTGAACAAAACAACAAAGAGCAATCTGATTACATATGCAATGGTGGTCATTGTCTATATTATTGTACAGCTGCTTGTTTCAGGCGGAGCCGTTTCCAGTCTGATGAAAGGCCTGCTTGTGCCATTATGTGTTTATTCCATTCTGGCTGTTTCACTGAACTTAACAGTCGGTATTCTCGGTGAGCTGAGCCTTGGTCATGCAGGTTTCATGTGTATAGGTGCTTTTACAAGTGCGACATTCTCAAAGCTTACCAATGGTGTGATCCAGCCTGCAGGGTTCAGATTTTTCCTGGCAATTCTTGTGGGTGCGGTATTTGCAGGTATCTTTGGTCTTTTGATCGGTATTCCTGTTCTGAGACTGAAAGGCGATTACCTGGCCATCGTTACACTGGCTTTTGGTGAGATCATTAAGAACATTGTCAATGTTATTTATCTTGGCCGTGACAGTCATGGTATTCACTTTTCTATCAAAGATGCTGCCTCCCTTGGAATGGATGCGGACGGTGAGATGATCATCAAAGGCCCTCAGGGTATCACGGGTACACCGACGGATTCCACATTTACCATCGGTATTGTCCTGATTCTTGTGACATTATTCATTGTTTTGAATCTGATTCATTCCAGATCCGGACGTGCGATTATGGCGATTCGTGATAACCGTATTGCAGCAGAATCTGTTGGTATTAATATCACAAAGTATAAGTTAATGGCATTTTCCATCTCAGCTGCACTGGCAGGCGTGGCAGGTGTGCTTTATGCCCACAATCTGTCCACGTTGACAGCTCTGCCGAAGAACTTTGGCTACAACATGTCTATCATGATTCTTGTATTTGTTGTTCTCGGTGGTATCGGCAATATCCGTGGTTCCATCATCGCTGCAGTTCTGCTGACAATGTTGCCTGAACTTTTACGAGGTCTGAACGACTTCCGTATGCTGATTTACGCTATTGTACTGATTGCGACAATGATTATTACGAACAATGAGAAGATCATGAATACAATCCGTCGTTTCCTGCCGAAGAAGCAGGCACAGCCGGTAAAGGAGGAGACGAAATAATGGCAATGCTTGAAGTGAAGAACTTAGGAATATCCTTTGGCGGTCTGCGTGCGGTAGACGGTCTGGATATGACAATCGAAAAGGGTGAACTGTACGGACTGATCGGACCGAATGGCGCCGGCAAGACCACCGCTTTCAATATGCTGACAGGTGTCTACAAACCGACAGACGGCGTGATCAAGCTGGATGGTGAAGACATCACAGGCAAGAGTACTATTGAGATCAATAAGGCAGGTATCGCCCGTACATTCCAGAATATACGTCTTTTCTCGGAATTATCTGTTTTGGACAATGTCAAAGTCGGCCTGCACAATCATTACAAATATTCTACAATCGCAGGTATCTTAAGACTGCCTGCTTACCGTAAGGCAGAGAAGGAAATGGATGCGAAAGCCATGGAGCTTCTGAAGGTGTTTAATCTTCAGGATGAATGGGATTACAAAGCATCCAATCTTCCATATGGTAAACAGCGTAAGCTGGAGATTGCCCGTGCCCTTGCAACGGAACCGAAGCTTCTGCTTCTGGATGAACCGGCAGCCGGCATGAACCCGAATGAAACAGGAGAACTGATGGATACCATCCAGTTCGTATGCAAGAACTTTGATATGACGGTTCTTCTGATTGAACATGATATGAAACTTGTATCCGGTATCTGCCAGAAGCTGACGGTATTGAACTTCGGTCAGGTACTGGCTCAGGGCAAGACAAGTGATGTTTTAAATGACCCGAAGGTTATCAAGGCCTATCTGGGAGAATAAGGAGAGTAGTATCATGTCAATGTTAAAAGTCACAGATTTACAGGTATATTACGGTGTGATCCAGGCGTTGAAAGGCATCTCCTTTGAAGTTAATGAAGGAGAAGTTATCGCGTTGATCGGTGCCAATGGCGCCGGCAAGACAACCATCCTGCATACCGTTACCGGCCTGATCAATCAGAAAGCCGGCAAGATAGAATTTGAAGGCAAGGATATTTCCCATACACCGGCCTATAAGATTGTAGCAGAGGGCATGGCTCATGTGCCGGAAGGCAGAAGGGTCTTTGCAGAACTCTCTGTTTATGATAATCTAATGATGGGAGCCTATACACGCAAAGATAAGAAAGAAATCGCAGAGACACTGGCAATGGTTTACAAGCGTTTCCCACGTCTTGAGGAACGTAAGAAACAGATGGCCGGTACATTGAGCGGCGGTGAGCAGCAGATGCTGGCTATGGGCCGAGCGCTGATGTCCAAGCCGAAGATCATCCTGATGGATGAGCCTTCCATGGGTCTTTCTCCGATTTTCGTTAATGAGATTTTCGATATCATCAAGGCTGTCAGTGCCAGCGGTACAACCGTTCTTTTGGTAGAACAGAATGCCAAGAAGGCACTGTCCATTGCTGACAGAGCTTACGTCCTTGAGACAGGCAAGATTATCCTTGAAGGCGATGCAAAGGTATTGATGAATGATGAGAGAGTCAAGAAAGCTTATTTAGGCGAATAGAGGGATCTTTGAAGGAGGGGTTTTATGGGCAGCAACAGAATCATTACAATTGCAAGACAGTACGGCAGCGGCGGTAAGACCGTTGGTCAGATGCTGGCCAAAGATCTGGGCATCGACTGTTACGACCGTGAGATTTTGCGTATGGCTTCTGATGACAGTGGTCTGAATCTGCAGATGTTCGGCAATCCGGATGAACGCCGCAGAAACACATTTCTGACCCGGGCTATCAAGAAAGTCTACAAAGGTGAAGTGATTCCGCCGGATAGTGATGATTTTGCATCATCTGACAATCTTTTCAACTATCAGGCAAAGATTCTGAAAGAACTTGCAGAACAGGAATCTTATGTTGTCATCGGGCGATGTGCGGATTTCATTCTGAGAGACAATCCGAATGTTGTCAGCGTATTCATCCATGCACCATTTGATTACTGCGTAGACCGCGGTCTTGAGAAACAGAGTATGACAAGGGCGCAGATGGAGAAATACATCCAGAAGACAGACAAACAGAAGGGCGATTACTACATGTATCACACAGGCCAACACTGGTCCGATGCACGTAACTATGATCTCTGTCTGGACAGCAGCAAGCTGGGGTTTGAGGGATGTGTAGAGGCGATCAAGGCTTATATGGCGGTTCGCTTTAAAGAGCAATAATATAAAACGGGCTGCGAAGCCTATTTAGTACTAGAAAAGCAACACTATGAACGATTTATTTATGAATTCGTTCATAGTATTGCTTTTTTCTTATGATTCTGAAAAGAAATATGATATTATAATTAACAAGAATATTAATTTATTGATTGACGAGCGGAAAGAAGGCATAAAATGACAACAGAGCAGCAGTACATCGCATCATTAGACATAAAAGCATCCTACAATCTGGCCAAGCAGATGGAGGCCTACCGCACGAATCCTGTTCTCGGCTACCGACCGGCGGGCTCAAAGGCAGAGTTTGAGACTGGGGAGATGTTGAAGTCTTATATGGAAGATTTGGGACTATCCAATGTCCGTAAGGATGAGATTAAAGTGGACGGTTGGGAGTTTGAGAAGGCGGTTTTAGCCTATGCAGATGCAGCAGGCGAGAGACAGGAAGTTCAACTGGGTGCTTATCAGACGGATTTTGTGACAAAAGGCGCAGAAACATTTCAGGTTGTTTACGTGGGTAAAGGCGGCGAGAAAGATTATGCCGATAAGGATGTGACAGGAAAGATTGTGCTGGCGGAGATCAACCAGAGGGATGAATGGTGGATTAATTTTCCGGTGTATCAGGCCCATGAGAAAGGGGCAAAAGCGCTGATCGCTGTTCAGATCGGCGGATATGGACAGGTAGACGAGAAGGCTTTGAATGCCCAGGATATCGCGGGACCTCCGGAGGCAGCAGCTTTTTCTATGTCCTTTGAAGATTCTGAGAAATTGAAGGCATGCCTGGATGAAAAAGGTGAGATTACCGTCACTCTGGATGCCAGCAGCCGGGTCATGCGGGATGTTTCTACTTATAATATTCTCGGGGAGATTCCGGGCAGACGATCGGATCGAATGATTCTTCTGTCGGCTCATTACGATTCCTATTTCAGCGGTTTTCAGGATGACAACACGGCGGTGGCCATGATGCTTGGCATTGCCCGGGCTTTCATTAAAATGGGCTATCAGCCGGAGAATACATGGGTATTCTGCGCCATGGCTGCGGAAGAATGGGGCATTGCCGATTCCAAGTACGACTGGTCAACCGGCGCTTATGCGGAGGTGTTTAATGTCCATCCGGAATGGGCGGGCAAAGTGATCGGTGATTTCAATTTTGAATTGCCGGCACTTTCCAACGGCAATCTGGATGGTATTCGCTGTACATATGAATACAAAGACTTTTTTGAAGATACATTAAAGACACTGCCGGCACTTTCACCGGCCTATCCGGAAGGGGTTCTTGTATCGGCACCGATTGAAACCTGGTCGGATGATTTTTCCGTGGCTATCAGCGGCATTCCATCCATGGTCAATGAATTCAGTGCAGGTTCATTTATGACTACACACTATCACTCGCAGTATGACAGTGATGCATATTATAATGAAGCGGCTTATCGATTCCATCATGAACTTTACGGTCTGCTTTTGATGCATCTGGACAGACAGTCTGTGGCACCGCTGAATTTTGCGGAAGTTTTTGAGCAGGCATCTGCCAGCCTGGATGTGCTGATGTGCCAGAAATCCGGCAGCAGGGTTACTGCACTTTTGAACCTTCTGGGTCAGACAGAAGAGGTGGCAGAAGAAGTTTATGACCGTATTTATGATATCAATGAGGCGGGAGTGGATTCTGAACAATGCCGTGAGGCTGAGAACATTCTGCTGAAAGTATTCAAGATGGCTCAGGATAAATATGTTCGTCTCACATGGGAAGATGCGGTCGTGTTTCCGCAGGAGGCGGCTCAGAATAATCTGCGGTATCTGAAAAAAGCCATTCGCGCTTTGAAACGTAAGACACCGGATGCCGAGGCAGCTTTTGAAGCTTTATATGAGATTGATAATAATGCCTATGCTTTCCAGTTTTCAAAACAGGTCTATGAGCGGTTTACAGATTATGTTCTTGACCAGAATTCAGACCGTCTTCAGTGGGGACGGGGACGCATTGTACATCATGAAAATCTCTATGATTTGGTGGCACAATTGATGGATAAATATCATCAGGGGGCGACAGATTTTTCAGATGAGATCGTGGAGCTTGAAAAGGTTGCAAAACGGCAGAAAGCCTACCTTAGAGATGATATCGAATACATGCTGCAGTCCACAGAGAAAATGTTGCTATTGCTTCAGGCAGCCAATGAACGGCTGAAAAATATACAGGAGAAAAATTAATTATTATGGAAAGTGAAAGACTATATCAGGTGCAGAAAGAGGACCTGCCGAAACTGGAGAATTTGCTGACGCAGTGTTTTAGAGAGGACCCGCTTTATCATAGCCTGATTCCAAACAAAGACGTCAGGGAAAGGTTGATGCCGGAGCTTTTTAAATGTGATCTGACGGAGTTCTATGAATGCTGTGATATTTATGCAGACAGCCCGGAATGCAACAGTCTGTTGGTGGTTTCCGATGAAATGGAACCCTATGAGCATTTATTTAAAGCGTATTTTACAGAAATTGCGGCAGCATTAAAGACGGATGGTTATCTTCTAAAAGAAGATGTTTCCATGCATACATTCTGGAATTTCATTCTGGGGAGAGATTACTTGAATTCTGCATGGACAGACCAGCTGCATCAGAAACATCGCCTTCATGTAATTTATCTGGCGGTGCGACCGAATATGCAGCATCATGGGTTAGCGGATGTGCTGATGAATGAGGTGATTCGATATGCCGACAAACATCGGATGATGGTGTCTTTGGAGACACACAATCCGGTGAATGTGGAATTTTATCAGCGTTTTGATTTCAAGGTTTTTGGTATTGTACAGAAACACTTTGATCTGAAGCAGTACTGTCTGATCCGTGAAATCAGGAAAAGAGAATCTGCAGCAAAGTAATTGAAGGCTCAGGGAAGCAGGTTCACAAGAAATAGAAGATAAAATACATAAAGAATGCCGTCGCATCCGGGATGATAGAAATCTCCGGTGCGACGGCATTTTGTGGTAGAGTAGACCTTTTATCAGATGACAGGTCCGAGACAGTGGATATCGATGGAAGTAAAGTACTGGATGGCCTCATTTCGTGTCATTTCCCCGTTCAGGACACGCAGCATTTTCTCAAAAGCAGCTTCGCCGACTTCATTGATACTGTTTTTGCCCTCAATAATGACACCGGCGTTGAGATCCATATCGTTTTTCATCCGTTCGTAAGTATTTGGATTGCCGCAGATTTTGATCACCGGCATGCACGGAAAGCCCTGAGGGGCACCGCGGCCGGTGGAAAACATCATAAACTGGGCGCCTGTTGCAGCCATACCTGTCAGGATTTCCGGTTCACGTCCCGGAGTATCCTTGATCCAGAGGCCTTTGCAGCCGGCAGCATGCTGAGGATATTCAAGAACACCCTGAATCGGACGGCTGCCGGATTTCATAATAGCTCCAAGACTCTTTTCTTCAATAGAGCTTAATCCGCCGGCGATATTGCCCGGTGTTGGCTGACCTTTTCTCATATCGCAGCCGATGGCTTTGGCACGTCCCTCCATTTCATTGACGATCTGGTAGATCTTCCGGCCGACAGGACCGTTTTCACCGCCCACGGCACGGCGGGCCAGAAGATGTTCACCGCCAATGAATTCTGTTGTTTCGCCAAAGATAACTGTTGCACCAAGATCCACCAGTTTGTCAGCAACATAGCCGATGACACAGTTGGAAGCGATACCGGAAGTTGTATCAGAGGCACCGCATTTAATGGACATAACGACTTCGGAGATATCTGTTTCTTCACGCTGCAGGCCGGAAATTTCTATGGCCATATTCCGGGCGATATCGGTACCTTTCTGGATGGCGTTGGAGACACCGCCAAGTTCTTGAATACGGATAATTTCAACGTGTTTGCCTGTGGCAGAGACCTCTTTATACAGGCGTTCAACATCAGTACCTTCACAGCCCAGGCTGACGATCAGTACAGCTCCAAGATTCGGGCTTTTGCCGAGACTGATCAGTGTGTCCGTAACTCTTTCAAGATCCGGCGGCATCTGGCAGCAGCCCTGATGATGCGGAAATGTGACACAGCCCTGTACCTGTCGGCAGATGGCTGAGGCAACATCTGATGCGCAGGTAACACTCGGAATAATACCAACATAATTTCTGATACCGACCTGACCGTCAGGACGGCGATAACCATTGAATGTATAACCCATTACACTGTCCCTCCTTCCAGATCACCGCGTCCGCGCTGACTGTCCATGTTGTGGATATGGACATAATCACCTGCAGCAATATCCCTGGATGCGGCACCGATGGCCTCACCGTATTTAATAATTTCTTCGCCCTTTTTAATATCGCAGAGGGCAATCTTGTGTCCGTAAGGAACATCAGACAATAATTGAATTTCAAAGTGGTGGCCCTTTTTGTCTGCGACGTTGGCGATCATGCCGGCTTTGACGTCGTTGGTAAAGACGGTGGCCACATTATCGTGGTCAATTGCTTTTAATGCAAAAACTTCAGCCATTGTAAGTCATACGCTCCTTTCAGTTTTTCAGTTGCTGTTTTGTAAGTCATGATTATGCGTTGGCTCTTGTCAGAAGATTTTCCCAGCGTCTGTCGATTTCTCTCTGGATATCTTCAATGAGATGTTCATTTTCCGGTTTGAAAAGGTGGGCAAAACGTCCCTGACTTCTCAGGAAATCTTCAATTGGCAGTTTTTTCTTTGGAATGTAATTGACAACCCATTTTTCACCGTCATAACATTCAAATAATGGCCAAAAACAGGTATCCACAGCAGCTTTGCACAGATCAATGATATCCGGTGTATTATAGCGCCATCCGCGAGGACACGGTGCCATAATATTGAGGAAAGCGGCCCCGGGTGTGTATAAAGCTTTCTCGGATTTGATATGTAAATCCCTGAAATTTTGGACAAATGTTGTCTGGGCAACATATGGTACGTGATGAGCTGCGATTACTTCAGCCAGATCTTTGCGGTTTTGCGGTTTGCCGTTGCTGACTGTACCGACAGGTGTTGTTGTTGTATCCGCATACAGAGGTGTTGCAGAAGAACGCTGGATACCTGTGTTCATATAGGCTTCATTGTCATAGCAGACATAAACCATATCGGTGTTTCTCTCCATAGCACCGGAAAGGGACTGGAAACCGATGTCATACGTTCCGCCGTCGCCGCCTACAGCGATAAATTTGTAAGTACCGTCTATTTTGCCTTTTTTGGACATGGCTCTGTAAGCAGCTTCCACGCCTGAACAGGTTGCACTGGCATTTTCAAATGCTGTGTGAATGTAGGAATCCTGCCATGCTGTGTATGGATAGATAAAAGTGGAAACTTCCATACAGCTTGTTGCATTGCAGATAACTGCATGGTCTTCAGGATGAACAGCTTTCATCACATTTCTAAGGGCAATGGATGCACCGCATCCTGCACACATTCTGTGACCGGCAGTCAGTCTGTCGGGACGTTCCATATATTCTTTAAAATTATATGCCATTTCGATTCCTCCTTATCCCTTCAGGGACAGATAACGATATGTCTGTCCGACTGTGCCGTCAGCGGCAATTTTCATCATATCCTCATAGACACTTGTAAGGCTTGCAACAGTAACATCACGACCGCCGAGACCATATACATAATTAACGAATTTCGCGTGGATGCCGGCATCATAAAGTGCACATCTGACATCGGCGCCCAGAGGACCTGTGACCGTATTGAAACTTTCTGTACGATCCATGCAGGCAACAACTTTGACATTCTTTAATGCTTCTGCAATCTGGGATGCCGGGAATGGACGGAACATGCGGACTTTGATCAGGCCGGCACGGATACCCATGCTGCGGAGTGCATCAACAGCGTCCTTGCCTGTGCCGGCAGCACTTCCCATGATGACCATGGCATAGTCAGCATCTTCCATGCGGTAGGATTCAAAGAAGCTGTATTTTCTGCCTGAAATTCTCTCAAAATCTGCAGCAACATCTAACATAACCTTTTTGGAATTTTCCAGTGCCTGAAGATTAGCACGTTTGGCTTCCATAACATAAGGCGGATTCGCATAAGGTCCGATGGCCAGCGGCTCGGATGCATTCAGAAGATAGTGTTCGGGTCTGTATTCACCTACAAAATTTTTGACAACATCGTCTTCTAACAGTTCGATATTTTCAACACCGTGGCTGATGATAAAGCCATCCTGGCAGACCATGATCGGCAGACGGACATCCGGATGCTCGGAAATACGGAAAGCCATGACCATATTATCATAAGCTTCCTGGTTATTTTCTGAGAACAGCTGGATCCAGCCGGCGTCACGGGCACCCATGGCATCAGAGTGGTCACAGTTGATGTTGATCGGCCCGGAGAGAGCACGGTTGACAAGAGCCAGAGCCAGAGGCAGTCTGTCGGAGGCTGCCACATAAAGCATTTCCCACATATAGGCAAGGCCGCAGGAAGAAGTTGCGGTCATGGCGCGGGCACCGGCTGCGGAGGCACCGATGGTGGCACTCATGGCGCTGTGCTCACTTTCTACGGGAACAAAAACAGAATCGACTTTGCCATTGGCAACATAGCTGGAAAAATACTGAGGGATTTCTGTTGATGGCGTAATTGGAAAGGCTGCGACAACGTCAGGATTAATCTGGCGCATGGCAGTTGCAATTGCTTCATTACCGGATAATCTTTCTCTGATTGACATTATTCGTCACCTTCTTTCATGGTGATGGCACCGAATGGACATACTTTGGCACAGATACCGCAGCCTTTGCAGTGCATCAGGTCAAAATCTTCACGTTTCTGGTTTTTTACAGGAATGGAGGAATCCGGACAAACCGGCACGCACATCAGACATTGTTTGCATTTGTCCATATCCAGAACCGGCACATTGACACGCCATTCACCTGTATTGAATTCAGGAGCCGTGGCACCGCCTGTTACAACAGTACCGGGATTCAGATTCTGCCAGGTAACATCAATATCCTGTTTTCTGATATCAGTTTTCATACTCAATGTACCTCCTTTAAAGCAATTTCCAATGCTTTCATATTGCCGTCAATAATGGATGGCTTGGAAGCAAATTTATGGGCGTAGGATTTGCGCATATCTTCCAGAAAGGCCTTTTCCTCCATAACTCCGGTAATTTTGACAACGGCTGCCAGCATCGGAGAATTCGGAAAATATTTGCCAAGAGTTTCAATGGAAATCTTTCGGGCGTCAATGGTATAAATATGACCGTGATAACCTTTTTCCTCAAGAAGCGGTTTTAATTCATTGCTGCTTTTATGGGAGTTGATGATGATTGCACCGCCTTCCTTGGTACCGGCAGTAACATCGACGCTTTCAATTAAAGACTCATCGACAACAACCACGTAATCCGGCTCATAAATATTGGAATGAACGCGGATCGGGTTACGACTTAAACGATTATAAGCAGTAATGGGAGCTCCCATTCTTTCAGGACCGTATTCCGGGAAGCCCTGAACATAGAGACCATTATTGAAAGCAACATCAGCCAGCAGGAGGGCAGCCGTTTTAGCACCCTGACCGCCGCGGCCATGCCATCTGATTTCAATTAAATCCTTCATTTTCTTACCTCCTTTGATTTGTAAAAAATCCTCAAAAATGATTTTTATAAAGGATAAGACGCTTCAGATATCCAGCGGAATATCCAAGCGTCTTATCTGATATGTGTTCAAAGTGAACACATTGAAATGCGGGTTGTTAAAGAACAACAGCCAGCAGATAGGACATAATACATACGATGACACCTAATACAATACAGATACCAACAGTCTTTGTCATGATCTTGCCGTCAGAGCCTTCAAGTCCGATCGCAGCAACACCGATGGCGATACTCTGAGGGGAGATCAGTTTGCCGATACCGCCGCCTGCAAGGTTGGCGGCAACCAGCATAACAGGGTTGGCACCGATAAGTTCAGCAACCTCATACTGCATCTTGGCAAATAATACACCGGAAGATGTTGTGGAACCTGTTACGAATGTACCGAGGATACCGCAGATTGGTGCGAACAATGGGAAAATAGATCCGGTAAGATCAGCAAGTAAAGTTGCGATGGCTGTTGTCATACCGCTGTAGCCCATAACCTTGGCAAGAGCGATGATGGCAATAACAGTGACCATGGCTTTCCACATGTTCTTTAATGTCTGGCCAAGTGTTGAAATCATTTCGCCGATACTCATATGCTGGGCAAAACCGCCGATGATGCCGGCAAGCAGGATCAATGTTCCGGCATTGCCAATCCATGCCAGCTTGATGGTGGCGGCACCTTCACCGGCATATACAGAGAAAGCTGTTGAAAACTTGCCAAGGAAGGCGTTGATCGGTGGAACAAGCTTGGATGTACCAAGCAGGAAAACAAGCATCAGGATATACGGAAGCACAGCGGCACCCATACCGAATTTAACATCAGAAGCCTCTTCTTCACTGGCTTCGATCATATAAGCAGGATCTGTTGTAGGCGGCATTTTCTTTGCAAAAACGACCAGAACGATCAGACAGATCACACAGCCGATAAGGTCGACAAATTCTGCACCTACAAAATTACCAACGATGGCTGCAGGGATGATATAAGAAAGAGCAGCAACGATGGTGAAAGGAATCATGCCTTCAAAAGGTTTCTTGGAACCGCAGGCTTTACCGGTCATCCATACGATGATGAATGGAACGATAATGGCCGGAATAATCAGCATGTTGATGGCAGGACCCGATAAAAGAGCTGCATCAAGACCAACAGCGCCGGCTGCGGATGTTGTAGGAATGGCAACGGAACCGAATGGCGGTGCAATGGAGTTGGCAACCAGGCAGACAACAGCGGAGAAGATTGGGTCAAAGCCGAGACCAACCATCATAGCTGCAGGGATAGCAACAGGTGTACCAAAACCTGCGATGGCTTCCATGAAACCGCCGAAGCCCCATGTAAGCAGCATAACAAGGACACGCTTGTCATTGGTTACAGATGTAAGAAGGCGTTTGATCATTTCCATAGCACCTGTTTTTACACAGATATTGTAAGTAAACATGGCTGCCAGAATGATCAGACAGATTGGCCAGATCGCGCCGATACCACCTTCAATGGCTGCGGTCAAAGCTTCAGGTACTGTCAGGCTGAATGCCGGAATAACAAGACTCTCTACAATGGAGATAGCCAGTGCGATCAGACATCCGATGTAGCCGGGCATTTTCAGTACAAGAAAGGCAATGAAAAGCCAGATGATAGGAAGTAATGCAAGAATGAATTCCACGAACATAAACGTCGCCCCTTTCCCCTGACAATATATACAAAAAAAGATGCCTTTTGGATGTGCTTCACGGACAAGATGTTGTATATATTGCCTAAAAATAAATAGTGTACCGATGCTCAGATAATAAAAATGATGATCTGAGTGGTTAAACATAATTTAAGTATAATACAAAATGACGAAAAAGTCCATTAATAAAATGAAAAATTATTGAAAATAACAAAAGAAGATTAACACATTCCGTCAATTCATCGACAATAAATGAAATTATCAGATAAAACAGATGCGCTGTATTGTATCTGTATAAATACAATCAAATATGTTATAATAAAAGCGACAATAATCCGTGTGCATAGAGGACGGAATTTTGACCTTAGTTTTTGGGAAGCACAAAAAGGGGAATAAGGGGGATTTTACATATGTCGAAGTATATCATTTCACTGGATCAGGGAACCACAAGCTCAAGATGCATTTTATTTGACCATGGAGGAAGAATTGTCAGCGTGGCGCAGAAAGAGTTTACTCAGATTTTTCCGAATCCGGGGTGGGTGGAACATGATCCTATGGAAATCTGGCAGAGTATTCAGGATGTGATGGCAGAAGCCATGGGGAAGGCACATGTCACTGCGGAGAATATTGCCGGCATCGGTATTACCAATCAGCGTGAGACAACGGTTGTCTGGGATAAAAAGACGGGTAAACCGATTTACAATGCCATTGTCTGGCAGTGCAGAAGAACAGCACCTATCATTGAGGATTTGAAGGCAAAGGGCTATGAAGCCTTTATCAAGAAGACAACGGGGCTGATCCCGGATGCTTATTTTTCCGGGACAAAGATTAAATGGATTCTGGATCACGTGGAAGACGCCAGGGAGCGGGCAAAAAAGGGTGAACTGCTCGTTGGAACCATTGATACATGGCTGATCTGGAATCTGTCCGGCGGCAGGATCCATGTAACGGATTATACCAATGCCTCAAGAACCATGCTGTTTGATATTCACAGCCTTTGCTGGAATGAGCGTTTGCTGGAAGTTTTGGATATTCCGATGACTATGATGCCTGAAGTGAAACCGTCCAGCTGCATTTACGGGTATACAGATCCGGATGTAACCGGCGGCACCATCGCTATTTCAGGGGCAGCGGGGGATCAGCAGGCAGCTTTGTTTGGTCAATGTTGTTTTGAAGAAGGCATGGCCAAGAATACATATGGCACGGGATGTTTCCTGCTAATGAACACAGGGCATCATGCCGTTGAATCTGAGCATGGGCTCCTGACGACCATTGCAGCAGGCACGGATGAAAATGTGGAATATGCTCTGGAGGGTAGTGTATTTGTGGCAGGAGCGGCTATTCAGTGGTTAAGAGATGGCCTGGAGCTTTTGAAAAAATCATCGGAGTCGGAAGCATTTGCTGAAAGCGTGGATGATACGGCCGGCGGTTATGTGGTGCCTGCTTTTACGGGATTAGGTGCCCCTTATTGGGATCAGTATGCCAGAGGTGCGGTTGTCGGTATCACAAGAGGCTTTACAAAGGCCCACTTTATCCGGGCAACCCTGGAATCACTGGCTTATCAGGTCTATGATATACTGAAAGCTATGGAGAAGGATGCAGGTATTCTGCTGACGGATCTCAGGGTAGACGGCGGTGCCTGTGCCAACAATTTCCTGATGCAGTTTCAGGCAGATCTTCTGGACCGACATGTGCTTCGGCCGGAATGCATTGAGACAACGGCCCTTGGCGCGGCGTATCTTGCAGGGCTGGCTGTGGGCTACTGGAAGGATAAGGATGAGATCAAACAGAATTGGTCGCTGTCCAGGACATTTATTCCGGATATGCAGAATGAGAAGCGTGAGAAACTGCTTCGGGGCTGGCACAAAGCGGTTCGATGTGCTTTTGATTGGGAAGAACACTAAAAAAAAGGGATATAAAGCAAACGTTTTGCTTTATATCCCTTTGATTTTTGCCAGGTGAGTGTTATGCTTACATCATGTTAATGGAGGTGTAATGAAATATGATAGTGGTATTTTTTGCGGTCAGCCTGTTGGCATCCATCGTGGGCTCCATCTGTGGTATCGGCGGTGGTGTGATCATCAAGCCGGTATTGGACGCCATGAATGTGATGAGCGTATCATGTATCAGTTTTCTGTCCGGCTGTACGGTTCTGACTATGTCGGTGGTATCAGTATACAAGAACATGCGTGCCGGCAAGAAACTGAATCTTCGGATTGCGACCTTATTGGCCGTTGGTGCAGCTGTTGGCGGTGTGGCCGGCAAGATGATGTTTATGGCAGTGAAGACATCCGTGGGCAATGAGAATTTCGTAGGCATGGTGCAGGCGATCGTGCTGATTGGCGTGACAGGTATAACGTTTGTGTATACAATCTTTAAGAAGAAAATTCACACACTGACACTGAATAATGCAGCTGTGTGTGTGATTGTGGGCCTGGTGCTCGGCATTATGTCAAGTTTCCTTGGTATTGGCGGCGGCCCTATCAACCTGATGGTTCTGGGATTTCTCTTTTCGATGTCCACCAAAGAGTCAGCATTGGCATCCCTGTACATTATTGTCTTTTCACAGGTGACCAGTTTGGTTCAGACCGTCGTTACGGGAACGATTCCGCCTGTACAGCTGTCTTATCTTGTATTAATGGTCATCGGCGGTCTTCTGGGCGGTACGATTGGCAGTAAGATCAACAAGAAGATTGAGGATGAGAAAGTTGACAAATTGTTTATGGCATTGATGTTTATCATCATCTGCATCAATATTTACAATACTTATAAATTCGCAGTTGCTCTTTAAAAAGCAAACGTTTGCGTCAAAGCTTTAGCAGACTAAAATGGTTTTTGACCTTTTTAGTCTGCTTTTTTGTCACAAAAAGTCGGAATAAATTTCCAATTTTGTGTTAAAATTGAATATATCAAAATTGTATCGTTGAAAATACACAAAAAAAATTTTGTAAAATGTGCAAAAAGTAGGATAACGTTTGGATAAAATAGGCCTTATTTTAAACAAAAACTGTGTTAGGATAAGTATATCAAAAGAAACAAAGCATTGACAAAAAATGTAAAACATTTGTGCACATTATATAATTGTGTACAAAATGATAGGAGTGCAGATAAATGGCAGATAATCTTTTAGTTGTACATGGAGGCGGACCGACCGCAGTAATCAATGCATCTTTGTATGGCGTTATCCGTGAAGCTAAAAAGAATCCATCAATTGGAAAGGTTCTGGGAGCAATTGGCGGAACAGGCGCAATCTTTACAGAACAGTTTCTTGATCTGACAGCATTTTCAGATGAGAAGCTGAAACTTCTGCTTCACACACCGGCTTCGGCCATCGGATCATCCAGATATCCGCTGTATGAAGAAGATTATGCGAAGATGCCTGAGATTTTCAAGAAACACCATATCGGTTATGTTCTTTTAAATGGCGGGAATGGTACGATGGATGCATGTGAACATATTTATGAAGTTTGTCGGGATCACGGCATCGGTGTTGCAGGTATTCCGAAAACGGTGGATAATGATATTGCAATGACAGATCATGTACCGGGCTATGGCAGTGCCGCCAGATATCTGGCAGCAACGACACAGGAAGTCGGAGAGGATGTTAAGTCACTTCCAATCCATGTCAGTGTCATTGAGGCCATGGGAAGAAATGCCGGATGGATCACCGCAGCATCAGCCCTTGCAAGACGTAAGAAAGGTGATGCACCGCATCTGATCTATGTGCCGGAAAGACCATTCCATGAAGATGAATTTCTGGAAGATGTAGAAAGACTTTACAAGGAAAAAGGCGGCGTTGTTGTTGTTGCCAGTGAAGGTTTGACGAACGTGAATGGTGAATCCATTGTTCCTCCGATTTTCAAGAGCGACAGAGCTGTATATTATGGCGATGTCAGTGCTTATCTGGCTGAGTTGGTCATTAAGAAACTGGGTATCAAAGCCAGAAGTGAGAAACCGGGTATCTGTGGAAGAGCATCTATTGCCCTCCAGTCACCGGTGGACAGAGCAGAAGCAATTCTGGTAGGTGAGCTGGCTGTCAAAGCTGTGACTAGCGGCAATGGTGGACATATGATCGGCTTTAAACGTCAGCCCGGGGATATTTATCAGGTTGAACCGGTACTTGTACCGCTGAAGGATGTCATGCTTTATGAGAGAAAGCTTCCTGAAGCTTATATCAACGAGAGAGGCAATGACATCACGGATGAATTTGTGAAATGGTGCGAACCGCTGATCGGTGGCCCGCTTCCTGAATTCCTGAATTTCAGAGATTATATCTAAAAGTTTCTTATCCATATACTGGGAAGAGAATAGATGATACAATATAGGGAGGAAATTGTAACAATGAAACATATTTATCTGAATCTGAAGAGATTTGATATTCCAACAGAGGCAGGCGGCGTCAACCGCATCGCTTCGCCGGCGGAATGGGGACCATATATTGTCTCCCACACACAGGATCAGCTGGCGGCCTACAATCCAAAGGATGTAGAGTTTGCCATGTTTTTCCCGGAAGCCCATCTGATTGGTGCTGTTTCAGCAAGAAAAGCAGACAGTGCATTGAAGATCGGACCACAGAGTGTTCTGGGACAGGATACAGCCGTTGGCGGCAACTTCGGTGCCTTTACTTCAAATCGTACAGGTAATGCCATGAAAGCCATCGGGTGTGATGCTGTACTGATCGGTCACTGTGAAGAGCGCCGTGATAAGCTGAGTATCATTGCTGAAGGCAAGGGTACAGATGCAGCAGCTGTCAACCGGATCCTGAACAAAGAGATTAAGGCAGCTATTGCAGCTGGTTTGGATGTACTTTACTGTATCGGGGAGAATGCCGATGAACAACCAAGATGGCAGGAAGTTCTGAAGGAACAGTTGACAGTAGGTCTTGAAGGCGTAGACAAGAGTAAAGTCACCATTGCCTATGAGCCTGTATGGGCCATTGGACCTGGAAAGATTCCGCCGGATGCAGATTATATCCGGAAGATTGCTTCTTATGTCAAGGAAGTGACAGATGGCATGGATGTTGTCTATGGCGGCGGCTTAAAGACAGACAATGCGAAGATGCTTGCATCCGTCAAAGAGATTGACGGCGGTTTGATCGCGTTAACAAGATTTTCAGGAGAGATTGGTTTTTATCCAGATGAATATCTGGAGATCATTAAGACTTATCTCGGATATTAATTTACAGTACATATCGTTTACAGACAGAATTTAAAATGGAGGTTTTTTAGAATGGGCAAGAAGAGCAAAGGCGCTGATTTTGTCGGAAAGATTCCAAAGGGTGTCTGGCTGCTGATTTCATTAGTAGTAGCATTGATATTATGGACAGTTTTATCAATCATCCCAAGTACATCCAGATGTTTTCCGAATGCGATTAAAGTTATTGGTTCCATCCAGACGATGGTTTCAAGAGGTTTACTGTTCAAGGATATCGGAAGCAGTTTAATTTCCGTATTACTTGGTTTCCTGATCGGTTTCGTTACAGCCGTTCCGGTTGCGTTCCTGATGGCATGGTACAGACCTGTAAGATTCATCATTGAGCCATGGATCCAGTTCATCAGAAACATTCCACCACTGGCTTACGTACCATTGGTTGTTATCGGTGTTGGTGTCGGTCGTACACCTCAGGTCATCGTTATCTGGCTGGCTACATTCCTTACAATGACAGTCACAATTTTCCAGGGTGTTATCAACGTGGATGAGACATTGATCAAAGCTGCAAGAGTACTTGGTGCAAAGGATTCAGACCTTTTCGTTAAGGTTATTTTCCCAGCAACAACACCATTTATTATCACAGCTATCCGTCTTGGTATTTCAACAGCCCTGACAACACTGATCGCTGCCGAATCAACAGGTGCAGTTGCCGGTCTTGGTATGCGTATCAAAGCATTATCTAACTCTTATGAAACAACACCAATGCTTCTCTACATTATTATCATCGGTATCATCGGTATGCTGGCAGAGAAGATTCTTAAATATTTTGAAAGGAAGTTAACAGGATGGCAGGAAAAGAGGGAAATATAAAAGTCAGTATTCGTAATGTCGTAAAGAAATACGACACACGAAATGGTGAAATGATCGCTTTAAATGGTGCCAATCTTGACATCATGGAGAATGAGTTTATCTGTGTTATCGGACCTTCCGGCTGCGGTAAGTCCACACTTTTGAATATTATCGCAGGTCTTCTGGAACCGACATCCGGTGAAGTTATCGTAGATGGACACAAAGTTGAAGGTACAGGCGTGGATCGAGGCGTTGTCTTCCAGCAGTATGCACTGTTCCCTTGGCTGACAGTTAAGAAAAATGTTCAGTTTGGTCTGAAACTTCAGGGCAAGTCTCAGGCAGAAATGGATGCCATCGCTGAGAAGTATATCAAGATGGTAGGTCTTGAGAAGTTTATAGATTCTTATCCGAAGGAATTATCCGGTGGTATGAAACAGCGTGTGGCCATTGCAAGAGCTTATGCCGTTAATCCTTCTGTTCTTCTTATGGATGAGCCTTTTGGTGCTCTGGATGCCCAGACAAGAACACAGCTTCAGACAGAGTTGTTAAAGACATGGCAGGAAGAGAACAAGACATGTTTCTTTGTTACCCATGATATTGAAGAAGCCATCGTACTGGCATCAAGAGTTGTCATCATGAGTGCACGTCCTGGACGTATCAAAGAGATCATCGATATTGATATTCCTCATCCGAGAGATCAGGCAACAAAGATGAGTCCGAGATTCGTTGAATTGAAGAATTACATTTGGAGTCAGGTATATCAGGAATATCTGGAAGTTCAGAAATAATAAGTGAATTATTATCTTACAGACCGCACAGAAGCGTCATCTTCAGGAAATGACTGCTCTGCGCGGAATGTGAGATTATAATGATACAGGTGAACGGCGTAATGAACCGGTCACCGACACACTTTTTTTAGGAAAAGGAGAGATTGGGAAATGAAAAAAAGAATCATGGCAGTTGTTGTAACAGCAGCAATGGTAATGGGTGCTTTAGCAGGATGCGGAAGCTCATCTGCAAAAGAAACACAGGCACCTGCATCAACAGAGGCAGCATCAGAAACTGCTGCAGCATCTGAAACAACAGGGGAAACAGAAGCATCAGATGCAGCTTCAGGTGATCTGACACATGTGAACGTTGCTTACATGGCAAACTACGCATCACTGTGGCAGGTAGCAACAGCAATCAACAAAGGATACTTCAAGGATGAAGGTCTTGATGTTCAGCTTTACATGTTCCAGGACGGTCCTACAGAAATCGCTTCTATGGAATCCGGTTCAATTGATGTCGCTTACATCGGACCTGGCGCACACAAACTGTGTATTAAAGGTCAGGCAGATATCTTCTGCTTCTCACAGCTCGGCAACGCAGACTGTGTAATGGGTCTTAAATCTCATGGTGTAAACTCCCTTGAAGATCTGAAGGGTAAGAAAGTTGCTTATGCATCCGGTACATCTTCAGAAACAATCTTAAAGAGAGCACTTAATTCCGTTGGCCTGACAATGGATGATATTGAAGCATATGATATGGAAGTCAGCAACATGGTAAGTGCAATCGTTTCCGGTTCTATCGACGCTTGTGCTCCTTGGTCTCCAAGCTCAACAACAATTGCAAACGAACTTGGCGATGATGTTCAGACATTCTGTACAAATACAACATTCTCTGATATCGCAGCTGACTGTGCAAGCTGGATCTGCATGCCAAGCTACGCAGAAACAAACAAAGACGTTCTTGTGAAATTTACAAAGGCTCTTTACAAAGCAATGGATTTCGCTTCAAACCCAGACAACTATGATGAAGTTGCAGGTTATGTTGCTCAGGAATGCGGTACAGACAAAGAGAGCGCACTTGCTCAGACAGGCGACGGTGCTTGGCTTGACAGCGCAACACTTCTTAAATATGTAGGCGATGGTACAATCAAAGGTTACTATGAAGTACAGCAGAAGAACTTCATCGACAATGGTGATGTTGAATCTGAAGTGCCTGTAGACGACTATGTATTATTCGACGTTATGGAAGAAGCAGGTAAGTAATCTGAATTTTTAATTCTTTACTGCAGGGCAGTATCTGCCATCTTTAACAGTAAAATGGCAGATAAAAGCAGGTGCCTTGTGGCTCATTACCATGAGGCACCTTTTGTATGCCGAAAAATGTCAAATTTCGGTGTACCGGGTGGCGGCCTATCCGCCGGGTTTCCAATTTTCTGGAAACAGACGACTTATAACTCAGATAATATTATAATCGGGAGGAAATAACATGAAACTTGATTTTGAATATGGATTAGGCACAATGCAGGCAGAACTGCCGGATAATACAGATGTATTTATTTCTGGTGAAACAGTGAAGGATCCTGCATGTATTCCGGAGGACCAGTTAGAGGCTGCATATCTTGAGAGCCTGGCACATCCGATCGGCATGCCGACATTAACAGAGCTTGCACACAAAGGTACAACAGTTACGATCATTGTTCCGGACCGTGTTAAAGGCGGCGAGCAGCCAACAAGCCATAGAAAATTAAGCATAAAATATATTTTAAAAGAACTTTATGCAGCAGGCGTAGAAAAGAAAGATATCCTGTTTATCATTTCCAATGGCCTTCATCCGAGAAGTAAAGCATCCGATGCCAAGGCAATTTTCGGTGATGAACTGTTCAATGAATTCTGGCATTCAGGTCAGATCATCAGCCATGACAGCGAAGATCAGGAGCATATGATCTATCTTGGTACAACAAAGCGCGGTGATCCTGTTTATATGAACAAATATGTTTATGATTCAGATCTGCCGATTCTCATCGGTCACGTACAGGGCAACCCTTACGGCGGTTATTCAGGCGGTTACAAGCACAGTGCAACAGGTATCACAAACTGGAGATGTATCGCCAGCCATCATGTGCCGTCTGTTATGCACAGAGACGACTTTACACCTGTTAACGGCGGCAGCTTAATGAGACATAAATTCGATGAGATCAGTATGCATATGGAAGAGAAGATGGGCCATCCGTTCTTCTGCTGTGATGCCGTCTTGGATACTTATTCAAGACAGATTGCGATTTATTCCGGTTACGCTAAGAAAATGATGCCGATCAGCTGGAAACTGGCAGATAAGAGAACTTATGTCCACTGGGCAGAGAAGAAATACGATGTACTGGTATTTGGTATGCCTCAGAAATTCCACTATGGCGACGGCATGGGCACAAACCCGATCATGATGATGCAGGCTTTAAGTGCACAGGTACTTCGTTTCAAGAGAATCATGAGCGATAATTGCGTCATCATCTGTTCATCTGCATGCAACGGCTATTTCCATGATGAATTATGGCCATATCTGAGAGAACAGTATGAGCTGTTCCAGCATGATCATATGAATACACTGCCGGATATCGATCGTTACGGTGAATATTTTGCAACAAATGAAGAATATATCCGCAAATATCGTTTCTGCAATGCGTTCCATCCATTCCATGGTTTTTCCATGATGTCCTGCGGTCATATTGCTGAAATGAATACAAGTGCCATTTACATTGTCGGTGCTCAGGAACCTGGCTATGCAAGAGGCATGGGCTTAAAGACAAGAGCGACATTTGAAGAAGCCCTTGAAGATGCCAAGAAGAAATTTGTTGGTCAGAATCCAAACATTCTGGCGCTGCCTCTGACATACAAGAGAGCAGCTGTTCATTTGTGCATGAAGAATCCTGAAGAGGACTGCATGGATGAATATGGGCATCGTCACTAATACGGAGGCGTTTGAACAATATGATCCAATTTCAGATGTTTGATCATCAGCCGGAACGCTGTGAAAAATATCATCAGATGCTGAAGGACAATCTGCCGGTGCTTGAGGGCATCGGCAGTGAAGCCGATTTTGAAAAATACGGAGATTCTCTCGGATGGTTTGATATCGATACATGGGCCAATGAGGCGGAATTAAGTGCCATTGAAGAACTGGCAGCAAGGGTGCGCCGGGATGCAGATGTTTTTGTTCTCATTGGTGTGGGCGGTTCCAATAATGCAGCCCGCTCAGTGATTGAAGCTTTTCCGGAATGTGATGGGCCGGAGATCGTCTATGCCGGCAATTCACTGTCACCATGGGCTTTTGAACAGGTCATGAACAAGATTAGCGGCAAGTCCGTTTATATTGACTGTATTGCCAAGAACTTTCAGACACTGGAGCCGGGATCGGCATTCAGGGTACTGAGAGAATATCTTTATGAAACATATGGGGATAAGGCCAATGAGCGTATCATTGCAACAGGCTCCCGCAATAGTCTGTTGGAGACTATCTGCAAAGAGCATGGATACAGCTTTGTAGAATTTCCGCAGACAGTGGGCGGCAGATATACAGCGGTAACGGCCGTGGGACTTTTGCCTATGGCCGTGGCCGGCATTGATATCCGTGCCCTTGTTAAGGGGGCAGCCGATATGGCAGCTGAGTTAAAAGGCTGCAGAGACATCACACAGTCTGCTTATCGCTATGCGGTGGCAAGAAATCTCTATTATAACGAAGGATACAGAATGGAAATGCTGGCATCCTTTGAACCACAGCTTCACTGGTTCTATAAATGGTGGATCCAGTTATTTGCGGAGAGTGAAGGCAAAGAAGATCAGGGACTTTATCCGATCAGTGGTGAATACTCAGAGGAACTGCACTCTGTCGGACAGTTTCTTCAGGATGGCAGCCCTGTGATCTTTGAGACATTTTTACATGTGAAAGATCCGCAGGCGTCCATGATCGTCCATCCGGATGGTCGTGTGAAGGATGATTTTGATTATTTGAATGGCAAAGACTTCAGAGAGATCAATGAAGCTGCTTATGGAGCCACACTTCGTGCCCACAGTGAAAAGATGCCATGTATGGTGCTTGAGGTTGAGAAATTAACACCGTACAGTTTCGGAGAGATCTTTTATTTCTTTATGTATACATGCTATGTATCAGCGGGAATTCTGGGCGTGAATCCGTTTGACCAGGAAGGTGTGGAAGCCTACAAACAGCGTATGTTCAAAGCCCTTGGCAAGTAGAGGTATTTGGGCGTTAAAAAGAACAGGCCTCTCTTAATGAGAAGCCTGCTGACGTAAGGTTGAGAAAAGTCTGCGGTCACGGTTGAGGGGACAGCAGCTGTCACGTTTGGCAATATAATAAGGCAGAAAGGTTTTAAGCGGCATCCGGTGGCCGCCGTTTACACGGTCAAGGAGCACCTTGAAAGCCATTTTGCCCAGTTCATCTGTCGGAATATGAACGGTAGTGAGCATCGGAGACATATATTGTGCGATATCGATATCATCGATACTGATAACAGAAATATCTTCAGGTACACGGAAGTTCAGCTTTTTTAGAGCATGAAGAACACCGATGGCTGTACGGTCATTGGCACAGAGGATGGCGGAAAGGTCATCACATGTTCTGGCCAGCATTTTCATGCCTTCGTAGCCGCCCTCGGATGTCTGATGGACATTGGCGGTGTTGCGCTGGGCAAATGGCAGATCAAGTTTGGACAGGGCTTCCTTGTAGCCGCTGAAGCGGGGCTCCTTATCCTGCTCACCGATATAGCCGATAACACTATGACCCAGGGATTTCAGATAGGAAATCGCCGTATAGACAATTTCACTGCCGTCACAGACAACCTGATCGAATTGGAAATCCATTGGGATTAGGCCGGTGTAGACAACATTCTTGCTGAGATTGCTGACCAGAGAAGCAATCCGCTGGTCGTAACGGCCGAGAACAACAATACCGTCAGCGGGAAACTGGGTAAGCTGAGCAGCAGTTTCAGGTCGGCCAAGGTCTTGGGAAGTAAAAGAGTAGCGAATGAAATAGCGACTTTTGATGGCTTCCAGTTCCAAAGCCTTTACGATCTGTGAGAAGAAAGGATCTGACATATCCGTATGGGTTCTGGCATAAACACAGGCAATGGACTTGGGATCCGGATCGCGAAGCTCGGCAGACTGTCCAAGCTTCAGATTGCGGGCTGTTTTATTCGGTGAATAGCCGGTACGACGGATAATCTCCCATATACGGGCCTGCACTTTGGGACTGGCTGCTTTTGTATTTTCCTGATTGATGACACGGGAGACTGTGGATACAGAAACTCCCGCTTCCTTTGCGATTTCTTTAAGCGTCATAGATGAACCTCACTGATAGATAAGATGACCGGTTAACGAAAGGGTCATCTGTTATTCCGTTGACAAAGTGTCTATATAGTAGTATAGTACAAAATGTTTTTTTTTACAATAAAAGGTGGTAGCATAACATGAAACATGAATATTACCAGTATAATGCAGAGGAGATCCTGTCCAAAGGACCAAAGTTCCCTCTGATTATTATGAAAGACAATGCAGAAGTTTTTAAATCCATGGCAGATGAGATGGCAGATACGATCGTTGAGCATAATGCAAAAGGTGAGAAGACTGTATTTATCTGTCCTGTAGGCCCTGTAGGACAGTATCCTTATTTTGTTGACAGAGTCAACAGCGAGAAAATCAGCCTGAAAAATGTCTGGTTCATCAATATGGATGAATATCTGGATGATAACAAAGAATGGGTGAGCATCGATCATCCGTTAAGTTTCAGAGGCTTTATGAAACGTACTGTTTATGACAAAATCAATCCTGAACTGGTGATGCCGGAAGTACAGAGAATCTTCCCTGATCCAAAGAATCCGGGTCACATTCCAGAAGTGATCGGGCAGCTTGGCGGTGTGGATATCTGCTTCGGCGGTATCGGTATCAATGGCCATGTTGCTTTCAATGAAGCAGACGGAAGTCTCAGCAATGAAGAATTTCTGGCACAGCAGACACGTGTCTTAAAGATCACGCCTGAAACAAGAACAGCCAATGCGATTGGTGATTTTAACGGTGCCCTTGAGGATATGCCGCATTACTGCATCACAATCGGCATCAATGAAATTTCCCATGCACGTAAGATCCGTCTGGGCTGCTTCAGAAACTGGCATCGTGCCGTTGTAAGACGTGCTGTTTATGGTGAACAGACATCTGAATTCCCAGTCAGCTTATTACAGAATCATTCGGATATTAATCTGAAGATTACTGAATTTGTAGCAAGCCTTACAGATTAATATGTTTATCATAGGCGGGGCGTTCAGCAAATGGAAGTATGATTCCCTGCATTTACAGCAGTGTTAAAACAGACAGAGGCGATAACAAAATGAAAACATTAATAAAAAACGGACAGGTTTATATGAACCGCCATTTTGAGAAGAAAGATTTATTGTTGGATGATAGAAAGATTGCTGTGATCGGAGATTTTCTTGAGCCGGAAGATGCAGATACAGCAGTATATGATGCGGAAGGCTGTTATGTCACACCGGGATTTATCGATGTGCATACACATGGTGGTTTTGGTGTGGATGTCAATGCAGCCACACAGGAAGATTACGAGAAAATCGGCCATTTCTTTGCAAAGGAAGGCACCACATCCTGGCATTGCTCTATCTTGACGGATACTGAAGAGCAGACAGACTGGTGCATTAAAGAAGCTGTGAAGCATTATGAAACCAATACAGCAGCAGGACAGCCGCACGGCAATTGTGCGGATCTGATGGGAATCCATCTGGAGGGACCGTTCCTGGCATCGGAGTACAAAGGGGCGATGCCAGAATATCTGCTTCGTACAGCGGATATGCCGCTGTTAAAGCACTATCAGGAGACAGCAGGCGGTTTTATTCATTACATAACTGTATCACCGGAAGTTGCAGGTATTCCGGAGCATGTCAAAGATATCACTGAGATGGGCATCAAAGTGGCTATCGGTCATTCCGGTGCGGATTATGCCACATCCTGGAAATGTATCGATGCCGGTGCAGCAGCCGCAACCCATACATTTAATGCGATGCGCCTGTTCCATCAGCATGAGCCGGCCATCATGGGTGCGGTTCTTGAATCGGATGTATACTGCGAAGCTATTTGCGATGGCCGACATCTTCATCCGGGTTCTGTCCGTTTCCTTTTGAAAATGAAGGGGTATGACAGAGTCATTGCCATCACAGACTCCATTATGGCTGCAGGACTGCCGGACGGCAACTACAAACTGGGAGTCAACGATGTCATTGTTGAAGAAGGTGATGCCAAACTCAAAGACGGTACAAGAGCCGGCAGTACCCTGACAACGGGACAGGCATTCAGAAATCTGATGAAATTCACCGGCGAAAGCCCTGAGAAGATTCTACCACTGCTGACAGAGAACCCGGCCACCATGTTAGGACTGCAGAACAGCATTGGCTTCATCAGCGAAGGCAAAGATGCCGATGTGTTGATCATGGACAGCGAATTCCAGATAAAAGAAACATTCGTCAAAGGACGTCGAATTATTTAGAAAATAGAGAGGAGTTTTAAAAATGCCATTAATTCCATTAAGACCTTTACTTGAAACTGTTGATAAATATCACTATGCGCAGGGTGCTTTCAATGTCAACGCTGTTGCTCAGGCAAAAGCGGCCATTGAAGTGCATGAAATGTTCCGTTCTGCAGCAATCCTGCAGGGTGCAGATCTGGCCAACGGATTCATGGGCGGCCGTACAGATTTCCAGAATGCAACTCTGGAAGACAAGAAGATCGGTGCAAAAAATATTGCCAATGCCGTCAAGAAATATGCTGAGGATTCACCTATTCCTGTTGTTCTGCATCTGGATCACGGCAAGAACTTTGATTCCTGTAAAGCAGCCATCGAAGGCGGTTATACATCTGTTATGATCGATGGTTCTTCACTGCCGTTTGATGAAAATGTAGAGCTGACAAGAGAAGTTGTTAAATATGCCCATGAAAGAGGCGTTTCTGTTGAAGGTGAGCTGGGTGTATTAGCCGGTGTGGAAGATCACGTATTTTCTGCAACATCAACTTACACAAACCCATTAAAAGCTGTTGAATTCTTTAAGAAGACAGGCGTAGATGCGCTGGCTATCTCTTATGGTACAATGCACGGTGCGTCTAAAGGAAAAAATGTTAAACTGAGAAAAGAAATCGTTATTGCCATCAAAGAGTGCATGATGCATGAAGGTATCTTTGGCGTTTTAGTTTCTCATGGTTCTTCAACTGTTCCAAAATACATTGTTGATGAGATTAATGCCCTGGGCGGCAATATTCAGAATGCCCATGGTATTTCTGTAGATGAACTGAAAGCAGCTATTCCTTGCGGTATCGGCAAGATCAATGTTGATACAGATATCCGTCTGGCTGTTACAAGAAACATGAAAGAATTCTTCCATAACTATCCGGAGAAACGTAACAGCCCATCCATCGGCGGCGTCTATAAACTGCTTGAAGAGAAAAAAGATCAGTTTGACCCTCGTGCATTCCTGCCTCCGATCATGGATACCGTTATGTACGGCAATATTCCTGATGAAGATGTTGCTGCTCTGGTTGCTGTCATCGAAAAAGGTGTTAAAGAAGCTATTGGTACACTGATTGTACAGTTTGGTTCATTCGGTAAGGCACCGCTTGTTGAGCAGGCAAGTCTTGATGAAATGGCTGAACGCTATAAGAAGATGTAATTGCGTCAATAATAGAAGGTAAAGAAGGAATTGTACAACATGGTCTGGCTGATTGTTGCGACACTTGCTGCTAGTTTTATTAAGGGTGTCTGTGGATTTGCCAATACCCTTGTATTTACCACGATATTGAGTTTTTCGTTCAATAACATTCAAATTACGCCGATGGATCTGATTATTGGCTACCCGGCCAATGTGATCATTGCCTGGAAAGAGCGCAGGCAAATTAACTGGCGAATCAGCCTGCCGGTGGCAGCTCTGATCATTTTCGGCAACATTCCCGGCATTTTTATGCTGAAGAATGTGGACACGCGAACCATCAAAGTGATTTTCGGTTTTTTCATTATCGCCATGGGCATTGAGATGCTGATGCGGGAGAAAGCCGGAAAGAAGCAGAAACAGTCAAAAATCATACTTGGACTGATTGGTGTGCTTTCAGGTCTGTGCTGCGGACTTTATGGTGTCGGTGCACTGCTGGCGGCGTACATGGATCGTGTGACTGAGGACAGCCATGCATTCAAAGGCAATCTTTGTTTTGTATTCTGGATTGAATGTACATTCAGACTGATTGTCTATCCATGCATCGGCATATTGAACTGGCAGATCTTTCGTCAGGCGGTATGTATGATTCCGTTTATGGTGCTGGCGCTGGTTTTTGGCATGAAGTGCTGCGGACATTTGAACGAAATGGTCATCAAGAGGCTGGTCATTATCGTGCTGATATTGTCAGGAATTGCACTTGTTATCCAAAACCTTTGTTAAAACATCTTATGCCCAATCACTTTTCATTATACAAGAGGTGTCGGCTGTGACTGATTTGGTCACAACCGACACCTTTTTTGTGCATATTCAACCAAAATCGGTCATTATTTTTGTGAAGTAGTTTGATTGAATTTGACTGAATCTGGCGTTATAATATGAACATAATAAAGAGCAGGAGGTAACAAGATGATTTATACAGTGACTTTTAATCCATCACTGGATTATATCGTTGCAGTAGACGATTTTCAGCTGGGACTTACCAATCGAACAAGTTCAGAATTAATCCTTCCTGGAGGAAAAGGCATTAATGTTTCAACATTATTAATGAATCTTGGTATAGAAAGCACAGCACTTGGTTTTATGGCCGGTTTCACAGGTGATGAGATTGTCCGTGAGCTGCAGGAAATGGGTGTGAAATCTGATTTCATTCGTATTGATGAAGGCATTTCAAGAATTAATCTGAAGTTGAAATCCATTGATGGCACAGAGATCAACGGCAGTGGACCGGCAATCAGTGCTGACAAAGTTGAACAGCTGATGGTTCAGCTGGATGCACTTGGTGAAGGCGATGTTCTTTTCCTGGCAGGCAGTATCCCATCATCTATGCCGGATGATATGTATCGCCGTATTATGGCAAGACTGGAAGGTAAAGGCGTGATGATCGTTGTGGATGCAACAAAAGATTTATTGCTGAATGTTTTGGAGTACCATCCATTTTTGATCAAACCGAATAATCATGAGTTGGGTGATATTTTCGGTGTAGAGTTAAAGACAAGAGAAGAAGTTGTTCCTTACGGCAAAAAGCTTCAGGAAATGGGGGCACGCAATGTGCTGATCTCCATGGCCGGCGAAGGTGCCGTTCTGATCGCAGAAGACGGACAGGTATTTGATAAGCCTGCACCGAAGGGCCATCTGGTGAACGCAGTAGGCGCGGGCGATTCTATGGTCGCAGGTTTTATGGCCGGATGGATGGACAAACAGGATTATGAGCATGCCTTCTGTATGGGTATTGCATCAGGAAGTGCCAGTGCATTTTCTGAATATCTGGCTACAAAGAGCGAAATTGAAGCAATTTATAAACAGGTAAGAGTGGAGGATTAAAAACCATGAGAATTACTGACTTATTGGATAAGCAGAGTATTTCCCTTAATGGTGCGCCGAAAGATAAGAAAGAGGCGCTTGATCAGGTCGTAGATCTGATGGCAAAAAGCGGCAAGATCAACGATGTTGAAGCTTACAGACAGAGAGTTTATGCAAGAGAAGAAGAGAGTACAACCGGTATCGGGGAAGGTATTGCCATTCCTCATGGTAAATGTGATGCTGTTACAAAACCGGGGCTGGCAGCTATGGTTGTCAAAGACGGTGTGGATTTTGATTCCCTGGATGGTGAACCGGTGCATCTGATCTTTCTTATTGCAGCTCCGAACACAGAAGATAATATCCATCTGGACGTATTGAGTAAATTATCAGTTCTTCTGATGGATGAGCAGTTTACAGCAGATCTGCTGAATGCCAAATCTGTGGATGAATTTCTTGAAATCGTGGATAAGGCTGATGACGAGAAGAGCGATATTGATGAACGTCTGGCAAATACCGGTGAAGCTGAAGGTGCGCAGGCAAAACTTCTGGCAGTAACAGCCTGCCCGACAGGTATTGCGCATACGTATATGGCGGCAGAAGGCCTTGAGAAGGCTGCAAAGGCAAAGAATTGTTTCATCAAGATTGAGACAAGAGGATCTGGCGGTGCAAAGAACGTGATCACCGATCAGGAAATTGCTGAAGCAGACTGTATTATCGTTACAGCGGATACTCAGGTACCGTTGGATCGTTTTGACGGTAAGAAAGTCATTATCCGACAGGTGTCCGATGGTATCAGCAAGGCGGATGAACTGGTAGATCTGGCTCTGTCAGGCAATGTACCTGTTTATCATGCAGCTGAAGGTGCTAAGACAGAGGTTAAATCTTCCAGCGGCGGCATCGGCCATCAGATTTATGCACAGCTGATGAATGGTGTTTCACATATGCTTCCATTTGTTATCGGCGGCGGTATCCTGATCGCCATTGCATTTCTGATCGATGGTCTTTCAATTGATATCAATTCACTGCCGGCGGATCAGAGAGCCAACTTCGGTACCATTACACCAATCGCAGCGATGTTCAAACAGATCGGCGGTGTTGCATTTGGCTTTATGCTTCCGATACTGGCAGGATTTATCGCCATGGCCATCGGCGACAGACCGGCACTTGCCCTTGGTTTTGTAGGTGGTATGATGGCTGCAAATGGTAAATCCGGTTTCCTGGGAGCTTTGGTTGCAGGTTTTGTTGCCGGCTATCTGATTCTTGCACTGAGAAAAGCTTGTGATAAACTGCCGACAGCACTTGAGAAGATTGCACCGGTTCTGATTTATCCGGTGGTGGGTATTCTGGTAATGGGATTCTTTATGATGTTCATTGTAGAGCCGATCATGGGTGGTATCAATACAGGTCTTAACAATGCCTTGACAGGTATGGGAAGTTCAAGTAAAGTGGTATTAGGATTAGTTCTCGGCGGCATGATGTCCATCGATATGGGCGGCCCATTCAATAAGGCGGCTTATGTGTTCGGTACAGCAGCTATTGCAGCGGGCAATTATGATATCATGGCAGCAGTTATGATCGGAGGTATGACACCACCTTGTGCCATTGCCCTTGCAACGATCCTGTTTAAAGATAAATTTACAAAAGAAGAAAGAGAGTCCGGTCCGACAAACTTTATCATGGGTCTGGCCTTTATTACAGAAGGTGCCATTCCATATGCGGCTGCGGATCCACTGCATGTTTTACCAGCCTGCATCGCAGGTTCAGCTGTTGCAGGCGGAATTTCAATGTTCTTTGGATGTACACTGATGGCACCTCACGGCGGTATCTTCGTATTCCCGGTTGTGGGCAATGCATTGATGTATCTGGTTGCGCTGGTTGTAGGTATGGCAGTTTCTACAGTATTACTTGGTTTGTTAAAGAAAAAGGTTGCTTAAGTTAAAGATTGAAATAATAAATGATGATTGTCAATAAAGTCAACGAATAATATGAATTGAGGAGGAATTTATCATGAAGGAATTTAAGTATGTGATCACAGACAAAGAAGGTATCCACGCTCGTCCAGCCGGTGAACTGATCAAAGTTGTTAAAGGATTCAACAGCACGATCAAGATTGCCAAAGACGGCAAAGAAGCAGACTGCAAGAGAATGTTCGCTGTTATGGGTCTTGGCGTTAAGAATGGTCAGGAAGTTGTCTTTACATTTGATGGTGAAGATGAAGATGCTGCATGTGAAGCAGTCAGCAAATTCATGAAAGAAAATCTGTAATTTATAATTATTGTAACGACGGCGTTATAAGGAGTTAAACGTGTTCCCGTATCAGCGGGGCGAATTGAAGAGACTGTTGCATGATGGGTGCCCTGTAATGGGTTATGCAGCAGTTTTTTCTTTAACGGAGGAGAATCAGGATGCAGATATATAAAGGTAAAAGTGTTTTTGGCGGTATTGCCATTGGTAAGATCAGTGTTTACAAAAAAGATGAACAGCTTGTTAAGCGTGTCAAAATTGAAGATGCAGATGCAGAAATGGAGAGATACACAGATGCCCGTAATATTGCGGCTGCACAGCTTCAGAAGTTGTATGATAAAGCGTTAAAAGAAGTAGGAGAGGCTAACGCTGCTATTTTTGAAGTGCATCAGATGATGCTTGAAGATGAAGATTACAATGAATCTGTTGAGAATATTATTCATTCCCAGATGGTGAATGCGGAATATGCGGTTGCCTCCACAGCAGATAATTTTGCCCAGATGTTTGAGGCCATGGACGATGATTATATGCGCGGCCGTGCGGCAGATGTCAGAGATATTTCAGAACGTGTGATCACTGTTCTGGCAGGCGGTGCAGGCAGCGGACTTGATTCTGATGAACCTGTTATTATTGCGGCAGACGATCTGGCACCATCAGAAACCGTTCAGCTGGATAAGGATAAGGTTTTATCCTTCGTTACAGCCCACGGTTCAGAGAATTCCCATACGGCCATCCTTGCACGTACCATGGGTATTCCGGCATTGATCGGTACCGGTATTGATCTGGATGAGACCGTTGACGGCAAGCTTGGTATTGTAGATGGTACCAATGGTGTTGTTTATGTTGATCCGGATGCTGAACTGCTGGAAGAAATGAAGAAGAAACAGCAGGAAGAGCAGGAGAAAAAACGTCTTCTTCAGACATTAAAGGGCAAAGAAAATATTACACTTGACGGTCAGAAAGTGATGCTGTATGCTAATGTAGGTAATATCAAGGATCTCGGTATTGCGCTGCAGAATGATGCAGGCGGTATCGGACTTTTCAGAAGTGAATTTATTTATCTGGGACAGGATCATTATCCGACAGAAGAGGAACAGTTCCAGATTTATAAGACTGTGGCAGAGACTATGGCCGGAAGAAGAGTTATCATCCGTACACTGGATATCGGTGCTGACAAGCAGTGCGATTACTTTGAATTGGACAAAGAGGACAATCCTGCAATGGGGCTCCGTGCCATCCGTATCTGTCTGACACGTCCGGAGATTTTCAAGACACAGTTGCGTGCGCTTTTCAGAGCCAGTGTTTACGGCAATATCAACATTATGTATCCGATGATTATCAGCGTTGATGAGGTCCGTCAGATTAAAGCCATTGTTGAAGAAGTGAAGGCCGAACTGGCAGAACAGGGAATTGAATACGGCAATCCGGCACAGGGGATCATGATCGAGACACCGGCCTCTGTGATGATGAGCCGGGAATTGGCAGAAGAAGTAGATTTCTTCAGTATCGGTACTAATGACCTGACACAGTATACACTGGCCATTGACCGTCAGAATTCAAAACTTGACAAGTTCTTTGATTCCCACCATCCAGCAGTCCTTCGTATGATTCAGATGACCGTTGAGAATGCTCACAAGGCAGGTATCTGGTGTGGTATCTGCGGTGAATTGGGCGCTGATCAGGCTTTGACAAAGGATTTTCTGGCGATGGGTGTCGATGAGCTTTCTGTATCTCCGGGAAGTATTCTTCCGCTTCGTAAGATTATCCTTGAGACCGATGTCGAAGCGTATAAGAAGTCAAAACAGACAAAATAATACAAGATTCACTCGACATAAACAGATGAAGGATGTCTCTCATTTGCAAATGAAGATTAAAATAGGCAACAGATTAATTCAGACTGCGTCACCATCAGGTGGCGCTGTCTTTGCAGAGTAGAAGAAGTAACTGCGAGGGTACAACGCAGCTGCAATAAGAGGAAATTATGCTGACAGAGCAACGATATGAAACAATTTTACGAATGTTGGATGAAAGAGGAAGTGTGACGGTCACAGAACTGAAAGACCTGCTGGATGCTTCGGAATCTACGGTGCGCCGTGATATCACAGCTCTTGGCAAAGCCGGCCGTCTGATCAAGGTTTTTGGCGGCGCCGTTGCGATGGAGCATATTATGACAGGCAGCGAACCGACAGTGGCTCAGAAGGTAGAAGTGAATAAGGAAGAAAAGTGTCGGATCGCGTCTTATGCAGCCAGACTGATCGAACCGGAAGACTTTATTTTCCTGGATGCCGGTACCACAACGGGATACATGATGGATTATCTGGAGGAGAAGAACGCTACATTTGTCACCAATGCGGTGGCGCATGCCCAGAAGCTGGCCGAGATGGGGATGAAAGTGCTGTTGGTAGGCGGTGAGCTGAAGAGTTCCACAGAAGCGATTGTCGGGGGACAGGCGACGGAGATGATCCGTCGGTATCATTTCACGAAGGGATTTTTCGGTACCAACGGTGTGACGAAGAAAACGGGATTTACCACACCGGAAGCCAGTGAAGCGGTTGTCAAAGAAATCGCTATGGCTCATTGCCGCGACCGATATGTTCTTGCGGATCATGACAAATTCGGTAAAGTCAGTTCCGTAACCTTTGGAGCTTTTCAATCGGCAATTATCCTGACGGATCGCAAAGTTCCGGGAATTGAGGACGCCGGGAATGTGATTGTGGTATAAAGAGAATGAAATATTGCTGGCACGGAGTATCAGCAAAATAAATTATGAAAAATAAAAATCCACTTTTGTAGAAAAGTCTATGAAAGTGGATTTATTTTTCTACAAAAGTAGACGAAATAATAGAAGTGTAAATAGCATGAGGAAAAAAGTCATATATATTCTGAAATTAGGCATGAAATAGCTGGATTTTAGGGATTATATGGCTTTTTTGCGTTAAAAAACCATGTGGCACGGGAATTGCTTTTATATTAGGTATCAAAAATAAAACAGGGGGAATAAAACATGAGATTGGAAGGAAAAACAGCAATTATCACAGGTGCAGCGAATGGTATCGGTGCAGAAATTTCAAGACTTTATGCACAGGAAGGAGCAAAGGTTGTTCTGGCGGATTTGGCGTTAGAGAAAGCACAGGAAGTGGCAGATGCCATTGTGAAGGAATCTGGCTCAGAAGCCATCGCTGTTAAGTGCAATGTGGCATCAAAGGAAGAAGTCCAGAACGTGGTGGATATCTGTGTGGAAAAGTTTGGGAAAGTGGACATTATTGTTAATAATGCGGGAATTACTTTACCGGCCTGCCCAATTGAAGATATCAGTCCGGAACAGTGGAAAAGGGTGCTGGATATTGATTTGATGGGAACAATTTATGGCACTCAGTGTGTGATTCCGATTATGAGAAAGAATGGCGGCGGAAAAATTATCAACATGGCATCCATTGCAGGACAGGTAGGCGGTGTATTTACAGAAGCGACTTATCCGGTATCAAAGGCTGGGGTGATCTGCCTTGCGAAAGCCGTTGCCAAACAGGTGGGAAAAGATAATATTACTTGCAATTGTATAGCACCGGGGACGGTTTTGACAGCGATGACCGAGACACTGGGGTCGGCAGATGCTTCATTGAATGTACCGCTGCACAGACTTGGAAATGTCAGAGATATTGCCAATGCAGCATTATTCCTGGCATCCAATGAAAGTGATTTTATCACAGGCGCCACTATTGATGTCAACGGCGGCATGGGAATGAGATAGCCGGTGACAGAAAAATCAATTTGTCATATGAAAAATGTTAAATCTGAGACAGCGTTGAAATTCGGTGTCGGGATTTACAGGAATAATTGAGAAAAGAAAGTCTATGAATGCGGAGGAAAGAAAAATGATGGATATGCATGAAAAAAGAGAAAAATTACAGGAGTATTTAAGAGAGCCGGGTTGTACACCGATTATGTGTGCATATGATGTATTAAGTGCAAAATTAATTGAGAATGCAGGATTCCCGATTGTTTATACAGGCAGTTTTATCACAGGTGCTTCACAGTTTGGCATGGCAGATGTAGGACTTGTTCAGCTGAAAGATTTACTGCCGCTGGCAAGAGAAATTGCCAAAGAAGTTGATCTTCCGATTATTGCGGATGTAGATAACGGCTGGTATCATGCAGGCAATATCTGGCGTATGATTCATGAATTTGAATATGCAGGTATTTCCGGTATTCAGGTGGAAGATGGTATTATCGGCAAACATGTAGGCGGCGAACCGATTGATATGTCAAAAGAAGTGATGTGTGACCACATTCGTGCTATGGTAGATGCCAGAACAGACAAGAATTTTATGATTATTGCCAGAACAGATGCCCTCTGGCTGAAAAATGATTGGGAAGAAACAATTGACAGATGCAACGCTTATCTTGAAGCTGGTGCAGATGCGTGCTTTATCACATTTGCAGGCTCCATCAAAGAATTGAAGGAATATAGAGACCGCATTAACGGGCCTGTTGTCACAACAGCTATTCATTTTGAGGATTCTATTGCGGAGGAAACAGAAGCCGGAGCTAATATGTCCTGTTATTGGCCGACAGCATTATATGCTGCGTTCTCGGCGGTTAGAGCAACCTTGGAAAAATTCAAAGAAACACAGGATATCACAAAAATTGATTATGATTTCGAAGAACATGAAATCATGGACATTCTTCCATATGATAAATACTACAGAAATATGGAAAAATTCCACGGCGCGGATCAGTATAAATAATTCGTACAAATGATAATGGGGGGAAATCATGTTACAGGTTTTATTTGTTTTTTTGACACTGGCACTGGTTATTTTTCTTGTATTTAAAAAATGGAATATCATTCTTGTATCCATCGTGGCAGCGGCAGTTCTGGCAATTTTGGATGGACAAAATATTCTCACAGCTTTAACGGATACATTTATGTCAGGTGCATCCACCTATGTCAAAAACTTCTTCCTGCTTTTCTGTGTAAGTGCTTTATTTGGTAAAGTAATGGAGGAAACAGGCGCAGCGGCAGCCATCGCAAAGTGGCTGACAAAGCTTTTGGGTGAGAAATTTGCGATTCTGGGTGTATTTTTTGCAGGTATGTTATTAACTTATGGCGGTATTTCAGCACTGGTTATCGCGTTTACCATGTATCCGATTGCACTGGCGGTATTTAAGAGCGCAAATCTTCCGAGAAGACTCATTCCGGGCGTTATTGCCGCAGGCTGTTTTACATTTGCGGCGACTGCATTTCCGGGTACTCCTCAGACAATTAATCTGATTCCGCCTCAGTATATCGGCACAACGGTGAATGCAGCGCCGGTTTTAGGTATTGTTTGTGGTTTGATCGGTACATTTTTACTGGTTATTTATGTTTATCATGAAGGCTCCGCTGCCAGAAAAAAAGGCGAAGGCTTTGAGGCTGATGAAAAAACAATAAAGATTCTTGCAGAAGCAGAAAAATTAGGGGACGGTGTGAATCCGATTCTTGCGCTGGTTCCGATTATTGTTATTATTGTTCTTCTGGTAGCAGCAAAAATGAATGCACATATCGCATTGTTGATTGGCAGTATTTTATGTGCAGTGCTGTTCCACAAAAATCTGAAATTATCAGGCATTCAGGAATTACTTGTGGCTGCTATCGGCAGCGGCACCAATGCAGTTATTACAACCGGCTGTATCGTTGGTTACGGTACAGTGGTATCTGCCAGTGCAGGCTACGCTATTCTCAGTGATGCGCTGATTCATATGGGCGGTAACCCGTTAGTGTCCTTTGGTATTGCCACAACTGTTTTGGCCGGTGCAGCCGGTTCAGGTACAGGTGGTCTGGCGATTGCCATGTCCAACATTGCACCGGAATATATTGCCATGGGTGTGAACCCTGAGGTGCTGCACAGAATCGGTACAATGGCCGCAACAGGTTTGGATTCCCTTCCTCACAGTGGTGCAGTTGTTGTGTTGTTGACATTATGCGGTATGACCCATAAAGACTCTTATAAACAGATTTTTGTTACGACTGTTGTGATTACATTGATTGTGGCTTTTATCGGTATTGCCATTGGAAGTGTGATGTATCCGATAGGATAGCAGATAAGAATAACCATATATTAAAATCCAGGATATGAATCATAGTTTTTATAAACCATAGAAAGAAGGTATGGTATGGGAAAATATGCAGATATAACAAAAATGACAGTGGATGAGAGGCTGCAACAAATTGCAGATATGACGCAAATGTCAGAATCCGATATCGAGATTTTAAAAAAGAAAAATGCTCTTAGTCTTGAAACGGCTGACAGTATGATTGACCACGTTATTGGTACTTATGCTTTGCCAATCGGTGTAGCCAGAGGTTTTGTGATTAATGGCAAAGAGTATGTTGTTCCGATGGTGTGTGAGGAACCATGGGTTGTCAGCTGTGCGGAAAAAGGTGCGCTGCTGGCGGCAGAATGTGGCGGTTTCAAAGCCACCCATACGGGTTCGGTGATGATTTCGCAGATTCAGCTGACAGGTATTAAAAATATTGAAACCTGTTCTATGATGATCCTTGAGCATAAAGCAGAAGTCTTGGCTAAAGCCAATGAAGCAGACCCGGTTCTTGTATCCATGGGCGGCGGTGCTTTTGAGGTGGAGACAAGACCTTTGCAGACAGAGGAAGGACCGATGGTGATTGTTCATCTTTTGGTAGATACAAAAGATGCCATGGGCGCCAATGCAGTGAATACAATGGCAGAGAAGGTGGCTCCTCTACTGGCTGAAATTACAGGCGGCAGACCGTATCTGCGAATTCTGTCCAATCTGGCAGTACATCGTCTGGCAAGAGTCCGTGTGCATGTAACAAAGGAAGTGCTGGGCGGAGAAGCTGTTGTGGATGGTGTTTTGCAGGCTTATGCATTTGCAAACAATGATCCATACAGAGCTTGCACCAATAATAAAGGTATCATGAATGGTTCTAGCCCGGTGGCATGTGCAACAGGAAATGATATTCGTGCACTGGAAGCAGGGGCTCATGCATATGCAGGTATCAGCGGCCATTATCGGCCGATTGTTCACTGGGAAAAGGATAATAACGGCGATTTGAATGGTATGATTGAATTGCCGACGGCTGTAGGTATTGTAGGCGGCACAACTAAAACCCATCCACTGGCTGGGGTAATGCTGAGAATGATGCATGTGGAAAGTGCAGAAGAATTATCGATTGTCATCGCAGCTACAGGACTTGCAGAAAATCTCTGGACACTCCGAACACTGGCAACCGGCGGTCTTCAGGCTGAATTTGTGCCATCATTGGAAAGAAGACAGGAAACAGAAGAATAGAGTAGTTTCGAAACAATCATTAGAAATGGAAAAACGTCCGTTAGGGCGTTTTTCTGTTATATTTTTGGTATTTTTTAGCTATGGGAAAAAGAGAGATGAAAAGAATTATCCCGAATGAGTAATGAACTTTTGAGATATTTGTTGTAAAATAGAAAGGTAATATAATTTTGATGCATGGGGAGGCATGTCAAGGGTACACTTTGTTTTTATGAGGTAAAAAGGGGGAGCAACAAGCATGCAGGATGAAATTGAATTATTACATATGATTCTAAAAAACTGCTTTGGAAATATTTTTGTTATAGATAAGGATGCCAATATTGTCTATGTGAATGATAATGCGGCCAATGCCCTTAGATTGCCGGCGGAAGAACTGATGAGGATGAGTGCCTATGAGTTGTTGGACAGAAAACTGGCAAGCAGTGTGGCTGCTTTAAAAGTGCTTGAAACGAAACAGGAGCATATCCAAGCAGTTACTTTTGCAAATGGCAATACCATGGCGGTGAATGCCCGGCCGGTTTTTGATGAGAATGGTGATATCAAAAACGTTGTTGTTTTCAGCCAGGAGCAGAAGGTCATCGAGCATTTTATGCAAAGTATTCAGCATGAAAATCAGGTCATCAGTCAGACATTATCCCATGTGCTGCAGGATTCAGAAAATAATGAGCTGATTGCTGTCAGCGATACGATTAAGCACTGCCTGATGATGGCAAAAATAGCCGCATATCGGGAGAGTACCATTATGCTTTATGGGGAATCTGGGGCCGGCAAAGAGGTGATTGCCAGATATGTACATCAAAATAGCCAGAGAAATAAGAAAATATTTTTGCCGGTTAACTGTGCGGCTATTCCACATGAATTAATGGAGTCGGAATTTTTTGGTTATGAAAAAGGGGCTTTTACAGGGTCAAGCCGTTATGGAAAGCTGGGATTGTTTGAATTGGCCGATGGCGGCACAATTTTTATGGATGAAATCGGTGAACTGGATTTGTCTATGCAGTCGAAACTTTTGAGGGTGCTCGAAAGTAAAGAGATTATGCGTGTGGGCGGAACAAAGATTAAGAAAGTGAATGTCCGGGTGGTAGCTGCAACCAACCGTAATCTGCAGGAAATGGTAAGCAGGGGAGAATTCAGGGAGGATTTATTTTATCGTTTAAATGTTATTCCGATTACTGTGCCGCCACTTCGGGAGAGAAAAGAAGATATTGCTGTGTTTGCGGACTATTTTATGGAAAAACTAAATCGCAAATACAATATGAATAAGAAATTTACCAATGAAGCAGTGACTGTTTTTCAGGCTTACAGGTGGCCGGGAAATGTCAGGGAAATGCGAAATATTGTGGAGCGAATTTTTGTCGTTGTTCAGGATGATATCATTACAGCCCGGCATGTCCGTGAAATTTTGGGTATCGGAAAGAATGTGCAATTTGATAATGAGAATGAAAAAGAACAGCCAAATTCTTTGATAGCATGTGACGAGCAGACCATTCATGAGGCAACGGAAGCATTTCAACGGCAGTATATAGAAAGTATATTGAGGAAATTCAATGGAAATGTTGAGAAGGCTGCAGCGGCAGCAGGAATTGGACGGTCGGGCTTCTATAAGAAAATCGATAAGCTGGGAATGAACAGCAAGGCTTTTAAAGAAAAATAGACAAAAATTAGTAGGTTCTATGATATAATAAATCCATTGGATCAATTTTAAGGAGGACAATTTCTGAATGAAAAAAAGAATTTTGGCGGTTGTGATGACAGCGGCTATGGTGCTGGGAGCACTTACAGGCTGTGGTCAGTCTTCTAAGGATGATAAGACAGAATCAGCCACAGCAGCAGAAACAGAAACTATCAGCTATGATGTACTGACCCAGGTGCGTGTAGGTTATATGCCGAATTATGAATCTCTCTGGGAAGTGGCCACAGCGATTAATAAAGGTTATTTTGAAGAGCAGGGACTGGATATCAAGTTATCTTCTTTTCAGGTTGACGAGGCGGGAATAGGGTTAATGGCATCAGGGTCTGTTGATGTGGCTTATATCGGAGCGGATGTGCATAAGCGGTGTATTGAAGGCGCGGCGCAGATTTTCTGCAGTAGCTTGAAGGTTTCCGGTGAAACTGCCGATTGCCAGGGCTGGGGATGCCTGCCGGGTTATGCGGAGGCCAACAAGGATATCCTTGTGAGATTTACAAAGGCACTTTATAAGGCTATGGATTATGGCTCACAGGAAGTCAACTATGATGAAGTGGCCGGTTATGTTGCGGATATCTGCGGTGCAGATAAAGCAACTGAATTGGAACAGGCAAAAGAAGGCAGCTGGATTGACAGCAAGACACTTCTTCAGTATCTGGGAGACGGTACATTGAAGAAATACTATGAAAGCCAGCAGAAGAATTTCATCGATGCTGGTGATGTAGACAAGAAAGTACCGATTGAAGATTATGTACTGTTTGATGTGATGGAAGAAGCCGGCAAATAGTGTTTTATAACTTTATAAATGAGTGAAGAAAGAGATGAACAAATCGGAAATGGATGCGTTTGTCTCTTTTTTTGTGGAAATTAAATGTGTAAAATTGAATACATAATACAAAATACTAATATTTTGATTGAATACTGTATACAATAATGGTATAATCAAATTACAAAAGAGATAAAACATTATTTGACATAAGGAGGTACCGTTATGGGTAGAGAGATTAATCAGAGAAAAGCAGCGATTATTGGTTGTGGTTTTGTTGGTTCAGCAACAGCATTTACATTAATGCAGAGTCAGCTTTTTTCAGAGCTTGTTTTGGTAGATGTAGATTTTGACAAGGCAGACGGAGAAGCAAAAGATATTGCTCATGGTATTCCTTTTGCGGGTCAGATGAAAATACATGCAGGGGTCTATGAAGATTTGAGTGATGCGGCTATTATTATTGTGACTGCCGGAGCCGGTCAGAAGCCGGGAGAGACAAGATTGGATTTGGTGCATAAGAATGTGGCGATTTATGAAAGTATTATTCCGAGAATTGCAGAACAGAATAAGGATGCGATATTATTGATTGTTTCCAATCCGGTAGATATTCTGACTTATACAGCTTTGAAACTCAGCGGCTATCCTGAGAATCGTGTACTTGGTTCAGGAACGGTTCTGGATACAGCACGATTAAAATATGCTCTTGGTGAGCATTTGAGTGTAGACAGCCGGAGTGTCCATTCCTTCATTATCGGTGAACATGGTGACAGTGAGATTGCCGTATGGAGCAGTGCCAATGTGGCAGGTGTGCCGCTAGACCAGTTCTGCGAGATGAGAGGCCACTATAATCATGAGACAGCTATGAAGGAAATTGCAGAATCTGTTAAAAACAGCGCTTACGAGATTATTGCCAAGAAGCATGCCACTTATTATGGCATTGCGATGTCTGTAAAACGTATCTGCGAATGCATTATGCGCAATGAAAAGTCTGTTATGCCGGTATCTTCAATGATGCATGGTGAGTATGGAATTGAGGGAATGTGTCTGAGCATGCCGGCTGTTGTCGGCAGTGAGGGTGTAGAGACTCATGTGCCGATTACTATGAACGAAGAGGAAACAAAGAAACTGCAGGAATCAGCAGCAACATTGAAAGAGATTATTGAGGATATTAAACTGTAAAAATCTTAGATGGCATAAGGAATAATGCGTAAATGAGCCGGGAGAACACAATTTTGTGAAGCTCCCGGCTTTTCTATTAATGATAATATACGCATATGCGTAAAGTAAAACAAGATAATATGGAAAGATAATGCAAACCAGAAATTTACTGTGGAATATCCGTTACCAGTGCATCGATATCAGCAGCCTTTGTGATGATGCCCATCTTCAGCAGCCAGTCAGCTGTATTCTGCCAGCTTTCTTTGTTGATAGTCAGGAAGTCAGCGCTGTTGTCAGCCATCAGAGGAAGAAGGATTTCCATACTCTTTTCTTCAACTTCTGAATCCAGAGGATAGTTGGCTTTGTCCTGGTTGTTCAGAAGAATCTGCAGGCAGCCCTGTGGATCATCGAGGACATCCTGGAAGCCTTTTCTGGAAGCGCGGATGAAGCGGGCCAGTTTGTCACTTTCGTTTTTGACCTGATTTTCACCGGTGACAAGGACAAGCTCTTCATAATCCGGACAGCCTTCTTTTGTAATATCGAAATAAGTCACGTCGTAGCCCTCTTTCTGAAGAGCTGGATATTCGTGGTTAATATAGGTACCGATGACAGCGTCTACATTGCCACTGATCAGGGATGTATTCAGGTCGAAGCCCACATCCTGCATCGTCACATCGTCATAGGAGAGTCCATTGTGTTCCATCATCGCTTTGACAAAATATTCATTGTCGACAGTGCCCGGATAGCCGATGATTTTGCCTTTCAGGTCTTTGGCACAGGTAATGTTGCTGGATTTCATAGACATGACGATGTTCAGCGGATGCTTCACAATCGTACCGAGAATTCTGACAGGAACATCCTGATTTGTTGCAGTAGAGATGATGTTTGGCTGGTAGTAAAGACCGGCATCCGCCTGTCCGGCCGCTGTCATCGTGATGGCATCATTTGTATTGGACGGGAACTGTACATGTACATTCAGTCCTTCTTCTGCATAGTATCCTTTTTCAATGGCAGTGTAGATAAAGGAATGCACCGCATTCGGATACCAGTCAAGGACAATGCTGAAATCTTCAAGGTCACCGTTGGATGCTGTGCTTTCAGCAGCTTCTGAAGATGCTGTGTCAGTCTGTGTTTCAGCAGTACTTTCTGAAGCATTTGAAGCAGCCTCAGTAGTGGATGTGCCTGCGGAAGAATTGCCGCAGGCAGCCATGGAAAGCGTCATAGCAGCAGTCAGTAAAAGTGCAGAAAATTTTTTCATCTTTTTCATAATATAACCCCTTTTTTATTAGTGATCGCTTAGAATTGACATCTAAGCCACTGAATTATTGTTCTTCTTTCATAATACCCAGCATAGCTGCAAAAAGTGCGGTTTTCTCGGTGATTGTTGGAATATAGACCTTTTCCTCGGTTGTGTGCATGCCGGATTCCACAGGACCGAATGCGTCAACGGCCGGCACACCGAAGGAATAGAACCAATTGGCATCTGTTGCTGTCGGTTCGGCAATTTCTTCCATGGTAATACCGAGGAGCTGACCTGCTTTTTCAGCAATCTGGAAAGCTTTGTGGCCCATTTCGTTCTTCTCAAGGGCAGGGAACAGAATACGGTGTGAAACAGTTGTTTCACATACAGGATCTTCGTTGGAAGCGGCCAGAGATTCGATATTGGCTTCGGCTTCGGCAAAGGAAGGACCATTGTCAGGAAGACCTGCTACACAGAATTCCATATGGGCATCACCGGCAACGATACCATTCGGACGCCCGCCGGAGATTGGTGCTACATTATAGTAGATCTCTCTGTCATAGTCATTGAAGCTGTACAGCTTGAGAATCTTATGCGCCAGTTCCTTGACGGCACTGTGCCCTGCCATATAAGCACCGCCTGCATGGGCTTCAACACCCTTGATATCCAGAGCACCCAGGATAACACCTTTACGCTGGCTGACAACACCGTAACCTTTGTCTGTTTTGGCAGCGCTCTCGAAGATGTAAGCACATTCTGTACCAGGTGCTTCTTTCTCGAAGACCTTGCGGCTGGTAATGGAACCGATTTCTTCATCGCAGCTGTAGAGCATAACGAGTTCTTTGTTTGGCAGTAAGCCTAATTCGCTGGCGATCTTGACAGCATAGGCAGAAACGGCGAACCCGGCTTTGCAGTCACCGCTTCCCAGGCCGTGGAGCCAGTTGTCTTCATCGACATAAGGCGGGAATTTGGCAGCATAGCCAACAGGGAAGACGGTATCCATATGCGAATTCAGGATGATCTTGCCTTCCGGATGTTCCGGTTTGATGCGGGCGATCAGATGGGTGCCGCATCCTTCAAAGAACATTTCTTCCATTGTCACACCGGGGATGGTTTCAAGGACAGCCCGGGCCATATCAATGACCTGCCTATTGCCTTCCACATAATTCGACTCACTGTCAACGGAGGTGAAGCGCATCAGCAAATCTACCTGCTCCTGCAGATAACCTTCTGCTAATTCTTTGATTTTGTTGATATCCATTTGTAAAACTCCTTTCATAGAGGGTGTTGTTCTAAAGGTGTTTGATCATTGTATTTACAGTTCTTTTCGCCATGGGATCGCAATTCTTTCTATAATACCGACAATCGCGACGATCAACATAGCCACTGCGGATAATAAGACAATCGGGGCGAAGACACCGGCACCATCCAGCTGTGTCAGCATACGTTTGCTGAAATAGCCAAGACCGCTTTGTGCACCCAGCCATTCTCCGATGGCCGCACCGATGATACTGATCGGAATCGCCATTTTGATGGCTGAAAAGAAATAAGGCAGTGCATTCGGCAGTTTCAATTTCATGAAAATATCCATTTTGCTGGCATTGAAACTGAGCATCAATTCCTCCATTTCACGTTTCGTGGACTGAAAACCGTCATAAACCGTGATGGTGATCGGGAAAAAGGTCATCAGTACTGTTACCAGAACTTTGCTCCAGATGGAATAGCCGAACCAGAGAACAAACAGCGGCGCAATGGCTGTTGTCGGGATCGTCTGGGAGGCGATGACCAGCGGATAAAGGGTACGGCGGATGCCTTCATGCATGTCCATGGCGATGGCCAATGCCAGACCCAGGACGATGGAGATGCCAAGACCGATGAAGGTAACGGACATGGTAGCCGGCAGATGCACCATGAACAGCGGTTCACGCAGTTCCCATAACTTCTGGATAACCTGGATCGGTGTCGGAAGAATATAGGCGGCATTGATGCCAAGTGCCAATGCTTGCCAGCCGATTAAAAGAAGAAAGAAGAGAATCAGCGGCGGTAAATATTTTCTCATATAATCACCTGCTTTCTCAACTGATCGATCAGATATTCTTTTAATTCGACAATCTCCGGTCGTCCCATATCATTGCGGTTTCTAGGATAATCCATGGGAACTTTTAGAACTTCCAGCTCATGGATCGGTGTCTGCTTGACCAGATAAATTTTGCTGGACATAAAGATGGCTTCCTCTACGTCATGGGTGATGAACATAATTGTTTTGTGGAAATGCTGCCATTGCTTCAGCAGCCATTCCTGCATGCTGATTCGGGTTAATGCATCCAATGCACTGAAAGGCTCATCTAAGAGCAGAAGATCAGCATCTGTTAAAAGTGTTCGGGCAAAAGAGATACGCTGACGCATACCGCCGGACAAATCCTTTGGATACTTGGCGGCATAATCAGAAAGTCCGACTTCCTTCAGAATATCAGAAACACGCTGTGTCTGTTCTGACTGAGGAACTTTGGCAATTTCCATGGGAAGGCATAGATTCTTCTCAATGGTGCGCCATGGAAAGAGCAGATCCTTCTGGGGCATATAGCCGGCAGCATGTTTCACGGAAGCAATATCCTGCCCGTTCAGAAGGATATTGCCGCTTTTTCTTTTCAAAAGGCCGTTGGTCAGCTTGAAGATCGTACTCTTTCCGCAGCCGCTGATACCGATAATGGAAATAAACTCCTCGGGTTCCACGGTAAAGGAAAGATCGTCAATGATATTGAAATCTTCGCTGTCATATTGAAAGGTGACATGTTGAAATTCTAACATTTTAGAATACTCCTTGGTAAAAGTTTTGCGTGCGGTCTAAAGCGTCATATTCCAGGCCATATCCCAGAAAAATGCTTCAAAGCGGCTGCATGTCCTGAAGATATCTTTGAGGTGGGCGATATCTGCTTCAGAACAGTGTTCACCGAGACGATCGACGGTGTCCAGGATGCTCTGGTTGCAGGCCACATATTCTTCAGAAACATAGCCTTTGATCCAGTCACCGTAGAATGGATGGTCAGCGGCTCCCGGAATCTGATTCAGTGCTTCTCCGATCATCTGATAGCTCCATGAGCAGGAGAGAATGGAAACAAGCAGTTCCAGAATGCCTTCATTGTGTCCGACTTCCAGCATATAGTGGGTATAGGAAGTGTTTATGATAGAAGGCTTCACATTCGCTACTTCTTCCGGGGTAATGCCAAGGCGGGCCATATAGCCGCGATGGATGTCCATTTCACCGTTTAATGTGTCGTTGACAAGCTGTGAGAAGAACTGCATCATCTCCGGTTCACGGGACTTGACGATACCCAGGGCATAAACTCTGGCATAGTCATAGAGATAAAGATAGTCCTGGAGCATATAAAAACGAAAACGTTCCAGGGAAAGGGAGCCGTCACCGATGCCGGAGACAAAAGGATGCTTCAGATAGCCGTCCCAGATCTCTTTGACGTCTTCGTATAAGATTTCTGTTAATTTCATAAATTTCCTCCTTAAACGAAGGCGTCTCAAAGAACTGTCAATTTATGGCAGGTCGTTCTCACTGCCAACGTCTCGCAGCGGTACATAAGGCGTTAAAAGACAACGCCTAGTACCGGCGGTCGTTGAAGCACCTGCCCATAAATTGACAGTTCTTCGAGACACCATATAGTTTATTGAATGATGAATGATTTAGTTTAAATGAAAAAGGAGCTCTGCTAAGAAATGAAGCAGGACTCCCGATTAGGTACATGTGTATTCATTACTTATGGCTGCTTATAAAAAGATAATTGAGGCAATCAATCATCATAGCATATAACCATAAATAGTTCATTTACATTGCTTTCCTGCGTTGGGATTATCCACATCAAGTTCAAAGGGTCGGCACAGGCCTCTCAGCAATTAAGCACCCCTAGCAAATTCAGTTTTATTATACAGTATTTGTATACAAAAGTAAATAAAAAAATGAATTGATAAAGAAAGTTATTGTCTGTTTGCGAATTTTGTTTTATACTTTGCGTTATGAGTAGGTTAAGGAGAAATAGATCAAAGTAATATAACATCAAGCAAGGCTTGAATATTAGAGAGGAATTGACAGAATGAATCTTGATTACTACAAAACCTTTTATTATGTGGCTTTGAGTAAGAATTTTACGAAAGCTGCAGAGCTTCTTGGCAATAATCAGCCTAATGTAACCCGTTCGATGAATAATCTGGAGGCGGAGCTTGGATGCCGGCTATTTGCGAGAAGCAACAGAGGGGTATCGTTGACACCGATTGGAGAACAACTATTTCAGTATGTGTCAGCAGCCATGAATAATCTGGAACAGGGAGAAGAGGAGATTAAGAAGACGCTGAATATTGAGAATGGGCTTGTGACTATAGGAAGTAGTGAGACGGCTTTAAGGTTAATGCTTTTGGAGCGATTAGGCAGTTTTCATGAAGAACATCCGAAAATCCATTTTCGAATTTCCAGTTATTCTACACCGCAGACTATACAGGCACTAAAAGAGGGCAAAATTGATTTTGCTGTGATTTCCACACCGGTGGACATAAAGAAACCGCTTCATAAAACACCGCTGATGACTTTTCAGGATGTTTTAATCGGCGGCTCGAAGTACAGAGAGCTGGCATCGAAGACGCGCAGTCTCAATGAATTGATGAGCTATCCATTTGTCTCACTTCCCCCGGAGACTGGGACAAGAATGTTTTATACACAGTATTTTATGAATCAGCATTTATCTTTTCATCCGGAGATTGAGGTGGCAGCCACAGACCAGATTCGTCTGATGGTTCGCTATAATCTGGGTATCGGTTTTTGCCCGGATGACCTGGCAGCAGATTACATTGCAAGGGGAGAGGTGTGCCAGATCCATCTTCAGGAAGAAATCCCAAAACGCCAGATTTGTCTGGTGACGGATGAATCAAAGGTATTAAGCTCTGCAGCCCGGAAGCTGAGAGATGCACTGGCAGCGGATGCCAGCTACAGGCCTTTTTTCTGTGATTGCTGAAGCGAAAGAACGTGTATAAAAAGAAAGAGTATATAGCTATTGAAGAGACAGCCGCCGGTTAAATACGGATCTTGCCGGCTGTCTGTCTTGATGTTTTCAAACGAGCCATGGCTCTGGCCAGTGAAGCGCTGGAATGGTAGTATTCCTGAATACTCTGTTTCTGACGCAGCTGTTCCAGAGCCCTTTCTTTGGCTTCTTCGGCACGGCGAACATCGATTTCTTCCGGTTTTTCTGCACTTTCTGTCAGCAAAATGACACGGTTGTTGGCAATCTGGACGAAACCGCGGCCAACATAACCGATATGCCAGGTACCGTCTTCCGTTTTATAACGCATTTCTCCGTCCGTGACGGCAATAACCATGGATTCATGGTGGGCTAAAACCTCTTTTTCACCGTCAAAAGCGGGAACGATCAGAGAGAGGCAGGGACCTTCATAGAAGACCCTGTCTGCTGCGATGATTCGCAGATTATACATATCACTCATTAGAAACGCCTGCCTTTCTATTTGACAGAAGCCTGCATTTTTTCAGCTGCACGTTTCACATCATCGATGGTGCCAACGTTAAAGAACGCATTTTCAGGGTAATCATCCATTTCACCGCTGATAATGGCTTTAAAACCACGAATGGTTTCTTCAATAGGTACATAAACACCTTTGATGCCTGTGAAGTTTTCTGCCACGTGGAATGGCTGAGAAAGGAATTTCTGGATCTTACGGGCACGATAAACGGTAATCTTATCTTCATCGGACAATTCTTCCATACCCAGGATAGCGATGATATCCTGAAGATCTTTGTAGCTCTGAAGAATTTCCTGTACCTTTCTGGCAACTTCATAATGTTCCTCACCGACGATATCCGGTTCAAGAATTCGTGAGGAGGATTCAAGAGGATCGACGGCCGGATAAATGCCCTGTTCTACAATTTTTCTTGAAAGAACAGTTGTGGCATCCAGATGGGCAAATGTTGTTGCAGGAGCAGGGTCCGTTAAGTCATCGGCAGGGACATAAACGGCCTGTACAGATGTAACAGCGCCATTTTTTGTGGAAGCGATTCTTTCCTGAAGTTCACCCATTTCAGTAGCCAATGTCGGCTGATAACCAACGGCAGAAGGCATACGGCCAAGCAGCGCAGACACCTCGGAACCTGCCTGGGAGAAACGGAAGATATTATCGATGAACAGAAGGACATTTCGGTGCTCCTGATCACGGAAATATTCAGCCATTGTCAGACCGGTTTCAGCGACACGCATTCTGGCCCCAGGCGGTTCATTCATCTGACCAAACACCAGGGCTGTTTTTTCAAGAACACCTGAAGCTTTCATTTCGGACCAAAGGTCGTTGCCTTCACGGGAACGTTCACCAACACCGGTGAAGATAGAGTAGCCACCCTGTTCAGCTGCGATATTACGGATCAGTTCCTGGATAAGGACTGTTTTACCAACACCGGCACCGCCGAACAGACCGATTTTACCGCCTCTGGCATATGGTGCCAGAAGATCGATAACTTTGATACCTGTTTCAAGCACTTCAGCTACAGGATTCTGATCTTCGAAAGCAGGAGGATCTCTGTGAATAGACCATTTCTCCACATCTTTTAATTCTTCGCCGCCATCAATGGTTTCACCTGTGACATTGAAAAGACGGCCAAGAGTCTGTTCGCCGACAGGAACTTTGATACCGCCGCCGGGAGCAATAACTTCCATATCACGGTAAAGACCTTCACTGGCGGAGAGCATAACACAGCGGACTGTGTGATTACCGATATGCTGTGAAACTTCCATGATACATTTCTGGCCATTATTATCAACTTCAAGGGCATCCTTGATATATGGAAGATCATCATCTTCGAATTCTACATCGACAACAGGTCCCATGACCTGTACAATTTTTCCTTTTTTCATATCGGACACCTCCTTTTAATTTTTTCCTTTTTTCTGAGCCTTGGCACCGGCAATGACCTCAGTGATTTCCTGAGTAATAGCGGCCTGTCGGGCTCTGTTATAAAGTGTTCCAAGCTCCTGAAGAATAGCAGATGCGTTATCAGCGGCAGCCTGCATCGCCATCAGACGGGCATTCTGCTCACTGGCATAAGCTTCTACAAGGGCACTGTAAATATAACCGACGATATAATCCGGTACGATCTGTCCCATGACGGCTTCTGGTGACGGTTTCATGGCGATGTGTTCCATCGGAAGATCGACGGGGATATCTTTGATCATGAAATCCGGACGTTCAAGGGGAAGAAGACGCATGAACTGTGCTTCTTCTGTCATGGCATTTTTCATGCTTGTGTAGACCAGATAGATTTCATCTACCTTTTTTGTACGATAAGCATCGATCAGTGTTTCAGAAATATTTCTGGCACGGCTTAATGTCGGATTCTGAATGGTATAGTGGAACTGGTGGGCAATCGGTATTTTTTTCTGTTGGAAATAATGTCTGCCGATTTCACCAATGACATACAATTTTGCGTTTTTATCGTTTTGAATATGCTCTTCAGCCAGCTTGAGGATATTGTGGTTGTAGGCACCGGCCATACCTTTATCCGCAGTGACGACCACATAGGCACGGCGAATGGTATTCTCATCTATGACAGCATTCGGATCACGGAAGTATTCTGAATGCATTTCAGGAAGATGACGAAGGATTCGGCTCATGGTAGACTGAAGGGTATAGAAATACGGCTCTGTATTCGCTAACGCTTTTTTTGCTCTTCTCAGTTTCGACGAGGAAATCATATACATGGCATTGGTGATTTTCATCGTGTCCTGTATACTTCTCATTCTGTCTCTGATTTCTCTGGCATTTGCCATATCAGATACGCCTCCTTCCTGTCTTACTGCTGTTTGAAGGCTTCAGCGGCTTCATCAATCTGCTTTTTCAGTTCATCTGTCAGCTGACCACCTGTCTGAATGGCTTCACATATATCTGCATGCTGCAGATCAAACCATGCCAGAAGGTCATTCTGGAATTTCTTGACAGATTTGAGCTCCACATCATCAAAGTAACCTTTGTTAGCCAGATGAAGGGTAATAACCTGCTGGTTCAGCTGAAGCGGTTTACCGAGCGGCTGCTTCAAAAGCTCAAGAAGGGCATGGCCGTGTTTTAACTGTTGCTTTGTAATATCATCCAGATCAGATGCGAACTGGGTGAAAACTTCCATCTCACGATACTGCGCCAGATCGATACGGATACTGCCGGAAGCTTTCTTCATAGCGCTTGTCTGAGCAGCACCGCCGACACGGGATACAGACAGACCAACGCTGACGGCAGGACGCATACCTGAGAAAAACAGATGGCTTTCAAGGAAAATCTGACCATCTGTAATGGAAATAACATTGGTTGGAATATAAGCGGATAAGTCACCGGCCTGTGTCTCAATAATAGGGAGGGCTGTTAATGATCCGCCGCCAAGTTTTTCACTGAGTCTGCTAGCACGTTCCAGAAGACGGGAATGCAGATAGAACACATCACCTGGATAAGCTTCACGTCCGGGAGAACGCTCCAGCAAAAGGGAGATGGCTCTGTATGCAACGGCATGTTTGCTCAGATCATCATAGACGATCAGGGCATCTTGTCCTTTGTACATAAAGTATTCTGCCAGTGCTGTACCTGCGTATGGTGCGATGTACTGAAGAGAAGAGGAGTCGCTGGCCATGGAAGCCAGAACGATGGTATATTCCATGGCACCATGTTTTTCCAGGTTGTTGACAACTCTTGCAACGGTAGAAGCTTTCTGACCGATGGCAACATAGACACAAACAACGCCTTTGCCTTTCTGGTTGATGATTGTATCTTCTGCAATAGAAGTTTTACCTGTCTGACGGTCACCGATGATCAATTCACGTTGACCACGGCCGATTGGGAACATGGAGTCAATGGAAAGGATACCTGTTTCCAATGGTGTATCAACAGGCTGACGATCAATGATCGCCGGTGCCGGTTCCTCGATGGCACGATATTCAGTGGAAGTAATATCACCTTTGCCATCGATAGGTTCACCCAGGGCGTTGACAACTCTTCCTTTAAAGGCATCACCGACGGGAATGCCGGCTCTTTTGCCTGTACGGATGACCTTGCAGCCTTCACGAATGGATTCGTCGTGGCCAAAAAGGATACAACCGATTTCATTTCGACGGATATTCTGTACCATACCTTTGACGCCGCCATCGAAGACAACGATTTCGCCGTACATCGCATGGTCGATACCGTAAACTGTGGCAATACCATCGCCGACCCAGATGACTTCACCGGTCTCTTTGGCTTCATTGTCCCAGTCGTAATTTTCTATTTCATTTTTTATAATCGATATAATATCGTCTGCACTAATGACACTCACATTATCACCTCTTTCAGAGTTTTAAATCTGTCCAACGGCATCCTTCAGCTGACGGATGCGTGCTGCAAATGTCCAATCGTATTCTTCGTTGCCGATACGGATGCGCACACCGCCCAGGAGAGAAGGATTTATGCTGATCTGATAAATCAGTTTTTTGTCGGGATACTTCCGTGAGAGGAAAGCTTTTATTTCATTTTCTTTTTCAGGGGATGGTGTTTCGGCAAAAACACATTCAACCCGTACACGGTTATGAGAAGTATCCCAGATTTTCTGCCATTCAGCATAGATGTCTGCCAGTTCTTCAATTCCGCCGTCATTGCACATGACCTTGTAAAAGTTGATCAGATGGCGGGGGAGACCGGAGCCGTCGAAGACGCGTTCAATCAGATGATGTTTTTTCTCAGATGTCACAAGAGGACTCCGAAGAACGTTCAAAAGTGCAGGAACTTTTTCTGTGATCTCACGGGCAGTCTGAAGTTCTTCAGATGTAATACCCAGCTCATACAGAACAATTGCATTATTTACCGCTCTTTGCGTCATACTGATCACCTGTCATAATAATTTTCTTTGCAGCCAGCATGGCAATATCCATGATCTGTGACTGCAGTTCTTTCTTGGCATTTGCCTGTTCTTTTTCAATATCTTCACGGGCCTGAGCCAGCATTTTGACTCTTTCAGCCTCTGTATCAGCAATCGCCTTGCTGTGTTCTTTTTCGGAACGAACACGGGCAGCTGCGATAATATCGGCGGCCTGTTCTTTAGCAGTGTCAAGCTGCTGCTCATAGTCGGTTTTCATTTTGTTGGCTTCATCCTGCGTTTTCTGTGCAGCATTAAATTGCTGCCTGATCATTTCGTTTCGCTGCTCGATCACACCCATAACCGGCTTGATCAGAAAATGCCGAAGTGCAACAAAAAGGACAAGGACATTGACGACGGTCCAGAAGATTGTCCAGGGTTCCAAACTTAACATAGCTGCACCTGCCTCTCATTCTTACTGTTCCATAAGTTCTATTAAATATCGCAATAATTATTTCAGGAAAAGAATGATCAACAGGGCAATAACGAAACCGTAAATAGCTGTTGCTTCGGCAAGGGCACAACCAAGAAGCAAAGATTTACTGATTTTGCTTTCTGCTTCAGGCTGTCTTGCGATAGCGTCTACTGCGGAAGAAGTTGCTTTACCGATACCAACACCGGCACCAATACCTGTTAATACTGCAATACCTGCACCAATTGCTACGAATAATGTTGCTGACATAATAACTCGCTCCTTTTCTTTTAAAATTGACGGATCATTGAGGATCAGTCGATAGCTTCTTTAATAAATAATGCGGTCAGGAATACAAAAACGTATGCCTGGATCAGCCCGTCGAATATATCGAAGTAGCAGCTGAATACCGCCGGCAGGATGGCCGGGACGACCATCTTCAGCAATTCCATAATGACAAACGAGCCAAGAACGTTGCCGAATAATCGCATACATAATGAAAGCGGTCTGATGAAAATCTCAAGGATGTTGATCGGTAAAATGACAACCATCGGTTCTGCGAAGCTTTTCAGCCAGCCGCGGCCGCCTTTAGCCAAAACACCAGACAGCTCGATCAAAATGATGCTGAGAATTGCCAGTGAAGCCGTTACATTGATATCCTTTGTCGGTGGTTTGAAACCGAGAATGCCGATGAGATTGGCAATACCGATATAAATTCCCACACTCATTAAATAAGGAATAAAACGTTTGCCTTTCTCGCCAAGGATATCTTCGAAGAAGCTATAAATACCACTGACAGCCGTTTCAAGAAGCAGCTGTCCTTTACCTGGGTTTGTGACCTTCAGGTTTCTGACAAAAATCGCACACAGGAGAATCACAACAGCCATGATTAACCATGTTACAAAAACTGATTCAGCCACCGGTATGCCGCCGAAAATCGGAATCGTAAAAGCTGTATCACAGTTTAATTCTTCCATGAGATTTTTTACCAGCTCATCCATATTTATTCACTTCCTTTTCACTTCCCTCTCGGGCTGTTCACAATTTTAGCCTCGTCAAAGGCAATTGTCAAATGTCGAAAAAATAATGAAAATTCACAAATTGAACACAGCTTTGTGGATATTATGCCCTAAAAGTGTGTTTAAGTTGTATTTGAAACTGGTAAAATTTGATTAACGGTCTGTAGAAGAGAATTAATTTTCTCCCATTTGACGTATATTAGAATTATGAAACTTTATGGAATATAATCATGATACATCTTTGATATGTCAGAATTGTTTGAAGAATAGTAGACAAATAAGAAAAGTGTGTCGGAAATCTTACACACTTTTCTGTAAAAAAATAAAAATTGTGAATGGCTTAAAGGGTAAAATCCTTGAGGAAGAACACAAAAACTTACAGAACAGAAATGCTGTCTCCTATATGGATGGTTCCTTCTTTGATGACTTTGGTAAAAATTCCCTGGGTAGGCATGATGCACTTGCCTACTTTCTGCTGAATGGCACATCCTTTGTGGCATTCCTTGCCAATCTGGGTAACTTCCTGAATGGTTTCACCAATCTGAAGACGAGTGCCCACAGGCAGTTCATAGAGACAGATGTCCTTTGTTGTCAGATTTTCTGCAAATTGCCCCGGCGTCAGGTCTTCAACACCCATTTCAGTCATGATGTCGATACTCTCCTGAGCCAGAAGGCTGATCTGGCGGTGCCAGTTGCCGGCGTGGGCGTCCCCGACAATGCCGTGATCGCATTTGCAGATGGCAGTGTCAACAGGGGTTTTAACCACACCTTTTTCTTTGGATATGTTAATAGATGTAATAGTGCCTTTGATCATATGTTGATAACCTCGTTTTCGTTGATTAGGTATATTTTACTGTAACTGTTCAGAGCTAACCTCCAAAATGCTACGCATTTCGTCGGTGTGGCGTATCCGCCAAATAAAATTTAAAAAACAGTCTTAAAAATGCAAGCATTTTATACCTGTTTTTTGAAATTTTGCTTGGCTCTGAACAGTTACATTTTACTTTTATTTGCACAAAGAAGCTAAATGTCCGGTGATATGCGGAGGGTTACTGCTGTGTGAAATGGCCGGATTTGCCGCCGTCTTTCTCAATCACCCGCAGATTTGTGATATGCATGCCACGGTCTATAGCTTTGCACATGTCATAAATGGTCAGTGCAGCAGCTGAAACGGCATGCAGGGCTTCCATTTCCACGCCGGTCTGGCCGGTTGTTTTGACGGAGGCCTTGATGTGGACGGCATTTTCCTCTGTGTCGGTCTCAAAATGGATATCAATGCCTGACAGCATCAGAGGATGGCACATCGGGATGATTGCGGATGTCTGTTTGGCAGCCATAATGCCGGCTACCTGGGCGACAGCCAGTACATCGCCTTTCTTGATCTGTCCGTCGATGATAGCCTGTAAGGTCTCCGGCTGCATATAAATACTGCCGGCGGCCACAGCGATTCGATGCGTGATGGCTTTCTCGGAGACATCCACCATTCGGGCACGTCCCTGGTCATTGATATGTGTAAGAGGCATAAAAACCTTCTCCCTTCAATAGATATGTTGAAATTCGATAGCTGCAATATAGACCATTATAGCTGAAATGAGAAGAAAAATCAAAAAATTTCATAAACTTTAGCGCAATGGTATTGATTTTATAAAAGGGACGCTTTAAAATAGGAAGATGCGGGATAAGATGTCTTGTCAGCAGGACAGAATCCTGTATGTTTTTGACGTTGACAGAAGATGATTGATAGATGAAGAAGGAGGCATGCCTTATGGCAAAGATCGATATTATTTCCGGTTTCCTTGGAGCAGGAAAGACAACACTGATTAAGAAGCTTCTTAGCGAAGCATTAAAGGGACAGCAGGTTGTCCTGATTGAGAATGAATTTGGTGAAATCGGCATTGACGGCGGATTTTTAAAGGATGCAGGTGTGAACATCACAGAGATGAACTCCGGTTGTATCTGCTGCTCACTGGTTGGTGATTTTGGTACAGCGCTGAAAGATGTGATCACGAAGTTTAATCCTGACAGGATCATCATTGAACCATCAGGTGTCGGCAAGTTATCAGATGTTATCAAAGCCGTTCAGGGTGTGGCAGAAGATGCACCGATTGAACTGAACAGCCTTGTAACAGTTGCAGATGCCAACAAGTGCAAGATGTATATGAAGAACTTCGGTGAGTTCTACAACAACCAGGTTGAGAGCGCACACACCATCGTGCTCAGTCGTACCCAGAATATGAAGCAGGACAAGTTGGAAGCCTGTGTTGCTATGATCAGAGAACACAACAAGGACGCGGCAGTGATCACAACACCTTGGGATGAACTGACAGGTGAACAGCTTTTAGCGGCTATGGAGAAACCGGTGTCTCTGGCTGATATGGTGATGGCTGAAGAGGATATCTGTCCTGTATGCGGCGGCCACCATGATCACGACCATAATGATCACGATCATGAGCATGAACATGAACACCATCATGACCACGATGACCACGATCATGAACATGAACACCATCATGACCACGATGACCACGATCATGAGCATGAACATCATCATGATCACGATGACCACGATCATGAACATGAACATCATCACGACCATGATCATGACGATCATTGCGGATGCGGTCATGACCACGATCATGATCACCATCACCACCATCACGCAGATGAAGTCTTCACAAGCTGGGGCAAAGAGACACCTCGTAAGTATACAAAGGAAGAAGTGGAGACAATTCTGAAGGCGCTTTCCGCTGACAACAATGAATACGGTATTATCCTTCGTGCAAAGGGTATGCTGCCAAGCCAGGACGGTACATGGATATACTTCGATATGGTTCCTGAAGAATACGAGATCCGTGAAGGCCAGCCGGAATATACAGGCCGTCTTTGTGTCATCGGCTCCAAGATTGATGAGACTAAGCTTGAGAAGCTGTTTATGCTTTAATCACAGCTGATAATCCTATAAAGTCACATATAAAAGACAGATATCCAATAAAAAGTTGCATATCTGTCTTTTTTATTTACGCGAGCAACGATCCAAAGTCCGTGCTTGCACGAGACCTTGGTGTTGCTAAGCGCCAGTGGCGCTTGTTTAGCAACGACCGAAACGGAGTGTAGAGGCCGCGATAACTATGAGAAACTCGCGGAGCGTGTTTCTCATAGTTTGATTTTATTTTTTTACATACATGGGGAAAAGGGAGAAGGCAAAGAAAATCCATATCGTTCATAAAAAAATTCTCCCTTTTATCTAAAATATAAAGAGGCTGTTGTTATAATGAATCAGGCATTATAGCAGCAGCCCTTTTCGACTTGAATTTCATAGATTTATTTGATATGATAATGAATAGCAAAAGAAATATGAATAAATAGAAAGTTTGGTGATAGAAATGGATAAACTGGAAGTACCGGTATACCTGATAACAGGTTTCCTTGAGAGCGGTAAGACTTCTTTCCTTCAGGAAATCTTTGAAAGTGGTGAATTTGCGGATGGTGAGAGAGGGCTTTTGATCTCTTGTGAGGAAGGCGAAGTTGAACTTGATGAGAAGGCAACACTGGCCTGCAAGATTGATACTGTAACACTGGATGAGGAAGAGGAACTGACGGCAGATTTTCTTGAGAACTGCAAGAATGTTTACAAACCGAAGCGGGTTTTTGTGGAATACAACGGCATGTGGGACCCGGATACAATTCTCAGCGTGGATATGCCAAGAGGATGGGAGATTTATCAGATTGTGACTATGATCGATGCAAGTACCTTTGCTGTTTATCTGAATAACATGAAGTCCATTATCGGCAATATGATCAAGTGTACAGAGCTGGTTATCTTCAACAGATGTTCTGAAGAACAGGATCTGCCGATGTTCAGAAGAAATCTGAAGGCTTTGAATTCCAATGTCCAGATGATGTTTGAACACAAGGACGGCCGAATGATCGAACTGGGCAAGGATATCCCGCCATATGATCTGAATGCACCGATCATTGACATTACAGATGATGATTACGGCATCTGGTATATGGATGCGGCAGATGACAAGGATCGCTATGAAGGCAAAACCGTTCGCTTTACAGCAAGGATCATGAAGAACCGTAAATTGCCGAAGAATTTCTGTGTACCAGGCCGTAAAGCCATGACATGCTGTGCGGAGGATATTCGTTTTATCGGTTTTTTGTGTAAATACCCGGAACTTGATAATTTAAAGAATGGTGATTGGGTGACACTGACAGCCAATATGCATTATGAACGCAGAAGAGAATACGGCGGTGTAGGTCCTGTGCTTTATGCAACAGAGGTTGTAGAATGCGCAGCACCGGAAGATGAATTAGTTTATTTTAATTAACAGAGTAAAGGGACTGCATATATGCGGTTCCTTTATCTTAAGCAGAATACCCTTTGGCATGTCTTTAAATGCGTGCCTGAAGGGGGAGAAGGTGTGGCTATTAATATGGAAGAAAAAATTGTTTTCTGCAAAGGCGGCGGATGTACCGCCAAGCTCGGTGCGGGGGTTCTGAGCCGTGTACTGGAAAAACTTCCGAGGGGGGAACAGGATTCATCACTGCTTGTGGGGTATGACAGCAGGGATGATGCTGCGGTATACAAGATTTCTGATGATACGGCCATTGTGCTGACATTGGATTTCTTTCCACCGATGGTGGATGATCCTTATACATTCGGACAGATTGCTGCTGCCAATGCGCTCAGCGATATTTATGCCATGGGCGGGGAGGTCAAGACAGCGCTGAATATCGTCTGCTTTCCAGAGAAGATGGATTTGAATATTCTGGGTGAGATTATGAGAGGCGGTTCAGAGAAGGTCATAGAAGCCGGTGGCACATTGGCCGGTGGTCATTCTATCGCAGACAGCGATGTGAAATACGGCTTGTCTGTTATGGGAGTGGTTCATCCGGACAGAGTATTGGCCAATAATCAGGGTCAGCCCGGGGATAAGCTGATTTTGACTAAGAAGCTGGGGGTTGGCATTATCTGTACGGCTAACCGGGTTGGCGAAGCATCTGAGGCAGCCATGTATGAAGCAATCAGGTCCATGACAACCTTGAATAAATATGCGTCGGAGATCTGCAGAAAATACGATGTGCATGCCTGTACAGATGTCACTGGGTTTAGTTTCCTGGGGCACCTGCATGAAATGTTGGATGGTAAGTTGAACTGCCATATCGACGCTTCAAAAGTACCGGTCATTGAAGAGGCCCATCGTCATGCGAACGAATTTCTACTGACAGCGGCCGGTCAGCGCAACAGAAATCACACAGGCCCATTTGTCGAGTTCAGAAATATTCCATTCTCTATGGAAGAAATCCTGTTCGACCCGCAGACATCAGGAGGCCTTCTGGCAGCCGTCAAAGCCGAACAGGCAGAGACACTGGAAGCTGAATTACAAAATGCAGGCCTTCCGGCGAAGATTGTCGGAACATTGTTGGAAAAGAATAGTGAGGCGCCTGAAATAGTTGTAGAATAAATCACCGGGCCAATATGAGCAAATCAAGGAGGAAACTATTATGTTAAAAGTCGTTAATGCCATGGGTGATGCATGCCCGATCCCTGTTGTTAAGACAAAAAATGCCATTAAAGAATTAAGTGGTGCAGGAATGGTAGAAACACTGGTAGACAATGAAATTGCCGTCCAGAATCTGACAAAGATGGCACAGCAGAAGAACTATGGCGTCCGTTCAGAAAAACTGGGCGAGAACCAGTACAGAGTGATTATGACCATCGGAGAATCAGCGGATGAGGCAGGAGTTGAAGCTGATGAAGAAGTAAGGGCAGAAGAAACCGGTATACCGGACGGAAGAAAGGGCAATAAAGTCGTTGTTATTTCATCTTCCTGTATGGGCAGCGGGGATGATACCCTTGGTGCGGCTTTAATGAAAGGTTTCATTTATGCATTGTCCCAGCAGGATGAACTTCCAAAGACAATTCTGTTCTATAATGGCGGTGCAAAACTGACATGTGAAGAGGCACCGATGCTGGAAGATTTGATGTCGCTTGAAGCAAATGGTGTGGAAATCCTGACATGTGGTACCTGCCTGAATCATTACGGTCTGACAGAGAAACTGAAAGTCGGCGGCGTGACCAATATGTATGTGATCACTGAGAAAATGATGCAGGCGGATCTGATCGTTAAACCATAATTTAAAATATAGAATCATGGAAGAACAGGATGGCGGTGTATCGTGCGTCAAAAGAAGAATTATATGATATTGACATTTAAGACTACAACGGCAGCTATGGCCATGGAGAAGAAGTGCAACGAGGAGGGGATTCCGGGACGGCTGATTCCGCTCCCGGGAGAAATCAGCGCCGGATGTGGACTGTCCTGGCGGACATTGCCGGAGGAGTATGAGACATACAAAGACAAGATTATGTCCTTGGATATTCCGGTGGAACAAACTGTCGAAGTGCGGATATAAAACAGAAAAATACAGGATGACAAAAGACAATCGTCGTATGTTGAGAAAATTTAAAGAAAAATTCTTGACAAGGATGATTGCCTTTGTTATAATATGCAAGTGTGCGCAATAGGCGTGTATACACCGTTATGTAAATGACGGCAACCAGTTCATTTTATTACCAGGAGGTGAAAATAATGCCAACATTTAACCAGTTAGTAAGAAAAGGAAGACAGACTGTTGAGAAGAAATCTACAGCTCCTGCTCTGCAGAAGAGCTACAACTCTCTTCACAAGAAAGCAACAGACTTATCATCACCACAGAAGAGAGGTGTATGTACAGCTGTTAAGACAGCTACTCCTAAAAAACCTAACTCAGCTCTTAGAAAGATCGCCAGAGTTCGTTTATCAAACGGAATCGAAGTAACAAGCTACATCCCAGGTGAAGGTCACAACCTTCAGGAGCATAGCGTTGTACTGATCAGAGGTGGTCGTGTAAAGGACTTACCAGGTACAAGATACCATATCATCAGAGGTACACTTGATACTGCAGGTGTTGCTAAGAGAAGACAGGCCCGTTCTAAATACGGTGCTAAGAGACCAAAGGACGCTAAGAAATAAGAGTTTCACAGGTTTATACTATTTGCGACGAATGTAGCATTATTTTACCGCAATGAATATAAGGTTGCGATTAAAGATAGATATACAATTCGAGCGCGAACACATAGTCAGACTACGTGAGTACCCAAGATTGAATAATCTATAAGGAGGGAAGTAACGTGCCAAGAAAAGGACATATCCAGAAAAGAGACGTATTGGCTGATCCGATTTACAACAGCAAAGTCGTAACAAAGCTTGTCAACAACATCATGCTTGACGGTAAGAAAGGCGTTGCTCAGAAGATCGTATACGGCGCATTTAATAGAATTTCTGAAAAGACAGGCAAGGAAGCTCTCGAAGTTTTCGAAGAAGCTATGAACAACATCATGCCTGTTCTTGAAGTAAAAGCAAGACGTATCGGTGGTGCCACATATCAGGTGCCTATCGAGGTTAGACCAGAGAGAAGACAGGCTCTTGCTCTCAGATGGTTAACAGTATATTCTCGTAAGAGAGGCGAAAAGACTCAGGAAGAGAGACTTGCCAACGAGATTATGGATGCTGCAAACAACACTGGTGCAGCAGTTAAGAAAAAAGAAGACATGCACAAAATGGCAGAAGCAAACAAAGCTTTCGCTCATTACAGATGGTAGTCTGTTTTTAGCGACTGCTTAGCTGAGAAAAGGAGGAATTATCCTTGGCTGGAAGAGAATATCCATTAGAGAGAACCAGAAATATTGGTATTATGGCTCATATCGATGCTGGTAAAACAACAACAACTGAGCGTATCTTATATTACACTGGTATTAACTACAAGATTGGTGATACTCATGACGGTACTGCAACTATGGACTGGATGGCCCAGGAGCAGGAACGTGGTATCACAATTACTTCCGCTGCTACAACATGTCACTGGACACTTCAGGATCACTGCAAGCCAAAGGCAGGTGCTTTAGAGCATCGTATCAACATCATTGATACACCAGGACACGTAGACTTCACAGTTGAAGTTGAACGTTCCCTTCGTGTACTTGATGGTGCTGTAGGTGTCTTCTGTGCCAAAGGTGGTGTTGAGCCTCAGTCCGAAAACGTATGGCGTCAGGCTGACACATACAACGTACCTAGAATGGCTTTCATCAACAAGATGGATATTCTTGGTGCTGATTTCTACAGTGCTGTTGAGCAGATCAAGACAAGATTAGGTAAGAATGCTATCTGCATTCAGCTCCCAATCGGTAAGGAAGATGAATTCAAAGGTATCATTGACCTTTTTGAAATGCAGGCTTATATCTACAATGATGAAAAGGGTGACGATATTTCTATCGTTGATATCCCAGAAGATATGGTCGAAGATGCAGAACTTTATCATACAGAATTAGTTGAGAAGATCTGCGAATTAGATGACGATCTGATGATGGCTTACCTTGAAGGTGAAGAACCATCTAATGATCAGTTAAAAGCTGTATTAAGAAAAGCTACATGCGAATGTACAGCTGTTCCTGTTTGCTGTGGTACAGCTTACAGAAACAAAGGTGTTCAGAAGCTCCTTGATGCAATCATCGAGTATATGCCATCTCCATTAGATATCCCACCAATCAAGGGTACTGATTTAGATGGTAACGAGGTTGTAAGACATTCTTCTGATGAAGAACCTTTCTCCGCTCTTGCATTCAAGATCATGACAGACCCATTCGTTGGTAAGCTGGCATTCTTCCGTGTATATTCCGGTACTCTGAATTCCGGTTCTTATACACTGAACGCAACAAAGGACAAGAAAGAACGTGTTGGTCGTATCCTTCAGATGCATGCCAACAAGAGAAAAGAGCTGGATAAGGTTTACTCCGGTGATATTGCAGCTGCTGTAGGTTTCAAGTTTACAACAACTGGTGATACAATCTGTGATGAACAGCATCCGGTTATTCTGGAATCCATGGAATTCCCAGAACCTGTTATCGAGCTTGCTATCGAGCCTAAGACAAAAGCAGGCCAGGGCAAGATGGGTGAAGCTTTAGCAAAACTTGCTGAAGAAGATCCTACATTCAGAGCTCATACAGATCAGGAAACAGGCCAGACAATCATTGCCGGTATGGGCGAGCTCCATCTGGAAATCATTGTTGACCGTCTGCTTCGTGAATTTAAAGTAGAGGCAAACGTTGGTGCACCTCAGGTTGCATACAAAGAAACATTTACAAAAGCCGTTGATGTAGACAGCAAATATGCTAAACAGTCCGGTGGTCGTGGTCAGTATGGTCACTGTAAAGTTCACTTTGAGCCAATGGATGCCAATGGTGAAGAACTCTTCAAGTTCGATTCTACAGTCGTAGGTGGTGCTATTCCTAAGGAATACATCCCAGCTGTCGGCGAAGGTATCGAAGAAGCTGCTAAAGCTGGTATCCTCGGCGGATTCCCTGTACTTGGTATCCATGCAACAGTATACGATGGTTCTTACCATGAAGTCGATTCAAGTGAAATGGCATTCCACATTGCTGGTTCCATGGCTTTCAAGGAAGCTATGCACAAAGCAGGCGCTGTTCTTCTTGAGCCGATCATGAAAGTTGAAGTTACAATGCCTGAAGAATACATGGGCGATATCATCGGCGACCTGAACTCACGTCGTGGTCGTATCGAAGGTATGGAAGATATCGGTGGTGGTAAGATGGTTAAAGCATATGTACCACTTTCTGAAATGTTCGGTTATTCTACAGACCTGCGTTCAAGAACACAGGGCCGTGGTAACTACTCCATGTTCTTCGAGAAATACGAACCAGTTCCGAAGTCAATTCAGGAAAAGGTATTAAACAACAAAGATAAATAAATTATCCTTGCTGTGTACAGGTATTGTACAGCTTTTAAATACGAAAATATTTTAAAATAGGCTTGAATATATGCTGTAAATGCAATATAATCGTAATTAGCCGAGCAAAAATAATAAAAATCTGCCTCTCCCGAACGGGGGAGAGGCGCCTATAAAAGGAGGACGTTAAAATGGCTAAAGCTAAGTTTGACAGAAGCAAACCACATTGTAATATCGGTACAATTGGACACGTTGACCACGGTAAAACAACTTTAACAGCTGCTATCACAAGAGTATTAGCAGAAAGAGTACCTGGTAACGAAAAAGTAGATTTCGAAAACATCGATAAAGCTCCAGAAGAAAGAGAACGTGGTATCACAATCTCTACAGCTCACGTTGAGTACCAGACAGCAAAACGTCATTACGCTCACGTAGACTGCCCAGGACATGCCGATTATGTAAAGAACATGATCACAGGTGCTGCTCAGATGGATGGTGCTATCCTTGTTGTAGCTGCTACTGATGGTGTTATGGCTCAGACAAAAGAGCATATCCTTCTTTCCCGTCAGGTAGGCGTACCTTACATCGTTGTATTCATGAACAAATGTGATATGGTAGACGATGAAGAACTCCTTGAATTAGTAGAAATGGAAATCACAGAAGTTCTTGAAGAATATGACTTCACAGATTGCCCAATCATCAAAGGTTCCGCTCTTAAGGCTCTTGAAGATCCAAACGGCGAATGGGGCGACAAGATCATGGAACTTATGGATACAGTAGATAGCTATATCCCAGATCCACAGCGTGATACAGATAAGCCATTCCTTATGCCAGTCGAAGACGTATTCTCTATCACAGGTCGTGGTACAGTTGCTACAGGCCGTGTAGAAAGAGGTGTTCTGCATCTTTCTGATGAAGTAGAAATCGTTGGTGTTAAAGAAGAAACACGTAAAGTAGTTGTAACTGGTATCGAAATGTTCCGTAAACTCCTTGACGAAGCTCAGGCTGGTGATAACATCGGTTGTCTTCTTCGTGGTGTTCAGAGAAATGAAATCGAAAGAGGACAGGTCCTCGCTAAACCAGGTACAGTACACCCACACAAGAAATTCACAGCTCAGGTTTACGTACTGACAAAAGACGAAGGTGGTCGTCATACACCATTCTTCAACAACTACCGTCCACAGTTCTACTTCAGAACAACAGATATCACAGGCGTTATCACTCTTCCAGAAGGTACAGAAATGTGCATGCCTGGTGATAACGTAGAAATGACAATCGAACTGATCCACCCAATCGCTATGGAACAGGGTCTTACATTCGCTATCCGTGAAGGTGGCCGTACTGTAGGTTCAGGTCGTGTTGCTACAATCATCGAATAATATTCGCTAAGCAATGAGCAATGCAAATCCAACGAATGATGAGTTGTGCATTGCGAGTATAACGCGCATATCGTATATAAATGAGTGTCAGGAGTACACTCTGTGTCCAAACGTAAGATGCCCCGGAACCGTAAGGTTTCCGGGGTTTTTCTGTTGTGTGGAACGTTGGAATAATGTTGAAAAAGTAATTTTACAAGAAGTGATGAAAGAAATGAAACTATCTGACAGAGTCATCCTTCCTTTGGTTGGAAGTGCATTTCAACCGGGAAAGGCAGCAGAAGCAATTGAAAAAATAGAAGATAAGGAATTGGCGCAGATTGCACAGGGAGAATATTATTTTTTCTCAGCGCAGGCGGAAAAATGTGTGGAGACGGTAAAAGATTATCTGGATCACGATGATGTGATGCTCCGGCTATCGGCGGATATGCTTTATACATTTGCGAATCTGACACTTGGAAATCCGCAGGCAGCACAGTGTACAAGGGAAGATGTACAGCAGTGTCTGACTCGTGCAATGCAGATGGACGCATCTGTGGATGTAAAGGCAGCCTGCCTATTCGCATTTTATGTAATCAGCATATTTCTTTATATACCGCCGGAGGAAGGAACACCACCGCTTCAGCAGTATATTCCATATCTGCCAATCGGACAGCGGTTATTTGCGGTGAGCCTTCTGGCGCATGAGATTTATCTGAAACAGGATTATGCTAAGGCAAAAGGTGTTGTGCAGGGCGCATTTTTGATGGCAGACGGAGTTTACCCGATCGCCATGATTTATCTGGGCTGTGTGCAGGCAATGTGTCAGATTAATCTGAAAGAACAAGAGGAGGCGATTCAGACGATGACCCAGGCATGGGAGCGGTCGAGACTTGATAAATTCATGGAACCATTTATCGAGTATCACGGTTTGCTTCAGGGCGTTCTGGAAGTCTGTATCCGAAAAAAAGAGCCGGAAATGTACAAGAAGCTGGTAGATGGTGTACTTGCATTCAGCCGTGGATGGATGAAGATTCACAATCCCAAGATGCAAAAGGCAGTGACGGATCTTTTGAGCCCCCTGGAATATTCCATTGCCATGCTGGCGTGCAGGGACTGGACGAACCAGGAAATTGCAGAACATCTGGGATTGTCCGTGAACACGGTTAAACACTATGTCTCCGGAATATTGGAAAAACTACAGATTGATAAACGTGATAAGATTAAAGATTTTGTAAATCAATAGAATAATAAGATACGAAAAAGTGCCTGTTTTACGTGGATTATGTAAAAAGGCACTTTTTTTGCCTGAAAAGAGCCTGTAAAGGTGAACAGTGTGGAGATAAAATAGTTAGAAGAAATAAGATATTTACTTTCATGTATTAAGAATATCAGAGTAGATCAGGGAGGATACAGGAAGATGAAAAAGATTACACAAGTCATCACATTTATCATGATTGTGGTTATGTTGTTCGGTCTTGGACAGCAGCAGGTAAATGCGGCAGACAATATTACAAAAAGTACAGTGGCGGATAGTGAGACGATCAACAACTGGCATGCGGCAAATGCCTTTGATGACAGTACAAAAAATGTGGGACGCATATGGACGGACAAATCTGTATCCACAGGGGACGTCACACTTACAGGCAGACAGGATGAGCCGCAATCAGCTACAATAAAGAAATGTGCAGATTCTGACTTTCTGGTGGGTCTTTCTGCGCTTTCTGCCACTGCTAAAATAGTGGGAGAGACAACAGTTCCGTTGGATATTGTGCTGGTACTGGACGTATCAGGAAGTATGGAAGATCCTGCTGGACTGACAGACCGTACGAAACGGATAGACCGGCTTAAAGAAGCTGTGAATGATTTTATTGATAGTTCTGCAAAGGAAAATGATAAAAGAGCTGATGAAAATAAGCAGAGCCGGATTGCAGTTATAAAATTTGCTGGAGAAGAGAGTGACAAGATTGGAAATGAAACATATCGTAAGGGTCAATATTCGTACAATTATACGCAGGTCGTCAGTGGATATAAGGCATATACGAGTAGTGATAAATCAGAATTGCAAAATAAGGTGAACGCACTCAGGCCGGCTGGTGCTACTTTAGCAGATAATGCTATGGAGCTGACACAGAAGCTTGTGAATCAAAGCAAAACCGATGAAGCGAGTAATGAAAACCGAAAAAATGTGAAACGGGTAGTCATATTTTTTACAGATGGAGTGCCGGCAAGCGTTAGCAACTTTGATAAAGATGTAGCAGAAAGAGCAATAAAATCAGCAAAATCAATAAAGAAAGATGCGGATATTTATACAATTGGTATATTTAACAATGCAGATGCAAAAATCACAGGACATACAGGAGATGGAGAATGGACGGATATAGAAAAGGCCAATGCATTTATGCATGGACTTTCCAGCAATTATCCAAATGCAGAAAGTTATGATAATCTTGGAACCCGTGCAAAAGACAGTAATGGAAATGATGCAACATATTATAAAGCGACAGATGCCTCAAGTTTGAAAGATATTTTTAATCAGATTGGAGATGAAATCATCTCCTCAGACCAATCCCCGACTGAGGTGGGAAAAGGTGAGAATCCAAGCCAGGCAGGCTATATAACAATTACAGACCAGCTTGGAGATTACATGCAGGTAGATGATATCAACACCCTGGTATATGCAAACAAGTTATTCACAGATGCTAAAGTAAGTGAAACGACAGAAAATAACAAAAAAATTGTAACATATACTTTTAAAGAGGATATCCCGGATACAAATCATGTATATCCGGAAGGAAATCTTAAGGATATCCGGATTACAGTGGAAAAGACAATTGAAGATGATCAACTGCAGACAGGAGATATTGTTACGGTTCAGATTCCTGCAAATCTGATTCCACTTCGATATTATGAAGTCAACAGAGATGGCAGTATGAGTATTGATGAGACATATCCGATGCGGCTGTTTTATGATGTGAGTTTGAAAGACGGTGTAGCTGACAAGCTGAAAAATCCAGATGCACAGATGAAGGCTTATATCAACGCTAATAAGAATGAAAATAATCAGGTATATTTCTACAGTAATCAGTATGATAAGACCCAGAGTGGGGGAGAATCTGGCGGCGTGGGTGCATATGTAAAATTCGTACCGGCGGCAACAAATGACTTTTATTATTTCCAGAATGATACGGTATTATATACAGACGAAGCCTGCAAGAATTCTGTGACAGATTCCATCGACACCAGTGGGGCAGCAATGTATTATTATCAGCGGGATTATTATGAACAGGGAAATAATGGCAAAGCTGTAAGCAGGAGTAATACAGTAATGATTCCGGGAAACAGTAATCTGTTACTGGGCAATTATGCAAAAAAGAATGCTGCAGGTGAGTATTACATTCCGGCAGGAACACCGAGAACAACAAGTTTGTCATCTTTTGCAGAAGATAAGGCAGAAGAATCAAATGTAACAGGAACAGCGTCACAATCCATCAAGCCTGTATGGAATAATCAGGATAAAAGTGTGACTGCATATCTTGGCAATAACGGACGCCTGGCCGTGGCTGTTCCTGATGCGCCGGTAACACTGATTGGAGATACGGCCCTTAGAGGAACAAAGACTCTTACAGGACGGGATATGAAGGAGAATGAAGCTTTTGAATTTACATTAACGGCGGGAGATGACAATACTCAGACAGCCATTCGGGACGGTGTGGTGACGATTGCGGAAAATGGAGACATAGCAGTTGTTGCAGGTGCAAAAGACGGTGAAACAAAAGAATTCCAGTTTGGCGATGTCACATTTACAAAAACAGGAACTTATACATTTGACATTAAGGAAAATGTTCCGCAGACACATGCAGGAGGCATGACTTACGACGCGCACACAACAAAAGTGAACGTCAATGTAGTGCGTGATACAGAAGATTTTGCAAAATTAAAAGCTTCCGTTGCTTATAATAGTGGCACAGCCGGAATTGCAACAGATAAGGTTACATTTGAAAACAGCTATAGCAGTTCTACAGAAGCAGAAGGCGGAACAAGTGCAGAAGTTATAGCGAACAAGATTCTGAACGGTCGGCCGCTGAAAGCAGGGGAATTTCAGTTTAAGCTGGCAACACGTCCAACAAATGGAAGTAATGGAACAGTGATCCAGGAAAAACAAAACCAGGAAAATGGAAATATTTCTTTTGATTCATTGACGTATAAAACGTCCAATACAGCAGCCGGAGATACTGCAATTGTACTTAGTCAGGCGGTAAGAGATGGCTATGCTGAAAAATCAACAGATCAGAATGGCAACACAGTATATACACTCAAGTATAGAATTTATGAGGAAGCGGCAGAAGGAACTCTTCAAAATGGAGTAAGCGCTGTAACGAACTTTTATGATTTTACGGTAACAGTAACAGATAATGGTAACGGTACGCTGACAGCAGTGACCAATTATCCGGAAGGCAAGGGTAAGTTTGAGTTTGTGAACCAGTACGGTGCTTCCGGTGTTCCGATGGAAATTACAGGAAGTAAAATTTTGTCATATGAAGAAGGGCTGACACCGGACAGTATTACAGGAAAATTCACATTTACACTGGAGGCTCTGACTGAAGGAGCTCCGATGCCGGAAAATACGACAGCCGTAAATGATGCGGCAGGTAATGTCAATTTCGGACAGATTACTTTTTCTCTTAGTCAGTTGGAAGGTGTGCCAACGGACGAGAATGGAACGAGAGCGAAGGAATTTGAATATAAGGTTACAGAATCCGGCAATGTTTCCGGTGTGACAAATGATACTGGTGCATCAACAGGCAAGACTTTCAACCTGACATTGCATGATGACGGGGAAGGGACTCTGACCGTGACAAGAAATCCGGCAGAGGAACCATTGTTCAGTTTTACGAATACTTATAACGTGAGTGAATTATCGAGCAGTGTCACGGACCAGGTTAAAGTTAATAAGAGTCTGACTGGAAAAGAACTAAAAGAGAAAGAGTTCCGTTTTGAACTACTAGAAGGAAGCAGTGTGATTGCAACAGGAACTAATGATGCAGACGGAAATGTAGCATTTGACAAGATTACATACACGAAACCGGGAAATCACCTTTACATGGTGCGTGAAGTGAATCAGGGAGAAACCGGAATTACCTACGATGATCAGACCTACATGATTCATACCAAGATTACAGATAATGGTGATGGAACGCTTAAGGCAGAACATCAGGTCCTGGCAGGAATCGGTGAAGATGACCAGATGATTCCAGCAGAAGGAAATGCAATTACTTTCCAAAATAGTTATAAGGCAGAACCGGCAAATATAACAATTGAAGCTGTCAAGAAACTGGAAGGAGGAACTCTGAAGGAAGGGCAGTTTACTTTCCAGCTTAAGGATAAAGATGGAAAAGCAGCTGCGGAGGTCAAAAATAAAAAAGATGGAGCAGTCCGTTTTGAAAATCTGACATTTGATTCAGAAGGTACTTATGAATACACGATTTCAGAAGTAAATGATAAACAGACCGGTGTTACATATGACGAAAATGTGCACAAGCTTACGGTCAGTGTGACAGATGATGGAAGTGGTGTGTTGTCGGCAAAAGTAAGTGGTGATAAAGCGATATTTACAAACATCTATAAAGCAACAGATGTGAAGACAGATCAAAAAACAGATATCGATACAAAACCAAAGACGCCGACAACAGATGCGAAGACAGATTCAAAAACAGATATCGATACAAAGCCAAAGATGCCGACAACAGATGCGAAGAATAAAGCTCCGGAGACGGGAGATAGCAGTTGTATGGCATTGTATCTGGTTCTGATGGTGATTGCAGCAATGTCAGGAGCGCTGGTATGTAAGAAGAAAAAATAAATAACAAAAGGGCGTATCGGTGCAGATATCAAGATTTTTTATTTCCTCCTCTCATGTGTAATACCTCTGGGAGGGGGATTTTTATAACCACATACCGAAGACTATGACAATTCAAACAACATAGATACAATATCATATAAAGTGTGTTAACATAAATTGTATGCCTTATGTATGTGCTTAAGAAGGAAATTAAATAAATTTTTAAAATTATCAAAAAAACTGTTGACAATTCAAAATAGGAGTGGTATCATAATCAAGCTGTCAGCGAGAACAACGCGAAACAGCACAGATTCCATCAGATCAAAAAGAAATTTGAAAATAAATGAAAAAAGTTGTTGACAAACTTCAAGAGATTTGATAAAATAGTTGAGTCGCTCAGAGAGCGGTACATGAACTTTGATAATTGAACAACAAAACAATCCCGAAAATTCCTAAAAAGAATTTTTAAGAACACAAACCAAAGTAAAACGGGAAGAGATAACAGCTAGCTGTGAATCTTAACCAAAATCAA
>NZ_JAMOKJ010000012.1:0-117674 GCF_023656595.1 Coprococcus intestinalis | reverse complement strand
CAAAATTTCAAAAAACAGGTATAAAATGCTTGCATTTTTAAAACTGTTTTTGAAATTTTATTTGGCGGATACGCCACACCGACGAAATGCGTAGCATTTTGGAGGTTGGCTCTGAACAGTTACGTTATTTTAATTTGAATTCCATGTAAACAGGGTCATGGTCTGAATAGCTATATCCTGTATCCACATTCTCATATGTCAGACATTCGATATTATCCGACACAATAAAACCATCCAATGTGACGGTATAAGTTACATCCGGCACATATGCCATATCTGCATTTCTGGCACTGTTCCACATAGCATTACGTTCTTCCTCACTTAAAGCATCAATACAAAATGAGAAATGCTCCGGAAGTGCTTTCCTCGGAAATGGATACGCCCATGATTCATGTTCTTCCTCATCACCATCAGAAGCCTTCAGATCATGATTAAAATCGCCGCCGCATAATACATAGTTGCCGACTTCATATTCTTTCTGCATATCCGCACTGAGCATGGCAATCTGTCCTTCGCGAATTGCATCACTGTTGCCGTATGCTGACATATGTAAGGCAAAAATAACAAGTTCCTTGCCATTGTCTACCGGCACCCTTGAAATGCTGTAACATCTGTCCAGATCTAAGAATTTGCTGAAGGATGTCGATATCGGCAAGCTTCTTCTCAAAGCGGATGTCACCGGATACTTTGAAAACAATCCGATGCCGGATTTGCTGCTTCCATGCGGCTGTGTAAACGGATAAAAAAGAAATGCCGAATCATAATTCTGCGCAAATACATAGTAATCGTTCGGAAAGCAATTCCTCAGTATATCATATTCATTCACATGATAGCTCCTTGTAGAATCCAGATCGATTTCCTCAATCATCGCAAAATCCGGATTCAAAGATGCTGCCAGATCACCTGCTCCCTGAACAGTATCTAAAACACAATCTTTGCTTTTGGCCCAGGATGATTTTCCACCATCCATAAAAAAACTAAAATCCGGTGTATATGCACCAAAACCGATATTGTAAGTTAAGGCACTGTACTGCTCTCCGGTTGTCAGCTTCTTCGTCTCCTGCTGCCCGCCTTCATCTGAGGTCTCCACCTGTAAAGCCAGATTATCCTCGATTCTGTGATAGCTTATAACAAGATAAAGCAGATAAATCACTAAAATAAGAATTACTGCCAGCAAGATTATACCTGCTGTTTTTAAAATTCTCTTTGCTGTTTCATTCATTTCTTTGACCCGTACCTATTCTAAAATCTATGTATCCTAAATTCTACAAATACCAATTATTATCCTTAGGTTGTCCAGCAAAATTCTCTTCCAGCATTCTGATATGACTGATCAGCGATGGATCATCAAAGAATCTTGCTCCTGTTGGACATTTGCGGACACAGGCGTGACATTTGATACAAACTCCCGTCACTTCTTCAACATTCTCTCTTGAAATGCTTCCCATTGGACAGACTTCAGCACATATCTTGCAACGCGTACATATCTCATTATGTACTTTTGGCTTTGCTTTCAAGAAGTTGGCCGGTGTACCATCTGCCTCAAGGGGCTTATAATAAGGCCCAACCGGGTTGCTTCCCGGAAGTCTAAGATCATTATAGTTCTCCGGTTGCGTCATGATCTTATGGACCACATCCGCGCCAAACTGTCCGGCTGCCTTCAAATCTTCTGTTCCCGGTCTGCCTGCCGATAAAATATCCGACATGACATGCCGAGTCACAGCACTTCCCGCGCCATATACCTTAAAACCATTCTCCTGCAGCAGCAGATAGGCCTCCATGACGGAATGATCAATACTCCTGCCGCCGTAAGTCATCACAATCGCAGCTGAAGCGCCGTGTCCGCAAATTCTGTCACGAATAAAAGGCATGATTTTGTTCGGAATTCGTCCGGCATACGTCGGACATCCAAAAATAACCAAATCTTCCTCTCCAAAACAAAACGGATGCTCTCTCTTGTCCGGAAGCGTAAAATCATACACATGAATCTCGCCAATCTTCAGCACCCCTGCTGCGCCTTCAGCTACTGCCATCGTTACCTGCTTCGTCTTTCCCGATGGACTGAAATAAACCGCCCAAATATGTTTTATCATCTGTCCCCACTCCCCGTTTTATTTTACTAAATGATCCAGATAATGAAGCAAAAATCTCTCTGCCAGTGAATTCTTCTTGATATTGGCTCTTGCTTCATCAAATGTAAACCACTTGAAATTGTCTACTTCTTCATTGACCTTCAAATCTTCCGGATGCTCGATCATACATGCAAAATTCACCATCAGTGTATTAGATGGTTCAAAGAAAGAAGTCTTATTGAACTGCAAACGATCCACCGTCATACCTGTTTCTTCAAATACTTCTCTCTTCACCGCTGCCTCAGCATCTTCCCCGCGTGAAATATAACCTGCTACAAGAATGTAATCCGGTCTTCCATACTGCTTGATCAATAAAATCTTCTGATTCTTCACATCTATGCAGATCATACTGACTGCCGTATTGAAAATCGGAAAATGAAACTGGTTACATTGACTGCAGAAAGGGATCTCCCCTTCATTCTCAAGGTGGCGCAATTCAAGCTTTGTACCACACTCCATACAATAATTCATCATTGGTTTATCCTCCAAATAATCTGGAAATTCTTACTGAATTTCTTGATACTAATTATACAAATACTCCGCCAGAAACACAAGAAAAACGTCATAGACATCTTCACTGTCCATATCTTCAAAATCTATTCTAATACCCTGCCTGTGCATATAAAATCATATAAATCCTTGACATTTCTAATGCCAATAACCCGAATACCGGTATTGCTCCTGATGTACTTCATATTACTCTGAGGAATGCAGCATACTTTAAATCCCAGTTTCTCTGCTTCCCGTACTCTTTGTTCTGCCTGACTGACAGCTCTTACCTCTCCTGTCAATCCCACTTCACCAAAAATCATCGTATCCGATTCAACGGCTGCATTGCGATAACTGGAGATAACAGCTGCTACAATCGCCAAATCAATGGCCGGTTCATTCAGACGCATACCGCCGGCCAGATTGATATAGGCATCACAGCCGGCCAGTTTGAGTCCCAAACGTTTCTCCAGCACTGCCAGCAAAAGATTCACTCTGTTATAGTCCGTACCAGCAGCTGTACGCCTCGGAATCTGAAAATTCGTCTGACAGACAAGGGCCTGCACCTCCAGCATCAGCGGTCTTGTACCTTCCATGGCACACGCCACAACAGACCCTGCTGTACCTTCCGGTCGACCGCTGAGCATAAATTCCGACGGATTCTTCACTTCTGTCAATCCCTCACTGCACATCTCAAATACACCAATCTCATTGGTAGAGCCAAATCGATTCTTCACAGCCCGAAGCAGTCGATATGAAGCATGTCGGTCACCTTCAAAATACAGAACCGTATCCACCATATGTTCAAGCACACGCGGTCCGGCAACCACCCCTTCCTTTGTCACATGTCCGACAATAAAAATCGCAATATTCTCCCGCTTAGCCAGCTGCATCAGTACACTGGTAGCTTCTCTGACCTGGCTGACACTTCCGGCTCCGGAACTGATAGCTTCACGATACATTGTCTGAATGGAGTCGATGATCACCACTTCCGGTTTATACTTCAGAATCGTCTCCTGTATCACATCCAGATTCGTCTCACACAGCATCGCCAGATCATTCTTAAACACCCCTAGACGATCTGCACGCAGCCTGATCTGCTGCAGTGATTCCTCTCCCGACACATAAACTGTCCGACAGCTCTGTTCTGACAGACATCTGCTCATCTGAAGCAATAATGTGGATTTGCCGATACCCGGATCACCGCCGACTAACACAAGGGATCCCGGCACAATACCACCACCAAGGACTCTGTCAAATTCCGAAATTCCCGTTGGTCTGCGCTTCTCATCACTTGAATGAACCGATGACAGCAGCACCGGTTCGGAAGCTTTTGCCTGATGTCTAATACCGCCGGAAGCCGTACTCCCCTTTCCAATGGTTGGTTCCTCAACAAAGGTATTCCATGCTTTGCAGGCGGGACACTGTCCCAGCCATTTAGCTGATTCGTATCCGCATTCCTGACAAAAAAATATATTCTTGCTCTTAGCCATTTAACTACTCCCGTTTCCTATAACCCTACTTCTTATCCAAAACTTTCTGTACTCACAACCCATTCTGAGCCTCTATCATCTCAAAAAACGAAAAGATACTGCAAATTCACGCATTGTGTCATCTGCAGTATCTTTTGTTCACTTAATGAATGGTCTATTGCGAAGAATCTTCCTTCTCTCCGCTATCTACACTCTGACAACCTTCACATGCTTCTGTGCAGATCCCAGTTCAACACTCAATACAAGCTTGCCACCAAGATTCGTTGTCATACGTCCGATATTCACATCATCCACAAAAACTTCATATTCCTGTTCAGCTTCCAGTTCCAGTGTAATCTGCGTATCTTCAAAGCCTTCGACTTCAAATTCCGTTCTGACATCCGTTTCTTCGAAATCGAATACAGATGTTCCCGGTACAGATTCATATACAAATAATTCGTTCTTCTCAAGCTTCGTAATGTCACGGTATGTCTTCACCTTGTACATATCACCATGAAACTCGAAATCAGAGACCTTCTTCTTGGCATTCAGTGTATAATCACCAAAGCTTAAGCCATTTTCGTTCTCAACACGAATTAATTCTTCAACAACTGCCATGTCCTTATCCTCCAGTCACATACATCTCTGTGTATGTTTATCACTTGTTCATAATTCAGGTAAAACTGCCTGCCATCCTATTATACATGAAAATAGGCCGCATGACCAGAGTCTTTATTATTTTCTAACAAATTTAATATGATTTTCATCCATTTCAAGTGCAACGGTATCTCCCTGGGCAAACTTTCCATCCAGATATTCTTCTGCCATGGCATCTTCAATCTCATTCTGGATCACTCTTCTGAGCGGACGTGCACCATAATTCTCATCAAACCCTTTTTCTGCCAGATGATCGCGGACAGCTTCAGAAACCACAGTTTCAACTCCCAGCTGCTCCTTAATTCTTTTGCTGATTGTCTTCAGCATAATATCCGCTATATCCTTGACATTCTCCTTCGTCAGCGGATGGAAAACAATCGTCTCATCGATACGATTTAAAAACTCCGGTTTAAAAAGGTGTTTCACTTCATCCATGACACCGGCTTTCATCTTCTGATAATCTGCTTCATGTGTATCACCCACTGAAAATCCCAGTTTCTTCGGTGTGACAATATTGGCTGCTCCGGCATTTGAAGTCATGATGATCACTGTATTCTTGAAATCAATTTTTCTTCCCTGAGAATCTGTAATATGACCGTCATCGAGAACTTGCAGAAGAATATTGAAAATATCCGGGTGTGCCTTCTCAATCTCATCAAACAGTAAAACCGAGTAAGGATTCCGTCTGATCTTCTCACTGAGCTGTCCTCCCTCATCATAGCCGACGTATCCCGGAGGTGATCCAATAAGTTTAGACACACTGTGTTTCTCCATATATTCTGACATATCAACCCGGATCATGGCATCCTCCTTGCCGAACATTGCCTCTGCCAGCGCCTTGGACAATTCCGTTTTGCCGACACCTGTAGGTCCCAGGAACAAGAATGAACCAATCGGGCGCTTCGGATCTTTCAGACCGACTCTGCCACGTCGGATGGCTTTGGCCACTGCACTTACGGCTTCCTCCTGACCGATCACACGTTCATGCAGAATCGATTCAAGTTTTCTCAGGCGTTCTGACTCTTCTTCTTCAAGCTTTCTGACCGGGATTTTGGTCCAACTGGCCACAATGTCTGCTACTTCGTTCTCTCCAACGATCAACTGCTCGCTGCTACGAACCTTTTCCCACTCGCTGTTAAGGCGGATCATCTCATCATTTAATTCCTTTTGCATCTTCTTGATCTCACTGGCCCGTTCATAGGCTTCATCCTTAATAGCCTGCTCTTTCTCTTCCTCAAGTTCCGCTACCTTTTTCTCTAATTCTTTTACTTTTGGGGATGATGTGTAAGAGCTCAGTCTTACCTTGGAGCACGCTTCATCGATCAGATCAATGGCCTTATCCGGAAGAAAACGATCATTGATATACCTTGCAGACAAATGAACAGCTGCCTCCAGAGCCTCATCTGTAATGGTCACGTGATGATGATTCTCATACGCCCCCTTCAGACCAATCAGAATCTCAACGGCTTCCTCCTCAGATGGTTCCTCCACCATTACCGGCTGAAAACGACGTTCAAGGGCCGCATCCTTCTCAATATGCTTCCTATATTCTTCAATGGTCGTGGCACCGATAATCTGCAGTTCACCTCTGGCCAGTGACGGTTTCAGGATATTGGCCGCATCAATGGCACCTTCCGCACCGCCGGCACCGATAATCGTGTGAATTTCATCGATGAAAAGCAAAATATTGCCATCTTCTTTGACTTCATTGATCACGCGTTTAATGCGCTCTTCAAATTCACCCCGGTACTTTGAACCGGCCACCATGCCGGAAATATCCAGTGTCAGAACCCGCTTGTCCTTGATTGTCTCAGGTACATTACCGCTGATAATCTTCTGTGCCAGTCCTTCCGCAACAGCGGTTTTGCCAACACCAGGCTCACCAATCAGGCAAGGATTGTTCTTCGTTCTTCTGGAAAGTATCTGAATCACCCGCTGAATCTCATCATGACGTCCAATCACCGGATCCAGTTTGCCCTCTCTGGCATAGGCCGTCAGATCTCTGCTGTACTGATCAACCATTAAAGGTTCATTCTTTCTCCGCGACTTGCCCTTGGCCGACGACATATCTGCCTTCGCTGCCCTGGCATCCATACCGATACCAAGTACAATATCCTGATAAACCTTCTGGGCCTGCACACCAAGGGAATATAACAACTGTGCCGCAACACAATCTGTTTCTCTTAATATGGCAATCAAAAGATGTTCCGTTCCTATGGCCGAAGCTCTGAACCGCATGGCTTCACGGTTAGCGATCTCCAGAATACGGCGGCTTCGCGGTGTGTATTCTTCCGGCTCTGCCACCATTGTCTGACTGCCCTGAATCAGCTGACTGACCATGTGCAATACCTTCTCCTCTGTCACATCATGATCTTCCAGCACCTGGCATGCCAGTCCCTCTTTTTCTCGCAGCAATCCAATCAGAATATGTTCTGTTCCGATATAACTGTGATTCAGTTCTGCTGCAACCTCCTTTGAATAATGCATCACATTGGCTGCCATTTGTGTAAATCTATATTGCATAAAAATAAAAGCCTCCTGTTGTACATTTTATCTCTCACTAAGAAGAAACTGCTTCTGATGCATCAAGCACCGGCAAATTTCTCCGAATATAATCTGCCCGGGCCCTCCCGCGCTCACTGCTGCTGATATTCTTCTCAGCACTTGCTGACAAAACAGCATCCGCCATATTCAGCATAACAGCAAAAGGGCATATCTCTGCCTGTTCCGGCCAAATATGATACAGATCACCGGCATGGAGCAGCGACAGACAGGCCATGGTCTCATCATATCCAAGCTTTCTGGCATACTTAATCAAACCATAGGCACGATACATGGGATCCACCTGACTCAGACGGTCCTCGTTGAAACACTGTCTGGCAAGTGCCTCCTCCTGCTCCGCCAACTGCCCCGCCAGATGTTCCAGTGCAGAAGTGATCTCGCTTTCAGAAAGGCCCAGAGTCTTTCTGTTGCGCATCCTGTAAACACTGCCCGGTGCCTCTGTCTGCCCGTCAAAATGCGGTCTCAGTGTAAATCCATACTGACTGATCTGTTTCTCTATCTGATGCATCACGGATTTCTTCTCCAGATACGGCAGATGCAGCAGATATGATGCAGACATTCCTGTTCCCATATAAAGTGGACTGGAAGTCAGATAGCCATACTTCTTACTGAAGGCATATTTCAAATACTGATTCAGACAATCATCCACCTGCCCCGCCAGTGCCATGGCTTCCTGTATATGATTGCCTGGACAGGATACCTGTATACAAAGATGTTCCTTGCCATTGACAAGTACCGAAATGGATTCATCCTCTGATATAAGGATTCCCGCTTCATGGCCCTTTTCAAACATCTGCGGCGGAATGGCCAATTTCCCGATCAATGCCTGCTGCTCGTAATCTCTGACCTCAGAAAAGTTAATAAACACAAACTTCTTCTGAAGAACCTCTTCTGATTGACGTACCGCATAACACACGGCTGCCATCAGGGCTTTCTGTTCTTCCTCGTTCATCTTCGCTTCAAAAGGATACCCCATAATATTGCGGACCAGGTATACCTGACCGCCTATAATCGGTCCCTGATTGCACGCTTCCATTTCATACCATTTACGCATGTTCATCCGCCTCTTTTCTGCCGGCTCTGATTATATCACGGATTCTGGCCGCCTCTTCATATTCTTCCTTCGCCACAGCCCGCTTCAATGCCGCCCGGAGTTCTTCCTCTGTTGAACCGGCATCTACTGTAAATGCGATGTCCTGTTCAACATCCTTCATCTCAGCGTGATCAGCATCTGCTGTGATCGACGGGATATGTACCGTCTCCCCGCCATAAAGCGGTTCCTTACCTGTATGTTCACAATTGCCCTGTATCTTCTTCAGATAACCATCCAATACAAAGTTGAATGTCTTATAACAATCCGGACACCCAAAGGTACCATATTTCAAAAATTCATTATATGTCATATGGCAGGACGGACAAACAAGATTCGTCTTCTTCAGATTCTCTTCATCATCTGTCTCCTGGCGCTTTCCAAGGACACTTGCCAGTAAATTCGCCAAAAATGATGTATCCGTCAAAGAAACAAATGAATGATCCATGCCGGTCTCCTTGGCCGCACAGGCCTCACACAAATGGAGTTCCTTCTTCTCGCCATTAATAATCTCTGTATAAAAAACGACCGCCTCGTTCTCATGACATCCATCACAAAGCATACGCTATCCCTCCTCCGGATAATTCGCCGGCTGTTCATAATAATCATAGATCATATCGATCATCTCATGCACTTCATCTCTTGTAATTCCCTTGCACATGGCACCTGCCAGCATCACCTGCAGATCTCTGAGCAATTTATTGCGCGCCGATGCCTTATTGCAGTCTATGGCTATAACAGCACCTTTCCTCCGGTCCAGCTTCACATAGCCTTCCTGTCTCAATACCGTATATGCCTTATTCACTGTATGCATGTTGATACCCACACGGTCAGCCAGTTGTCTCACCGACGGCAGTGAATCCCCCGCCGAAAGCTGAGACGTGGCGATACCGATGACGATCTGATTACGCAGCTGTATATACAAGGCTTCATCACTGTTAAAATCTATCTCCAGTATCATATGCTCACCTTCTCTTATGATTATATTATATTCTGTTCAGGCCTCATCTGTGAGTCCTGAAGGACGGACAGCATCTCCTGCACCTATTATCTGGCATCAAACATTGTCCATCTGTTATACATATTGTAACACAGATATCATAAAAATCAATCTCTTTTTGCACTACTTATTCTTCCCACAATCTGATACAGACGAACCGCGGCGATAACCGTTACTGCTGCATTGGCCCAAAATACGCCTTCAATATAACCATAAATCCCCATTTTGGGCATCATGACAACCACACCGAACAACCGGATACCCGAAGCAATCACATGATGCAGCAATGTTTCGTTCATTTTTCCAAGCCCATTTAGCGCACCTGCTAACAAAGACTGAATGTACATAAGCGGACAGAGAATCGCAAAAGACTGTATGTATCCCCCTGCCTCAATATCGTTAAAAAGCAGACTGCCAATCTGATTACCGCAGCCCCCAAAAACTAACCCTGAAAAAAGCCCCAGAAGCAGACAATATTCCAGGCTTTTCTTAATTGCTCCCGACACTGCCCGGTAATCATGAACTTCCTCTGCCTCCGCTACTGCCGGCAGCAAAAGTGATGCCATTGCATTGGTCACTGTATTTGGAAACAGAATAACCGGCAGCACAATGCCCGTAACAATGCCAAACACAGACAGTGCACTTTCTGTATCTCCATAATATTTTGCCAGCATCACAGGCATCAGAATCATTTCTGTACTTTGCAGTAATGTCACTGATACTCTGTTAGCTGTCAAAAGACCGCCATACTGCCACAATTGTCGGAGGATTTTTCTGATCGGCTCCCCGCTCCCTGATCCCCCATTTTGACTTCGAATACTAAATCGATAACAAATCCAAGTTAAAAAGCAGGAAAATATTTCCCCCGCTGCCAATCCCCAGACCGCAACAGAAGCATCAATTTTTCCCTTTTGGTACATCATTGCACCCAGTAGATAAATGGTCACAACTCTGACAACCTGCTCTAAAAGCTGCGTCACTGCCGGAACTGCAGTATGTCTGATACCATAAAAATAACCGCCGACACAAGTATGTACTGCTGCAAAAGGAAAGGCAATTGCCATAATCACCAGATATCCCCGACAACTGATATCCTTTAAAATCCACCGACTGATAGGCTCAGAAAAAGCAATAACACAGCCGCTGCTCAGTAATGCTACAATCAGCGACATAATCCCAGCCGATTTTATTGTCTGTCTGATTGCCTTTTTCTTGCCTGTGCCGTGATAAGCCGCCACCATTTTCGACACAGCCACCTGTATCCCCGCGCAGCTGACTGCCATACAAAACATAAAAATCGGAAATATCAGCTGATAACGCCCCAGTTCTGCATTGGATATCAAATTTGCCAGATAAACCCTGTTAAAAAAGCCAAGCAGCCGGGCTGCAAACCCGGCTGCTGTTAATATCAGAGTTCCTTTAATCAGTTCTCTTTTTACTGACATGACCGGCACCATCCATTTTTTATCTATTCTATGAATGACGGCCTAAATCATGTCTTGTTATTGTAATTTCCATCCAAAGATATATTCGCTGTTCTGCCCGAAAGCACCTCCTGTCGGATTAAAAATCAATCCTGTATCCTTCAAACTATTTTCATAAGTCAAAAAAGCACAATCAATGTCCTTACATTCCCCAGGTGCCAGACTAAATTCAAAAAATGATTTCTCACGCTCATCTTCTGTTGTATACTGCACATTCGTCATATAAATCATCCATTCTGGTACCCCATTTTTATAATCCGGTATCATATCATAATCTATGGTCACACGATTGCTGAGCTCTTTGATTCCTTTCAATGAAAGCGTATTCATATAATATTCCTGTGTCTCTTCCGTTGTGTTCACAATCTTACAGGACACCTTCACCAATACCACCTGATTTTCTTCAGATCCTTCATGTATGCCATTTTCGTCTTTTATATCCGTCACTCCATTAATGGCCTTTAAATTTCCCGACTCATCTGCAAATGGTGCTATTTTTCCACCATAATCACTGAAATCTTCTTTCGATAAATCTGCTATATTTGTAAGTACCTGAATATTTTTAACTGTTAATTCGCCTTCATCTCCATCACCTGTTGCCCATGCCACTGTATCACCTGTCTGACACATATGATTTGCAGGAATTGATTCTTCCGGCAGTACATTGCCATCTGTCACATCTTCATCACTGATAATTTCCGCATATTCTCCAGTCTCTGTCACAATCATTCCCTCTGCAATTTTCAATAGTTCATCCATGGAAATGTCTTCATCATCCGAATACAATGTATACATAGCACCTTCATTATTATAAAGCACCTGAATCGCTTCTTTTATATTACTTTCCTCTCCCATCTGATAGCAATAGGCCTCTTTGCCGTTAATCGTTGTTTTTGTACGATTCTCAAGATACTCAAAGGTTGTATCAAGACCCTGCCACTGCATGACATAAAACCCTTTGCCACCATACTCACCATTTTTTGAATAATATCTCGGCTGCCATTCCTTATATTCCTCCGGCACATATCCAAATTGATAACTTAGTACCGCAACCTTACTGTCTTTTTCACTTTCTCCATTCAAATTAACAGAAACAACATTTCCCCTCTGTTCTCTATCCACCAGGAAATATCTGCCGGCAGCATAAGTTGTCACCGATACGCCTCCGATCAGCAATATCAAAGCTGCTGCCACTGTGCTTTTACGCCATCCGTGTTTTGCTGATTTTATCTGATTTTTATTTTCTTTTCCGTCCATGTTTTTCTTCTCAATTTCAAACATCATCCGCTCATCATTTTCTTCCGCTGCACAAATACTATCCAACAGCGCTGTTTGTTTTTGTCTGTAGCTGTCTGAAAAACGATGTACCTCTGTATGATTCTTTTCTGCTTTCTCTAATTCATCCAGTGCATTTTCCATCCCAGTAAGATATAACCATTCATCCAAGTTTTTGTTTAACATCCTCGTCCTCTCCTTTCGCTATAATTTCTTTCACACGCTTTCTGGCTCTGGATAGCCGTTTATAAACATTATCCGTACTAATGCCAAGTATCTCTCCGATATCACTCACAGGCATACCATCATAACATCTCATTTCAATAATTTTCCTATCATCACTCGACAATTGTCCAATAATCTTTTTCAACATTTCCCCGGCTGACAATGTCGCCAAATAAACTTCCACAGGATTATGTTTATCTTCTATCCAGTCTTCTTCTGAATCCAGAATATAGGTATTTTCCCTTTTATTTTTACGATAAATATCAATGGCAGCACTCTTAATCACACGCACAATCAAAATCTTTGTCTTTTCATCATTCACATTCTTGCATCTTGACAAATACGGGACCATTCTAACAAAAGCCTCATGGACTGCATCTTCCGCCTGCCAGTCATTATGCAGAATAGCATTTGCAATTCCAAACATCTTCTGCTCATAGGTTTCATATAATTCTGTCATTGTCTGCCGGTCCGCTGCCGCATCAATTGTTTTCTTTCTCTTTTCCGGCATTTTTAACACCTCCTGTCCTTATTAATCATTGAAACATGCTTCTGCCAATAATAACGAAACACTCCCTGTTTTCTGACGGGATAATTCGGTTTTTATCATTATTTTATCGTAACTGTTCAGAGCCAACCGCCAAAATGCTACGCATTTCATACCTGTTTTTTGAAATTTTGCTTGGCTCTGAACAGTTACATTTTATCATTTATATTGAAAAAACTGCCACGCAAACGAAGTGACAGTCTTTTCAATATTGATGATACTAATATTAATAATGCTATTTATGGTAAGGTTCATGATTAATAATTCGATAGCTCCGATAAATCTGCTCCAGCAAAATGACACGCATCATCTGATGCGGAAATGTCATTGGTGAAAAACTAAGTTTTTCATCGGCACGGTTTAAAACTGCCGGAGCCAAACCAAGAGAACCGCCGATGACAAAAGTCAAATGACTTTCACCACCGATTCCAAGCTTCTCAATTCTCGCCGCCAGCTCCTCGGAACTGCGCATTTTCCCTTCAATGGCCAGAGCGATCACATAACTATCGTCTTTAATCGACTTTAAGATACGTTCGCCCTCTTTTTCCTTAATCTGCAGTTCCAGGGCTTCACTGGCTTTGTCCGGCGTCTTCTCATCAGCCACTTCGATGATTTCTAATTTACAATAACGGCTTAACCGCTTACTATATTCTTCAATGGCCTGTACAAAAAATTTTTCTTTAATTTTACCGACTGTTACTAATGTAATTCTCATGCTTTCTCCATTCTGTATGTCATCCAGAGTTCTTCCATTTCCTCTCTCGGCAATGTTTTCAAATCTCCCACCAATGAAAGGCTCATCTGACTCAGATCAAAATGTTTCTGAACAAAGGTCCGTACTTCTTCAGCCGTTACCTGCCCTATCTTTTCTGCCGCTTCTTCCACAGTCTCTATCGTTTCCCCATGAATATAGGATTTGCCGTAATTGCTGATTCTATTGTACGTGCTCTCATCCGATATAATCAGGTCTGTTTTCACGGATTCCTTCACAATATACAGCTCCCGATCAGATACCAGCTCTTTTTTCAACTTCTGAATAATATCCACAACCGCTTTCAATACCGGCCTGACCTGATTCGGATGAACCGCCGCATAAATATGAAAAAGTCCGCCTTTTTCATAGGAACCGCCATAAGAATAAATGGCATAGCTTAATCCCATTTCCTCACGGATTGTCTGAAAAAGTCTTGAGTTCACATTACCGCCCAGCAGACTGTTGACAACACTGAGTATGTATCTCTCAGGATCATAGTAATCCAGAGATTCAAAGGCTATAATCATATGAACCTGTTCCACATCCTTATGCTGCATATAAAGGGATGGATAGTATTTTGCCTTTGCAATCTGCGCATTGGCTTCCAAAAGCGAGACTTTATTCCCCGGCGCAATGCCTCCAAAACAATTCTCCAGTGCTTCAAGGGCTTTTGCTTCCTCAAAATAGCCGGATATAGCGATTGTCATTCGATCAGCAGTATAATATTGCTTCATAAAATCCAGCACATCCTGTCTCTTAAAGCCAAGTACTGTCTGCTTATCCCCTGAAATCAGATACCCAAGCGAATGTTCTCTCCAGATTACTTCCTGCAGCCGTTCATGGACAATATCTTCCGGGGAATCATCATACATATCGATTTCCTCGGCAATAACCCCCAGTTCTTTTTTCAGATCATTCTCGTCTATTTTGGAATTAGATAACATATCCCCAAGAATATCTATGGCATAAAAAAGATGCTCATACAGCGTCTTCGTGTAAAAGCATGTATATTCTTTCGTCGTATAGGCATCCATATTCCCGCCAATTTCTGTCATGGCATCTGCCAATTCTCTGGCAGTTCGCTTCTCCGTTCCTTTAAACAACATATGTTCAATCACATGTGCCATGCCATTGGTCTGTTTATTCTCATTGACCGAGCCAGCTTTCACCCATACCCCCATAGATACAGAACGATACTGTGGCATATATTCCATTGCAACCTTCAGTCCATTACTTAAATAAAAGGTCTTAACCATTTCTTCACTCTTTCCAGTATAATTTCATTTATTTAATATACCGATTATACTATATCCTGCCTTTGCACGTAAAGAATTTATTTTTCATTTTTATGCAATAGAAAATTCCTCGGAATTTCCCATTGCATAAAAAAGGCCCCGGTGCCTAAGCACCGGAGCCTGTATATTCATTGACTCTGAAAAATTATCTAACGATGAATTATTCAGCTGCTTTCTTGATGTAGCCAGCAAGTCTGTCTTTAGCATCTGCTTCTGTCTTAGCGTACAGAGCTTCTGCTGTTTCTGGGAATCCTTTCTTCAGGGATGCATAACGAACTTCGTTCATGATGAATGCTCTGAAGTCGCCCTTAGGTTCTTTAGTAGAATCAAGGATGAATGGATTCTTGCCCTGAGCTTTAAGTTCTGGGTTGAATCTCCAGCATGACCAGTAACCGCACTCTACAGCTTCTTTAATTCTTGTCTGAGCACCCTTCATACCGCCCTTGATACCATGGTTGATACATGGAGCGTAAGCGATGATGAGTGATGGACCATGATAAGCTTCAGCTTCTTTAAGAGCTTTGATGAACTGGTTCATGTTAGCGCCCATAGCAACCTGTGCTACGTATACATAACCGTAAGAAGCAGCCATCATACCAAGGTCTTTCTTCTTTGTCTTCTTACCTGAAGCAGCAAATTTAGCAACTGCACCTACAGGAGTAGACTTAGAAGCCTGACCACCAGTATTGGAGTAAACTTCTGTATCTACAACGAATACGTTAACGTCTTCGTTGGAAGCAAGTACGTGATCAAGACCGCCGTAACCGATATCGTAAGCCCAGCCGTCACCACCGAAGATCCACTGTGACTTCTTAACTAAGAGGTCATAGCCTTCAACGATAGCATCACAGATTGCTTTAGCTTCTGCATTGTCGCCAGCGTAAGCCTTAGCTGCTGCTAACAGAGCTGCAGATGTAGCCTTAGAAGCTTCGCCTTCTTCCTTAGTATCTAACCAAGCCTGTGCTTCTTCAGCAAGAACGCCAAGATCTACAAGACCTTTGATCTTCTTAGCCAATGCTTCTCTACGATGTTTCTGACCCATGAACATACCTAAACCGAATTCAGCATTATCCTCGAACAGTGAGTTACACCATGCAGGACCCTGACCTTTTTCGTTAGTTGTATATGGCATAGATGGAGCAGAACCACCCCAGATAGATGTACAACCTGTTGCATTAGCAACATACATTCTATCACCGAATAACTGAGTTACAAGTTTGATGTAAGGTGTTTCACCACAACCTGCACATGCGCCTGAGAACTCAAGTAATGGTTTTTCAAACTGTGAACCCTTAACTGTGTATTTGTCCATTGGGTTCTCTTTCTGTGGAAGAGCTACTGCATATTCCCAGTTAGGAGCTTCATCGAGCTGTGTTCCGAGAGGAACCATCTCAAGAGCCTTTGTAGGACAGATGTTTACACAGCTGCCACAACCCAGACAGTCAAGAGGAGATACCTGCATCTTGAACTGATATTTGCCTGCAAGGTTAGCCTTACCTGGAACAGCACCGAAGTTAGCTGGAGCTGCAGCTGCTTCTTCATCTGTTAACAGAACAGGTCTGATTGTTGCATGAGGGCAAACATATGAACACTGGTTACACTGGATACACTTAGCAGCATCCCATACAGGTACGCTGACAGCAACACCACGTTTTTCGTATGCAGCTGTTCCCAGAGGGAAGTGACCATCTTCTCTGCCGTTGAAAGCAGATACTGGTAAAGCATCGCCGTCGCAAGCGTTCATTGGCATTACAACGTCTCTTACGAAATCTGGAACATCCTTAACAACAGGAGCGTCATCAGGACATGTAGCCCAGCTTTCTGGAACAGGAACTTCTACGATCTTATCAAGACCAGCATCTACAGCTGCGAAGTTCTTGTTAACAACATCTTCACCCTTCTTACCATAGGACTTAACGATCATTTCCTTCATATACTTAACAGCTGTATCGATAGGAATGATGTTAGCCAGTTTGAAGAATGCAGCCTGAAGAACGGCATTTGTCTTACCATTTAACTTAAGTTCTTTATCAACATCTTCTGCGTTGATGATGTAGAACTTAACGTGTTTCTGAGCTAACTGATGTTTAACCTTGGATGGCAGTTTTTCATCCAGTTCTTCTGGAGACCAAACTGTATTGAAGAGGAATGTACCACCTTCTTTAATATCGCCAAGGATATCATACATATGGATATAAGCCTGGTTATGACATGCGATAAAGTCAGCTGTCTTAACAAGGTATGTAGAACGGATAGGTGTCTTACCGAAACGAAGATGTGACTGTGTAACACCACCGGACTTCTTGGAATCATAGTGGAAATATGCCTGAGCATACATATCTGTATGGTCACCGATGATCTTGATAGAGTTCTTGTTAGCACCTACAGTACCATCAGAACCAAGACCCCAGAACTTACAGCTTGTTGTACCAGCTGGAGCAACGTCAACTTCAGGGATGATTGGTAAGGAATGACCTGTAACATCATCAACGATACCGATTGTGAAGTTGTTCTTTGGCTGATCTGCTTTCAGGTTCTCATAGATAGAGATGATGGAACCTGGAGTAACGTCCTTAGAACCAAGGCCGTAACGACCGCCAACGATATCATATGTCTTGCCTTCTTTGAATGCTGCTGCACAGACATCAACATATAATGGTTCGCCGTAACCTGTAACTTCCTTAACTCTATCCATAACAGCAATCTTCTTAACTGTTGCAGGAATAGCTTCGAACAGTTTGTCTGCTCTGAAAGGTCTGTACAGATGTACTTTAACGATACCAACTTTTTCGCCTTTAGCTGTCAGGTAATCGATAACTTCTTCAGCTGCTTCACACATAGAACCCATAGCGATGATAACACGATCAGCATCTGGAGCACCATAGTAGTTGAACAGCTTGTATTCACGACCTGTCATCTCGCTGACTTTAGCCATGTATTCTTCTACGATTTCTGGAAGTGCATCGTAGAACTTGTTGCTTGCTTCACGACCCTGGAAGTAAACATCTGGGTTCTGAGCTGTACCTCTCATAACTGGATGTTCTGGGTTCAGAGCGGATTTTCTGAACTCTGCCAGTGCATCGTAATCTACTAATTTAGCTAATTCATCATAATCTGTACATTCAACTTTCTGAATCTCATGAGATGTTCTGAAGCCATCAAAGAAATGAAGGAATGGAACTCTGCCTTTGATTGTAGAAAGATGAGCAACTGCAGCCAGATCCATAACTTCCTGAACGGAGTTAGAACAGAGCATTGCGAAACCTGTCTGACGACATGCCATAACGTCAGAGTGATCGCCGAAAATGTTTAATGCATGATAAGCTAATGCTCTGGCACTTACATGGAATACACAAGGCAATAATTCACCTGCGATCTTATACATGTTAGGGATCATAAGTAATAAGCCCTGGGAAGCTGTATAAGTAGTTGTTAATGCACCTGAAGAAATAGAACCATGAACTGTACCTGAAGCACCTGCCTCAGATTCCATTTCTACTACATCAACAGTCTGACCGAAGATGTTCTTTCTGCCGTTGGCTGCCCAATCGTCAGTTACTTCTGCCATAGGTGAGGATGGTGTGATCGGGAAGATACCAGCAACTTCTGTGAACGCATAAGAAGTCCAAGCAGCAGCTGTGTTACCATCCATAGTTTTCATAACTTTTGCCATGATATTTTTCTCCTTTCTATATATGACCATATCAATAAACACTTTATTGACAGGTAGTCATTCTTCACCATCTATTTTAATACAAGTTGTATAAATCGTCAAGATTATAACCTGCCTATGTTGTTTATTTTTTCACACAATCGCTTAAAAATCCGTACAACCTATACTTAGCCATATCTCACCATCACTGTATTTCGAACCATTGATCACCATGTTGTCGATATCCACGCTGCCATCCCCACTGTCCATCTGTTTAAGAAAATTGTCACACTGCCGCTCCAGTTCTTTTCCGCTCCAATCCGCCTTCGAATCGAGTTTCTGAACCACCATTTTGAGAAATGATTTTATCCTTTCTGTATCTTCCATAGATGCTGTCACCGAATGAATTTTACCGGTTGCACTGTCACTGTAAATTATCACATAGTCATTATATTCCCCGTCAACATTATAATAAGTTGTTTTCTGTAGATAAGACGTTGTCTCCCCATCATATGTATAAATATAGTTATCTTCCGATGACGAATCATCTCCTGATATATCTCTTCCATATTCTGTTCTGGTCCAGGCTTCAATCAATGCCCCCATGTCTTCATCTGTCACATCAAAATGTCCATAGCCATTGCATCCATCCGGATACGCAGAAACTTCCTGTTCTGAAAGTTCTCTGTAATATTCCTCTGACGATGTATCAGAACCAATAATTTCGTCTGCATCGTCAACCCCCCAATTCATCCATCAAATCTTCAATCACATATTGAAAATCACCGTTTGTAAAATAATGAATAAGGCGACTTCCGACAGCACCTAACAATGCATTCAAAATAATGATTGCCAATACAACCTTCCCCAGACAGCCTCCGGCCTTGCGCCGTTTAGCTTCCATGTCCGTGCCTGACCTGTCGGTTCTATAAGATCTGCCGGCCTTTTTCTGTATACTGCTGCCATAGACTTCCTCATGGGATGTAGCCTTCTTCCGATTTTTCTGCTTCTTGTCTTCTTTCTTCAGCGCATCCGAAAACCTTCCATAGATGTCATTCCTGTGATCCTTCTGATCATGGCTCACACCATAAGCACAATCTTCCTCTCCCATTCCTCTCTGCTGCGCATTGTAATGAACATCCAGGATCTCCGGACGCCATATAAAAGAATGACAGGTATCGCAGTAATGGGCTTTCTTCATCTCACTATCACATAATGGGCATATCTTTACTTTCATATCTTATTTCTCTCCCCCACTTCCTAACTTGGCTGTTGCATTTTTTATTGCTTTATTGACCGCACTGCCTGTAAAAGTCCTGTTCTTTCATAGTCATCAGGCATTCAGCATGCATAGCATACTGTTAATTATATCTTACCACACCCTGCACCCTTAAAACAACAAAAGGATACCATTCTGTGGATTTTTATCTCCGCAAAATGATATCCTCTATTTATTGATCATTTATATGCTTTTATAAACATCTGTATCTGCTGATTATTCTGCATCTTTCTTACTGAAGCTGATACGTCCCATCTTGTCTTTGCCCATGCATTTAACTTTGATGACATCACCAAGTGTCAGTACATCTTCTACGTGATTTACGCGCTTTTTGTCAAGCTTGGAGATATGAACCATACCCTCTTTGCCAGGTGCAAATTCAAGGAATGCACCGAATTCCTTGATGCTGACAACCTTACCTGTGTAGATACGGCCTTCTTCGAAATCAGATACGATCATTGTGATCATATCGATTGCTTTCTGAATGCCGACTTTGTCTACGCCGCAGATAGATACAGCACCATCATCTGTTATATCGATCTTCACACCTGTTTCGTCGATGATCTGGTTGATGACTTTACCCTTCTGGCCAACAACATCACCGATCTTGGAAGGATCAATCTTGATCTGCTGGATCTTCGGAGCAAATTCGCCGACTTCCTTACGCGGTTCAGCAATGCAAGGTTCGATAATCTCAGTAAGGATGTACTCTCTTGCCTGCTTTGTTCTTCTGATCGCTTCTTCAACAATCGGACGTGTCAGACCATGAATCTTGATATCCATCTGGATTGCTGTGATGCCATCGTGTGTACCGGCTACTTTGAAGTCCATATCACCGAAGAAATCTTCAAGCCCCTGAATATCTGTCAGTACAAGATAATCATCATCTGTATCGCCAGTTACAAGACCACAGGAGATACCTGCAACAGGTTTCTTAATCGGAACACCGGCAGCCATCAGAGACATAGTGGATGCACAGATGGAAGCCTGTGATGTAGAACCATTGGATTCAAATGTCTCAGATACTGTACGAATAGCATATGGGAACTCTTCTTCTGAAGGAAGAACAGGCACTAATGCTCTCTCAGCCAATGCACCATGACCGATCTCGCGACGGCCCGGACCTCTTGAAGGCTTTGTCTCACCAACTGAGTATGATGGGAAATTATAATGATGCATATAACGTTTGCTTGTCACAAATTCATTCAGGCCATCTACCTTCTGGGCATCTGATAATGGTGCCAGTGTTGTGATAGTACAAATCTGTGTCTGACCTCTTGTGAACATTGCAGAACCGTGTGTTCTTGCAAACAGGTCGATCTCTGCTGCAAGCGGACGGATCTGATCAATAGCACGGCCATCAGGACGCTTGTGATCCTTGAGAATCATCTTACGTACTGTCTTCTTCTGATACTGATAAACAGCATCGTCAATCAGAGGCAGCCACTCTTCCTTATCTGCAAATGCTTCTGCAAGCTTGTCTTTAATAACACGGATGTTGGCATCTCTTGTCTGCTTCTCATCTGCAAATACAGCTTCTTCCATTGCTTCTGGCGGAAAGAGTTCCTTCATAGCTGCATTTAATTCTTCAGGAATAGCATAATGTTCATAATCCTTCTTCTCTTTGCCGCATTCTGCAACAATCTGATCGATGAATTTGATGATCTCCTGGTTAACATCATGAGCTGCATAAATAGCCTCGATCATCTTGTCTTCAGGTACTTCATTGGCACCTGCCTCAATCATAATTACTTTCTCACGAGTAGAAGCGACTGTCAGTGCAAGATCGGATACGGATTTCTGCTCATTGGATGGGTTAATAATAAACTCACCATTGATCATGCCAACCTGTGTCATGGCACACGGGCCATCAAATGGAATATCAGAAATACATGTTGCAATGGCAGAACCAAGCATTGCTGTCAGCTCAGGGCTGCATGTCTGATCTACACACAAAACAAGATTGTTCAGTGTCACATCATTTCTATAATCCTTAGGGAAGAGCGGACGCATCGGTCTGTCGATAACTCTCGCTGTAAGGACCGCATTCTCGCTTGCCTTTCCTTCACGCTTGTTGAAACCACCCGGAATCTTGCCTACCGAGTACATCTTCTCTTCAAATTCAACACTTAACGGGAAGAAATCAATACCATCTCTCGGTTTCTCTGAAGCTGTTGCTGTTGATAACACACATGTGTCACCATAATACATAAGGGCAGCGCCATTTGCCTGAGCAGCAACATGTCCTACTTCTACACGAAGTGTTCTGCCGGCAAGTTCCATGGAAAAACTTTTGTATTCTTTTGCCATTTTCAATCTCCTTTTATAAATTATAAATTTCTCAGGAGCCTTCCGAAACTACTGAATAATCAACCAATGCCTCGCTCTGATTAACTTTTCAGTGGTCTCGGACATTAACAATTCTGGAATTTCCAGATGCTCCTGATAGTTCGTGCAACGCAAACAGGGCTGCCGCATAATACCTTTACCGACAGCCCCATGATAGATAATAATTATCTTCTTAAACCTAACTTTTCAACGATAGCTCTGTATCTCTCGATATCTGTCTTCTTCAGGTAATCAAGTAAGCCACGTCTCTGACCAACCATCTTAAGCATACCACGTCTTGAATGATGGTCTTTCTTGTGTGTCTTCAGATGCTCTGTAAGGTCAGCGATTCTTGCTGATAAAAGTGCGATCTGAACTTCTGGTGAACCTGTATCTTCAGGTGTCTTACCATATTTAGCTACGATTTCTTTTTTCTGTTCTGCTGTAATCATTAATAAATCCTCCTAAATCTTAATAAATGCCTTATGCCAGGATCCGGTTGGAGATTCCTTGATCTGGGCACAGGTTAAAACTCATACTTAATCATTGTAGCATAGTATTATCAAGTTGTAAACAACTTTTTGTATTGAATTTGTACTGTTTTTCTTGCAATCCCCCTGAAAACACGATAAGATATAAACCAGTGAAAACTTTGTCTGCAAAGCAGACCCGAATGACACGCCGGGACTCGCAATTGAGTCCTGAATAGTATAATAAAGGAAAGGATGAATTAACCGATGAAACTCTGGGGCGGACGCTTTACCAAAGAAGAAAACCAGCTTGTACATAACTTTAATGCTTCGATCACTTTCGATCAGAAGTTCTATCATCAGGATATTCAGGGCAGTATCGCCCATGTCACAATGCTTGCCAAACAGGCAATCATCACAGATGCTGAACGTGATATCATTATCTCAGCACTGAAAGAAATCTGCAGCGATATCGAATCCGGCAAATTACAGATTACAGAGGAATATGAAGATATCCACAGCTTCGTGGAATCTATCCTGATTGAACGCACCGGTGATACCGGCAAGAAGCTCCATACAGGACGCAGCCGTAATGACCAGGTAGCCCTTGATATGAAACTCTACACCCGCGATGAAGTTCTGGCAACAGACGAACTGGTCAAGGAACTGATGACCACACTGCTTGATCTGATGAAAGAACACATCGATACTTATATGCCGGGCTTTACACATCTGCAGAAAGCACAGCCTGTTACACTGGCTCACCACATCGGTGCTTACTTCGAAATGTTCAAGCGTGACCGTTCAAGACTCCATGACATTCATGAGCGTATGAACTACTGCCCGTTGGGTGCAGGTGCGCTGGCAGGCACAACTTATCCCCTGGATCGTGAATATACAGCCAGCCTTCTCGGTTTCACAGGCCCAACCCTCAACAGTATGGATTCTGTATCCGACAGAGACTACCTCATCGAATACCTTAGTGCCCTGTCCACGATCATGATGCATCTGAGCCGTTTCTGTGAAGAGATCATCCTCTGGAACAGCAATGAATACCGCTTCATCGAACTGGATGATGCCTATTCTACCGGCAGTTCCATCATGCCTCAGAAGAAGAATCCTGATATTGCTGAACTGATCCGAGGCAAAACAGGCCGTGTCTATGGCGCATTGACATCTCTTCTCACAACCATGAAAGGCCTTCCTCTTGCTTATAACAAAGATATGCAGGAAGACAAAGAACTGACCTTCGATGCTATTGATACAGTCAAAGGCTGCCTGGCTCTGTTCAACGGCATGATCAAAACCATGCATGTCAACAAAGAAACCATGGCTGCCAGTAGCAAAAATGGTTTCACCAACGCTACTGATGCTGCCGATTATCTTGTAAAACATGGTGTACCATTCCGTGATGCCCACGGCATCATCGGACAGCTTGTTCTGATCTGTATCGACAAAGGTATCGCCCTGGATGACCTGCCTCTGGAAGAATACAAGAAAATCAGTCCGGTCTTCGAAGAAGACGTCTATGAAGCCATCAGCATGAAGACCTGTGTCAGCCTGCGTCAGACCATCGGTGCTCCGGGCCATGAAGCCATGCAGAAAGTCATTGATATCAACAGCCGTTATCTTGAAGAAAACTAATCTGCCGTTTATTCAATAACGCTGCGCATCCTGTGGGATGCAGCCTTTCAAAGCCGTGTATTTCAACTTCCAACCACAGTTTCGAATACACGGCTTATTCTGTTCCTTCCGTAACACTTCATCCAATCTGATTCAATCCATCTATAAAAAGTTCTACAGCCCGCTGCTGCTTCTCCGTCAGCAAATTCCATCTGTCCAAATGACGCTTCTGCTCTGCATTCAGGTGAATCAGATCATCCTGCCCATAAAGGAATTCAGCCAATGTGATTCCGTAAGCTTCACATACATTCTCAATGGTTGTCAATGATGGACAAGTCCCTCGATGCATCATATTCGTCAATGTCGAAGGAGAAAGATTCGCCTCTTTTGCCAGGCGATACACCGTCCATCCCCGCTTCTCATTCTCCTTCCTGATACGCCCTACAATATCAAGATTCATCTTGTCCGCCTCCTCCCTATCATTTTGTTTACACATCATATCACAATTTACGACAAATGGACGATTTTTCGACAAACAACTTTTAATTTATTTTTTTAACGAATATGGTATAATAGATGCAGTTTCAATCAGAGGAAGAAAACGCCCATCTATTATCATTTTTTCAAAAAAGGAGGCTTCTTATGCATATTTTAGTCTCAACAACTACAGCCAGTGATCTGGCCGAGACAGCTGAACAGTCCATTGATTATCTCCAGAAGATTGTCGACTATATGATCAGTAAAGCACACATTCTGGTCAGTGCACTGATCATCCTGATCGTTGGCTGGTATCTGACCAAGTTTATCTGCAAACTGGTGCGCCATTCTCTGGACAAAACACGACTGGATGCCAGTGTCACAAGTTTTATCAATTCACTGACCAAATTCGGATTACGCGCATTGCTCGCCATCATTGTGATCAATAAGTTAGGAGTCGATACCACTTCTCTGATCGCGCTGCTGACTTCTGCCAGTTTAGCCATCGGTCTCGCTGTTCAGGGAAGCCTTGCAAATTTTGCAGGCGGTGTGCTTTTGCTGATCATGAAACCATTTGTGGTGGGAGACTATATAGACGATGGAAACGGCCATGAAGGAACTGTCATGTCCATTGAGATTATCTACACCCGACTGCTGACGGCCAACAATGAGATGGTCTGTATTCCCAATGGCAAACTGGCTGATTCTTCGGTGACCAACCTGACACATCAGGAAAACCGCCGCCTTGATTTTCCTGTCAGCATCAGTTACGACGAGAATATTGACCGGGTTCGTACCGTTCTTTTAAAAGTAGCTGCCGGATGCCCAACGCTTTCCAAGTCCAAAGAACCCTTTGTGTTTGTGGACGACTTTGACAGCAGCTCCGTCCGCGTTGTCTTAAGAGTCTGGGCGCTCACCGACAAATACTGGGATACCCGCTTTGAAATCCGAGAGGCCATCAAAAAAGCCTTTGACGCGGAAGGCATAGAAATTCCATATGACCATATGGACGTAAACCTTGTTAATTCCGAGAAATAGGATAGTGCGGCCCATAAGCTTTAAAGAAAAAGATTTTCAACGAATTGGTTCATCACAGGCACGCTCCCGCTTCCCGCCACTGACAGCGGTACATAAGGCAGTACAAAACACTGCCTAAGTACCGGTCGTGTCAGAAGCACCTGTGATTGAACAAATTCATTGAAAATCCTTTCTCGAAGTTTATTGAGGCCGCACTTTTTTATTTTTTTGGAATTAACTACCAAACATATATAACTCTACAAATATCAGCATATATCCATATTCTCTGCATATTCTGCGTTCTCATGGACCGACATAAGCGCGCTCAATAATTATTAAACAGGGCTTTCGAAGAAAACAATTCAAGTACAAGCGCTTCGATGGCTGCCGGTACTTAGACATTGTTTTTTAATGTCTTATGTACCGCTGCTGCCATCGGCAGTGCAAACGTGCTTGTATTGATTTTTTTCTTCGAAAGCCCTTTCTAAATACTTGAAGCGCGCTCTCTGCTATTTTTCGATTTGATGAATGAACAGGCCAGACCGAAGTTTTGGTTCGAACCATGTGGATTTTGGCGGCATGAGCCGTCCTGCGTCAGCCACGGCCAACAGTTCCCGGATAGATGTCGGATACATTGAAAAAGCCACCACCATGTCTTCATGACACCGTTTTTCAAGTTCTCCCAGTCCGCGGATACCTCCGACGAATTCAATGTTCTCATCTGTTCTCGGATCTTCAATACCAAGTACAGGATCCAGCAGATTCATCTGAAGAATAGACACATCCAGCCCGTCCACCGGGTCTTCGGATGTTTTATCCGGATGGACATTCAGTCGATACCAATCATGATCCAGATACATGCCGAATTCACCTTTTTTCGATGGTGAAACCGCCTCTTTTCCCACGTGTTCCACTGTAAAATCCCGTCGGATCCTCTCCAGAAAATCTTCTTTTGACCAGCCATTCAGATTTTTCACCAAACGATTATAATCCATGATCTTCAATTCTTCCTCAGGAAATAAAACCGCAAGGAAGTAATTGAATTCTTCTGTTCCATTATAAGCCGGATGGGTTCTTCGCCGCTTCATGCCCACTTTAAAGGCACTGGCTGCACGATGATGACCATCAGCAATATACAACGCATCAACAGCCGCAAAGGCCTTTTCAATGGCAGCTACCGCAAGGTCATCATCAACAATCCACACTCTGTGTCGTATGCCATCTTCCGCCTCAAAATCATACACAGGTGATTCTTCCTTCACATGACAGACGATATAAGAAAGGATCGGATTGGTTCTGTATGTCAGAAAAATCGGTCCGGTCTGCGCACTGCAGACATCGACATGCCGAATACGGTCCTGTTCTTTCTCCGCTCTCGTATCTTCATGTTTTTTGACTACCTGATGCAGATAATCATCAATAGATACACAAGCAGTAATGCCCGTCTGTGTTCGGCCGTTCATGGTCAGTTCGTACAGATAATAACATTTTTGTTCATCCTGAACAAAAATGCCCTCGGCAATCTCCCTATCCAGCATTTCTTTTGCTTTTTCATAAACACAGTCCGCATACATATCCATAGATGGGTCAAACTGTGTCTCCGGGCGGTCAATATTGAGAAAAGACAAAGGATGCCCTTTCACTTTCTCCGCTGCTTCTTCTCTGTTATAGACATCATAAGGCAAAGCCGCCACCTGCGCGGCCAGCGCAGATGACGGCCTGATTGCCTTAAAAGGTTTGACATTTGCCATAAAGCTTATTTCACCTTTCGTACTTTTACAACTCCGTTAATAGCTGCCAGTTTTTCAACAAGAGCTTCTGAAACTTCTGAACCGATATCCATCATTGTGTATGCCCAGTCACCTTTTGACTTGTTGGTCATATCTTCAATATTGATTCCCTCAGCCGCACAGGCACCTGTCAGCTGTCCCAGCATGTTCGGAATATTCTTATGGCAGATTGTAATACGGCCGGCAGCTTTGCAGATACCCATATCACAGGCAGGATAGTTGACAGAATGTGTGATATTACCATTCTCAAGATAATTCCTCAATTCTTTCACTGCCATCACTGCGCAGTTATCTTCTGATTCTTCTGTAGAAGCACCCAGATGAGGGATGGCCACAACGCCATTCATCTGAGCTGTCTTTGCATTCGGGAAATCTGTGATATACTTTCTGACCTTACCCGCTGCAATGGCTGCTTCAAGGGCATCATCATCTACCAACAGGTCACGTGCAAAGTTCAGCACAATGACGCCATCTTTCATCTTCGCAAATGCATCCGCATTGATCATTTTCTTTGTGCTGTCCATTAATGGTACATGTACAGTAATATAGTCACAGTTTTCATAGATATCCTCTACATTGGCAATATGTTTGATATCCTTTGACAGATTCCATGCAGCGTCAACAGAAATGAACGGGTCATAACCATAAACTTCCATGCCAAGTGCCACACAGGCATTGGCTACCAGAACACCAATGGCACCCAGACCGATCACGCCGATCTTCTTTCCCATAATCTCTGTGCCGGCAAACTGTTTCTTGCCTTTTTCTACAAGTTTGGCCACATTCGGATCTTCTTTTACTGTCTGAACCCAGTTTACGCCGCCGACAATGTCTCTTGCGCCAAGGAAAAGACCTGCAAGAACAGCTTCCTTTACACCATTGGCATTCGCACCCGGTGTATTAAAGACAACAATACCTTTTTCTGCACATTTGTCCAATGGAATATTATTGACACCGGCACCTGCTCTGGCAATCGCCAACAGCTGATCCGGCAGTTCCAGTTCATGGACACTTGCACTTCTTACAAGTGCTGCATCAGATGTAGCAAAATCATCAACCTTCTCATAGGCATCTGTAAAAAGCTGCATGCCTACAGCAGCAATTGGATTTAAGCAACTAATTTTCATGATCATTACCTCCGGGGAACTCGGCTTATTTTGTATTCTCTGCCTCAAACTTCTTCATAAAATCAACAAGGGCAACAACACCTTCTGTCGGCATTGCATTGTAAATGCTGGCTCTCATACCGCCGACGGTACGATGACCTTTCAGATTCTCAAAACCAGCTGCCTTTGCTTCTGCAACAAACTTAGCATCCAGATCTTTATCGCCTGTTACAAAAGGTACGTTCATAATAGAACGGCTTTCTTTCTCAACAGTACCTTTGAACATCTTGCTCTGATCAAGAAAATCATAAAGGATCTTCGCTTTTGCTTCGTTGATCTTCTTTCTTTCTTCAAGACCGCCTGTCTTCAACAGCCATTTGAAGACTTTGCCGCAGATATAAATGCCGTAGCAAGGCGGTGTATTATACAGAGAATCATTGTCTGCCTGTGTCTTATACTTCAGCATAGTTGGTGTGCCCGGAAGAACATCATCTGTGATCAGATCTTCTCTGATGATGGCAATAACAGTACCAGCAGGGCCTACGTTTTTCTGTACACCAGCATAAATCATACCGTATTTCGTCACATCAACAGGTTCTGATAAGAAACATGAAGACTGATCAGCAATCAGTAATTTACCTTTGGTATTCGGCAAAGTATGGTATTTGGTACCATAAATTGTGTTGTTTTCGCAAATATACACATAATCCATATCATCCGTAATCGGCAGGTCACTGCAGTCCGGAATATATGTAAATGTTTTGTCTGCTGATGAGGCTAATTCGACAGCTTCGCCGAAAATCTTAGCTTCTGAAAACGCTTTCTTAGCCCACTGACCAGTCAGGATATATCCCGCTTTTCTATTTTTCATGAAGTTCATAGGAATCATGGCAAACTGCTGTGAAGCACCACCCTGAAGGAACAACACCTTATAGTTGTCTGGAATATTCATGAGCTTTCTTAAAGCAGCTTCTGCTTCTTTAATAATATTGTCGAAAGCTTTAGATCGATGGCTCATCTCCATTACTGACATGCCAGTGCCTCTGTAGTCAAGCATTTCATCTGCTGCTTCCTGCAATACTTCAACAGGCAACACAGCTGGTCCTGCTGAAAAGTTATAAACTCTGCTCATTTTTCTTCTCTCCTTTTTAGATGAATTATAATATATTTAAACCAAAAGGTGGTTTACGGATATTAATTGTCGAGGTCTTCCTCGGAAAATGCATCTGCAATGGATGCTCCGGGAGCAACCATCGGCCATACCTTATCATCCGGATCAATCATACAATCGATGAGAACCGGCTTCTTTAAATTGATTGCCCACTGAATGGCTTCATCAAATTCTTTCTGTGTTGTCACGCGTCGGCCGTCCACGCCCATGGCTTCGGCAACCTTTACATAATCAACACTATCATTTAAAACAGTGGCTGAATAGCGTTCGCCATAAAACAATGTCTGCCACTGTCTGACCATACCAAGTACATGGTTGTTGACAACCACTTCAATAACCGGAATCTGATATCTGGAAGCTGTTGCCAGCTCATTCATGTTCATTCGGAAACAACCGTCTCCGGCAACATTGATCACGATTCTGTCCGGACAGCCAAGCTTGGCACCAAGTGCTGCCCCAAGGCCATAGCCCATGGTTCCGAGACCGCCGGAAGAAATAAACTGTCTTGGTTCCTTATATTTATAAAATTGTGCAGCCCACATCTGGTTCTGCCCAACTTCTGTGCAAATGATCGCATCACCGTCTGTTGCCTTATAAATACTCTCGACAACCCCCGGTCCGGTCAGTACCTCATGATTGTAAGTCATCGGATAACGAGACTTCATCTCACGAATATGCCGCATCCACGGCTCATGATCCTGCTGCGTCAGTTTCTCATTCAATCTCTGAAGAACAACTTTGGCATCGCCTTCAATTGAATACTTGCACATAACATTCTTATTAACTTCTGCAGCATCCACATCAATATGGACAAGATCTGCATGTCTGGCAAATGCCTTGACATTGCCCAGGACACGATCCGAAAAACGTGTACCAATGGCAATCAGAAGATCAGATTCTGTGATACCGTAATTGGATGTCTTGGTACCATGCATGCCTACCATACCTGTATAGGCATCTTCCCTGCCGTCAAAAGCACCTTTACCCATCAGCGTATCTGTCACAGGTGCCTGTACTTTCCTTACAAACTCTCTGAGCTCATCTGCCGCATCTGCACGGATGACACCGCCGCCCACAAGAATAAATGGTCTGACAGAATGTTCGATCAGTCCGATAACTTCCTGCATCGTCTCTTCATTGATCTGATCAGACTTGCGTTTGATCGGTGCCGGCACCTTATATTCATACTCAGCTTCTGCACCGGTGACATCCTTTGGAATATCCACAAGAACCGGTCCCGGACGCCCTGTCTGAGCAATCGCGAATGCACGGCGGATGGTATCCGCCAGCTTATTCACATCTTTGACAATAAAATTATGTTTTGTCACCGGCATTGTAATACCGGCGATATCGATTTCCTGAAAACTATCTTTGCCAAGAAGATTGACATTGACATTACAGGTGATTGCCACCACTGGAACTGAGTCCATATAAGCCGTTGCAATGCCTGTAACGATATTGGTTGCTCCCGGTCCTGATGTTGCCAGACAGACACCGACTTTGCCGGTTGTGCGGGCATAGCCGTCTGCCGCATGGGAAGCGCCCTGTTCATGTGAAGTTAATACATGTCTGATCTCATCGCTGTGCTTGTAAAGTGCATCATACACATTGAGAATTGCACCGCCGGGATAACCAAAAACTGTATCCACACCTTGCTCTTTCAGACACTCAACTACAATTTCTGCTCCTGTTAATAACATTCTATTCTTCCCTTTCGAATCTATACTGTCGGAGCCTGAAGGATCGCACCCTTGCTGCTATCTGTAACAAGTGCAGCGTAACGTGCCAAATAACCTGTTGTAACCTTCGGCTCTCTTGGCTGCCATTTTGCTCTTCTCTCGGCAAGCACTTCATCAGAAACATCGACATTTAATGTATTTTCAGGAATATTGATCTTGATAATATCCCCCTCTTCAACAAGCGCGATATTGCCGCCCAATGCTGCTTCAGGAGATACATGTCCGATAGAAGCCCCTCTGGACGCGCCAGAGAAACGTCCGTCCGTGATCAGTGCCACACTGGAGCCCAGACCCATACCTGCGATGGCAGATGTCGGATTCAGCATTTCTCTCATACCAGGACCGCCCTTTGGTCCTTCATAGCGAATAACCACAACATCTCCAGGTACAATCTTGCCGCCCTTGATCGCTGCAATGGCATCCTCTTCGCAATCAAAGACACGTGCAGGTCCTTCGTGTACCATCATCTCAGGAACAACTGCAGAACGTTTAACAACACTGCCGTTCACTGCCAGGTTGCCCTTCAGTACCGCAATACCGCCTGTCTGACTGTATGGATTGTCGATTGGGCGGATTACCTCAGGATTCTTATTCTCGCATCCTTTAATATTCTCACCAACCGTCTTGCCTGTTGCAGTGATCAGGTCTGTGTAAAGCAGTCCCTTTTTATTCAGCTCATTCATAACAGCATAAATGCCGCCTGCTTCATTGAGCTCTTCCATATATGTATGTCCGGCCGGTGCCAGATGACACAGGTTCGGTGTCTTTGCACTCAATTCATTGGCAATATCAAGGTTGATCTCAACCCCTGCTTCATGTGCAATTGCCGGAAGATGAAGCATTGTATTTGTCGAACATCCCAGGGCCATATCCACAGTCAATGCATTCATAAATGCCTTCTCTGTCAGGATATCTCTTGGACGAATATTCTTCTCCAGAAGTTCCATAACTTTCATACCGGCATGTTTTGCCAGTTTGATACGTTCAGAATAAACAGCCGGAATTGTGCCGTTGCCCTGAAGCCCCATACCAATAGCTTCTGTCAGACAATTCATACTGTTGGCTGTATACATACCGGAACAGGAACCGCAGGTCGGACAAGCATGCTGTTCATAGTCAAGCACATCTTCCTCAGACATCTTGCCTGCTGCATAGGAACCGACTGCTTCAAACATACTGGAAAGACTCGTCTTCTGTCCTTTTACATGACCGGCTAACATCGGACCGCCGCTGACAAATACAGTCGGCACATTCACTCTTGCTGCTGCCATCAGAAGTCCCGGAACATTCTTATCACAGTTCGGCACCATAACCAATGCATCAAACTGATGGGCAATAGCCATTGCCTCTGTGGAATCTGCGATCAGATCACGTGTTACAAGGGAATACTTCATACCGATATGCCCCATAGCAATACCGTCACAGACAGCAATTGCCGGGAAAACGACCGGTGTACCGCCTGCCATGGCAACACCAAGTTTAACTGCATTGACAATCTTGTCCAGGTTCATATGACCCGGTACGATCTCATTGTAGGAACTTACGATACCTACAAGTGGTTTCTTCATTTCTTCCTGAGTCATTCCCAGTGCATTAAAAAGGGAACGATGCGGTGCCTGCTGCATACCGCTTTTAACATTATCACTCTTCATCCTATTAATTCCTTCCTAAAAACCCTAAAAGCATCTATTACTGAATCTCAGCTGCAATGGCATCACCCATCTCTTTGCAGCCAAGCTGTGTGCATCCTTCAGACATAATGTCAACCGTTCTGAGGCCTTTCTTCAAAACAGCCTTAACCGCTGCCTCAATGGCATCTGCTTCTTTATCCAGATTCAATGAATATCTGAGCATCATAGCTGCTGAAAGAATGGTTGCAATCGGATTTGCCTGATTCGTTCCTGCAATATCCGGTGCGGAACCATGGCTTGGTTCATACAGGCCGAGGCTTGTCTCGCTGAGACTTGCTGATGATAACATACCGATGGAACCTGTAATCTCACTGGCCTCATCAGAAAGGATATCACCAAACATATTCTCTGTCAGGATAACATCAAACTGTCCCGGATTCTTCACAAGCTGCATTGCACAGTTATCAACCAGCATATGAGAATAGGTTACTTCCGGATAATCCTTCGCTACTTCTTCAACAACCTTTCTCCATAAGCGTGAGGAATCAAGTACATTTGCCTTATCAACACTGATCACATTCTTACGTCTCTTCATAGCGATCTCAAAACCTTTAATGGCAATTCTTCTGATCTCGTTCTCATCATAGGTCAGTGAATCATAGGCTTTCAAAACACCGTTCTCCTCAACTGTCTTTCTCTCTCCAAAGTAAAGACCGCCTGTCAGTTCTCGCATGATAACCATATCAAATCCCTGATCTCCGATAATCTCATCCTTGATCGGGCAGGCTGCCTTTAATTCATCATACAGATATGCCGGACGGATATTGGCAAATAAGCCAAGTGACTTACGAAGCTTCAGCAGACCGGCCTCCGGACGAAGGGATGGTTCCAGTTTGTACCATGGTGATGTAGTCGTATTGCCGCCGATGGAACCCATCAATACAGAATCACTGGCTTTACACTGTGCAATGGCCTCATCTGTCAATGGCACACCGCAGGCATCAATGGATTCTCCGCCCATCAGTACTCTCGTATAGTCAAATGTATGACCATACTTCACACCGACCCGATCCAGCACCTTTACAGCCTCATCTACAATTTCAGGACCAATACCGTCACCTTTTATTAATGCAATCTTATAATTCATGATAATCTCCCTTTCCCCGACAAACGGCCTTGCATTTGCGTTAAAATCTATAATAAACTATTTTTTTTAGAATTTCAACTGTATTTGCGTAAAAATTTAACTTGCTAACGTATAAAATCAAATAATGCCTGTTAAAATGGCATTCTTGGTTTGTTTTTCTATTGAAATTCCAGTGTTGTTATTGTACCACACTTAGATGTATAATAGAAATATATATTACATATAAGCGTTATAAATCATAGTTATAGGAGAAGATTTATGGATACAACACTTTCTTTATATCGCATTTTTTACACTGTCGCTCAATGTGGTTCGATCTCTGCCGCAGCGAGGCACCTTTATATCAGCCAGCCTGCTATCAGCAAGTCCATCAGCAATCTTGAAAACGAACTTCAGACCCACCTCTTCGAACGTACCTCCCGCGGTGTTTCTCTGACAGAAGAAGGGCAGTTGCTTTTTCATCATGTATCGGACGCTTTCCATTCTCTGGAAGCAGGGGAAGCGGAACTCTCCCGCATTCGCGATATGGGTCTTGGACACCTTACCATCGGCGTCAGCACAACACTCTGCAGGTACCGTCTGCTGCCTTATCTGAAAACATTTATTGCGCAATATCCGCATATCAGTATCAATATTTCCTGCCAGTCCACCAATCATACACTGGATATGCTCAGAGACGGCTCTATTGATCTCGGCCTGGTGGCCAAACCGGAAGACACCGGACATATTTCCTTTGTTTCACAGGGAAGAATCGAGGATGTTTTCGTCTGTACACCCAACTATCTCAACAATCTTCAGATGCGTACACAAGTCTCCGGCCTGGATCTGCTCAATGCCGGCACACTGATGCTTCTTGACAAAGCCAATGCATCCCGGCAATTTATTGATTATTTTCTTGAGGAAAATCACATTCATGCCTCCAATCTGATTGAGATTACAACAATGGATCTTCTGATTGAATTCGCCAGAACCGGGCTTGGCATTGCCTGTGTCATCAGGGATTTTGTCGCTGACGACTTGAAAAGCGGCCTTCTCGTCGAAATCCCCACCCCACAGGCCATTCACCCGAGAGAGATTGTCTTTGCCTGGAAAAAAGGCCGATCATCCCACCGTTTTCTCAACGCTTTCATTGATTTTGTCTCTTAGTATCTGAAAAACAGCATTGCGAAATCCTCTTTCACAATGCTGTTTTTTTACGGCTCATTTAAAATTAAACATCCATTTTTTATTGTCTTTCACTATTATTTTTCAGGATAAAAGCCTGACGGTGCTTCAGAAAGATTGATCATAATATTCTTCATCTGTGTATAATGTTCAAGAATCACTTTATGTGTCTCTCTTCCAATGCCAGACTGCTTGTAGCCACCAAACGGTGCACCTGCCGGAATCGCATTGTAAGTATTGACCCACATTCTACCTGTTTCAATCGCTCTTGATACACGGATCGCACGATTGATATCTCTTGTCCATACGGCCCCACCAAGACCGTATTTGCTGTCATTGGCCATCTCAATCACTTCGTCCTCTGTCTTGAACTTGATCACACATGCAACCGGTCCGAAAATCTCTTCCTGAGCCACGCGCATATCATTTGTAACATTCGTGATCAGTGTCGGTTTCATAAATGCACCTTTTGCAAGTTCACCTTCCGTACATCTCTCACCGCCACAAGCAATAGTTGCACCTTCTGATTTTGCGATATCTATATAGGAAAGAATCTTCTTAAGCTGCCCTTCATTAATCTGTGAACCCATCTGTGTATCCTGTTCCCACGGAAGACCGACTTTCACATGATTAAATGCTTTCACAGCAGCTTCTACAAACTTGTCATAAATACCTTCTTGGACAAATACTCTTGAACCAGCGCAGCAGACCTGACCCTGATTGAACAAAATACCAAGCTGCAGACCATCTAATGCCATATCCCACTTACAGTCATCAAAGAAAATATTTGCTGATTTACCGCCAAGTTCCAGTGTGGACGGAATCAGTTTCTCTGCCGCTGCCAGTGCGACATCTCTGCCGACCTCTGTAGAACCTGTAAATGCCAGTTTTCTGAAACCTTTATGTTTTAACATTGAATTGCCAACGCCAGAACCGGAACCTGTGATTACATTAAAGACACCTGCCGGAAGAACATCCTGAATCAGTCTCGCAAACTCAAGCACACTCAAAGATGTTGTGCTAGAAGGTTTAAAGACGGTACAGCATCCGCTTGCAAGAACTGGTGCCAACTTCCATGCAGCCATCAAAAATGGGAAATTCCAAGGTACAATCTGACCAACAACACCAATCGGCTCTCTGAGAATCAGACTCATTGTATTGCCATCCAGCATAGAAGCCGTTCCTTCTTCAGCCAGAACAGCACCTGCAAAATATCTGAAATGTTCAGCCGAATAAGGAATATCAATTGCCATTGTCTCACGAATCGGTTTGCCATTATCTAATGTCTCTACCATTGCAAGATGCTCTGCATTCTCATCGATAATGTCCGCAATTCTATTCAGAATCTTCGCTCTCTCTGCAGGTGTTGTCTGTTTCCATGAATCCCATGCTTTCCATGCACTATCTACAGCAAGATCAAGATCTGCATCTGTCGCCTGTGCACACTCTGCCAGTAGTTCGCCATTGGCCGGATTGTAGCTCTTAAATGTCTTTCCGTCAGAAGCCGGCTGCCACTGACCATTAATAAATAAACCGTATTTTTCCTGTAAACAAGTCTTCATATGTTGTCCCCCCTTCATTGTGTAAAAAATGACTTGATGCTCAAGCCTTCAGTTCCTTTGATGTCTTCATCTTAGCACCAAATTGTTTGATAGTCAACAATAATTTATTGTTTAACGCTCTTATTGTCAGACTTCGATGTTTATTTAACATTATTTTCAGTTTATATTTTAATTATTTTAGCATTTATTCACAAATATTTATTTGATTTGTGAGCAGACTAGCCAAATTTAATTGTATTTATTTAAATACAATTTGTCTTTTAACAAACGGTATCCTTTCCGTTTGGAAAGTGTTTTTTCCGAATGAAACGTTTCCATCGTTAATTTCTTTTCAAAAAAATGTGTTTAAACGTATCGCTTGTCACAAAAAAAAGAGGCCATCCCTCTTTCGAGTGATGACCTCTCTTATCGTTATTCTCTTGAAAAACAGAAGAATTAGTTGTTGATCAGTTTGTCTTCGCCATTCCAGCTGTAAAGTTTTCTGATTTCTTCACCAACTTTTTCTGATGGATGTTCTGCAGCTTTCTTTCTCATTGCTTTGAAGTGTACCTGCTTGCCTGCATCAGACATATCCAGTAAGAATTCTTTTGCAAATGTACCATCCTGGATATCGGACAGAATCTGTTTCATTGCTTTCTTTGTATCTTCTGTAACAATCTTAGGACCTGTGATGTAATCACCGTACTCTGCTGTGTTGGAGATAGAGTATCTCATGCCAGCAAAGCCTGACTGATAGATCAGGTCTACGATCAGTTTCATTTCATGGATACATTCGAAGTATGCATTTCTTGGGTCGTAGCCAGCTTCAACCAGTGTTTCGAAACCAGCCTGCATCAGTGCACAAACACCACCGCAAAGGACTGCCTGTTCGCCGAAAAGGTCAGTTTCTGTTTCGATTCTGAATGTTGTTTCCAGAACACCTGCTCTTGCACCGCCGATACCAAGTGCATAAGCTAAAGCCAGTTCCTGAGCTTTGCCTGTTGCATCCTGTTCTACAGCGATCAGACAAGGTGTACCTTTACCTGCTACATACTCACTTCTTACTGTATGCCCAGGTGCCTTAGGTGCAATCATTGTAACATCGACATCCTTAGGAGGTACGATTGTTCCGAAATGGATATTGAAACCATGAGCAAACATCAGCATGTTGCCTGCTTCCAGGTTTGGTTCGATCTCATCTTTGTAAAGTGCAGCCTGTTTTTCATCATTGATCAGAATCATGATGATATCAGCCTTCTTAGCTGCTTCTGCAGATGTATAAACTTCAAAACCTTCTGATTCAGCTTTAGCCCAGGACTTGCTGCCTTTGTAAAGACCAATGATGACATGGCATCCTGAATCCTTTAAATTCTTTGCATGGGCATGTCCCTGGCTGCCGTAACCGATAATGGCGATTGTTTTGCCCTCTAATAATGAGAGATTACAGTCCTGTTCATAAAAAATCTTAGCCATTGTTATGAAACCTCCTGATAGTATAAAAATAAATGTATTAATAATGGATAATAAATACCTATTATTCTGTTATCAATTCTGCCTCCTAAAGGCTCTTTCCTTTCAAAGGCACAACACACTCTGAGCCACGCTCCAGACCTGTCAGACCTGTACTGGCAACTTCAAGTATCTCATAGCCGTCCAGCAGATTAATAAATGCATCCAGTTTCTCCTGCTTGCCTGTCAGCTCGATGATCATAGAATCTCTTGTCACGTCCACCACTTTACCATGGAAAATGCTGCTGACTGCCATTATGGACTGGCGATTCTCCGGAAGTACCCGGACTTTCACAAGCATCAGTTCACGACAAACTGAATCCACCGCTGTCAGATCTGTCACATAAATGACATCTTCCAACTTTCTGACCTGCTTCTCAATCTGTTCCAGTACCTGCTCATCACCATGAACAACTACTGTAATCCTGGAAAACCTTGGATCCAATGTATCACATCCTGTAAAACTGTCCAGGTTGAAGCCTCGTCTGCTGAACATACCGGAAACACGACTGGTAACACCATAATTATTCTCTACCAGCATTGTTAATATCTTCTTGCGTTCTTTCATGTTCAATTACATCCTTTCCCCAAAGCGACCTGCATGCATTCCCGGCAAACCTGCCTTTTTCGGTATGACTGTCAACGCTTATTTTAGCAATATGTCCTCTGTTTGTCAATAGATTTCACTGAATTGCAGTAATATTTTATCTGTTTAAAGTTAGAAAATTTTGTTTTACTGCAAAAGGCTTTTTCTCAATGCCAACATCCTGTATACATTCCGTATATTCTCTTCAGCCATTGTCGTAAACTTTAAAATATGATACACTCCTATCAAAATATAATGTAGGAGGCGTGTATCATGATTAAAAATGTTGGTTTTATCGGTGCCGGTGTCATGGGCAAGTCCATGATCCGCAATCTGATGAAAAAAGGGTTTCAGGTAACAGTTTATTCAAGAACAAAGTCAAAAGCTGAAGACATTATCGCAGAAGGTGCCATCTGGCGTGATTCTGCCGCTGAGTGTGCTAAAGGTCAGGACGTCATCATCACCATTGTCGGTTTTCCAAAGGATGTGGAAGAAACTTATTTTGGCGAAAAGGGTATCATTGCCAATTCCGAAGACAATGCCATTCTCATTGACATGACCACTTCCATCCCGAAACTGGCTGCTAAGATTTATGATGAAGCCAAAGCAGTCGGCAAACACGCATTAGATGCACCTGTCTCCGGCGGTGACTCCGGTGCCAAAGCAGGTACATTAAGTATTATGGTAGGCGGCGACAAAGAATTTTTCGAAAAAGCCATGCCTGTTTTTGAAGCTATGGGCACCAATATTATTTATGAAGGTGCTGCCGGATGCGGACAGCACACGAAAATGGCCAACCAGATTGCCCTGACAGGCTGTATTGCCGGTGTCTGCGAAGCTATCACCTATGCCAAAAAAACAGGTCTTGATATTCAGACAATGCTTGACAGTATCAGTGCCGGCGCTGCAGGCAGCTGGCAGATGAGCAATATGGCTCCGCGTATGCTCAAAGGTGACTTTGACCCTGGATTCTTCATCAAGCATTACATCAAGGACATGAATATTGCCACAGAAGAAGGCCGTGAAGCCGGTGCTGACCTTTCTATTTCAGAAGCTGTTCTGGCTATTTACAAAGATCTTGAAGCCAAAGGCCTCGGCGATCTGGGCACACAGGCTTTGCTGAAACATTATCTAGATGTATAGAGAATTATCCGGATGCCGAATCACTGCCCCATCTTTTTGATGATGTACTGAACTAATTGAATTTGTAACTGTTCAGAGCCAAGCAAAATTTCAAAAAACAAGTTAAAATGCTTGCATTTTTAAGACTGTTTTTGAAATTTTATTTGGCGGATACGCCACACCGACGAAATGCGCAGCATTTTGGAGGTTAGCTCTGAACAGTTACTTGAATTTAATAAAATAGCAAAAGCACGTATATTTCATAATCTCCTTCAATGAATGAAATCATCTGAAACAATACGTGCTTTTGTTATATGCAAGACTTCTCGGCAACTCCTGATACAAAACTCAATTCTGACCAAATGAATTGTTGCCTATTTGAATTTCTACATTCTATTATAACTCTCTTTTCATATAAAACTGCTCCGAAAGTTTCATAGACCCCAGAAATAACACTGCAGCAATAACAGCCAACACAACCATATAAATCGGATTTTCCGCAAATACCGCAAATGCTCCGGATAATTGTGAAACCTCTGAGAAATCATATCCGCCAAAATTGACAAATGCTACACAAAATACGACAACAACAGCAATATACATCACCCTGCCTTTTTCTGAACCGTATTTAAAAATCATCGGCAGACAAATCGCAGAAAATGCATGTCCTACACTCCATATAAGGCAAAAAATATTCAATACCCATACTGGATTAAAAATACCTCTTACCGCACCCACCAGACTATGTGCAGCTGCTAACACAACCGACAGCCCAGCAATAAGTAAAAATGACATCAGATACTTTGAATCCACTACCTGTTTTCTCGTATAAGGCATTGTCTCACAATATTGCTGCCACCTGCTTTTTTCATCATAGGCCACTAAAGATACTGAATTGATACCGCATAACACCGCAGGATAGGCCAGCATAAACAAATTACCTCCATCAGCCAGAGAGCACACGCCAAATATCAATACAATCAAAGCATATGGCCGACAATATTTCAAAAGCATATAATAATCCTTCAACAATAATCCCTTCATTATGCTCTCCCCCTTACCATCATCACAAATAATTCTTCAATATCAATCGGACTGACTTCCCAGCCTGCTGGCAGCTCCGCTCTTCTTACAACAGCTTCAACTCCATATGGTGACTCCCTTTTTCCAATCACAGCCTGCGGATTCAGTTCCTTAAGCTGCTCGGCACTGCATCGAATCAAACCATACAACTCTGTCAGCCTATCTTTTTCCTCGCACAGCACCAACTGACCCTGATGCATAAATGCAATATAGTCACAGATCTTCTCAAGATCACTGACAATATGAGACGAAACAAGCACTGCATGATTTTCATCTCTTGTAAAATCATTCAGAAGATCAAGTACATCATCTCTCACAACCGGATCCAACCCACTTGTGGCTTCATCCAGAATAAGCAGTTTCGGATGATGAGACATAGCAACTGCAATGCCGATCTTCATCTTCATACCCTTGGAATACTCACCAAATTTCTTCTGATCCGGAACTCCCAGTTTCACACAAAGCGCTTCAAAATAGTCTGAATCCCAGTTTTTAAAAGTGAGGGCCATAATATTGCCAACCTGCCTCCTGTTCAGACACTCCGGCAAGCCGACTTCATCCAACACAACGCCGATATCTTCCTTCAATGACTGCATCTCTGTCACATTGTCTCTTCCTAATATAGAAATACTTCCACAATCCCGGTGGATCATATTCAGAATCAGCTTGATAGTCGTACTCTTTCCTGCGCCATTCTCACCAACTAAGCCCATAATGCAGCCGCCGGGCAATGTCAGATTCAGATGCTCCAGATTGAAATCCTTATAGCTTTTACTTAAATCCCTGATCTCTATTGCATTCATTTACTCATCCTCCTCCAGGATACGAAACATCTCAATGATATCCTCCAGACTCAATCCACATGGCATCGCCAGCTTTCGTATCTCCTGTATATAGCCTTCAATCTTCTTCAAGTTCTCCTCACGCAGTAATTCCACATTCTTCGGTGCCACAAAACTGCCTTTGCCTGCAACTGTATAGATAAATCCTTCCTTCTCCAATTCCTCATAGGCACGCTTCGTTGTAATCACACTGATTCTCAGATCCTTCGCCAGACTCCTGATAGAAGGAAGAGACTCATCTTCCTGCATGTCACCGCCGATAATCTGCGCCTTGATCTGTGAATAAATCTGATCATAAATCGGGGCACCGCTTTTATTATCTATAAAAATATTCACGCCCTTGCCTCCTTGCCTACTGTATATATACAGTATATACAGTAAGTTCAGTTTTGTCAAGACACACCTCACGACTTTCTTATTTTATTTTTAATTCATAATTTTCCTGGATTTTATAAACTTTTCATTTAATCGACAACGACTTTTTACAGAATCTGCTTCCATGCCGATTTATAATAGTTGAACACTCGCAAAAAATAGATTATAATAAAAGGAGGATACACAATGACTACATTCTTTCAGGGAGGTACTGCTATGCAGATGCTTACAGGAAATGACTTTATTGATGAAGGTCCTTTCACTATTGATGATATTTTTGCACTTCCGGAGGGACAACGTGCAGAACTCATCGATGGACAGATTTATGATATGGCCACGCCAAACCGTATGCATCAGACAATCAGCTTTTCCATCGCTAGAACTATTGCCGATCATATAGATGCCAAAAACGGCGGATGTGAAGTGTATATGGCTCCATTTGCCGTCATTATACAAAACGATATCAAAAATTATGTGGAACCGGACATCTGTGTCATCTGTGACAAGGATAAACTCAGTGACAGAGGCTGTGAGGGTGCTCCTGATTGGATCATTGAAATCGTTTCACCTTCAAGCCGTAAAACAGATTACATCATTAAGAACACCGCCTACTCCCGCGCCGGAGTCCGTGAATATTGGATCGTAGATCCGGCCAAAGCATGCACAACCGTCTATGACTATGACAAAGATGCCGCCCCGACAATTATCCCATTTGACCAGTCTGTGCAATGCGGTATTTTCCCGGATTTATCCATAACAGTATCTGACTATCTCAAATAAAAAATGAAACCTCTGCTTTTTCATTACCTACACATATCCACCCTCTCGAAAAACATAAAAAGCCCCGGTCTTTATAGTGCTTACAGTAACAAAACTCTCTGAAAACGCTTGGCGCTGAGCCTGTTTTCAGAGAGTTTTTTATGCAAGTACCATAAAAACCGGAACTCTTTATATCTCAATCTTTATTCATTTTAACGCTGCATTTCCTGCTTTGCCAGCTGTCTTCCCATATAGAGGCCCACACCAATCTGCATCAACGACGTTGCAGCAGTCAGGAAGAAAACATATTCTGCACCGAACTTCTCCCAGATGACCCCCAGTACAGCTGAAACAGTGATAGCCAGAATATGGTCAAGACTCAGTCCCACTGACAGACTGGCTGTGACTTCCGACGGATCAATAGCCAATTTTCTCATCATGAAGGCATGTACCATATTAAACTGCTCCAGCAGAAAGGCCAGTATGTACAGGCAATAAACAAGGAAAACCCAGATACCGTGACTGCCGAGACCGCCTCTTTCTAGAGCACCCGCCGCTGCGCCAAGGGCTGCAATCACAACAAGCAGATATCCTCCCTCGAAGATCATCGTATACTTCAAACCTTTTTCATCCAGCATTTTTCCGAGATATTTGCTGAAAAATGCACCGATAAAAGAGGTCACAATTCCAAGCAGTGCCACAGTATCTGCACCTTTTCCCATCAATTCGATGATAATCCACGGTCCGAACACAAGCTTGATTCGCTTCTGACAGCCATAGGCAACCAGCGTCAGATAATACGGCATGTACTTCTTTCTCATGACGAACTTGCTCTTTGTCTTTGCCTGAATCTGCGTCCTTGGCATAATTTTCTTCATGTAAAACAACAGTCCGGCTGCAATCAGCGACAAAATTGCTGCAATGACAAAAGGTTTCAAAATCTTATCCTCAAAACTGAAGAATCCCCAACGATAGCCTGCAAAAATAACAAAAGCCGTCACCATCGTACACATATTTGCTTTGCTTTTGAAATTTCCCAGCGTCTTTCCGACTTCACCTTCTCTGGCCAGATCCATACTGATGGCATCGTTGAGAGGCATAAACAGATGCATACCCAAAGACTGGATAAACAGAAAAATCATCATCATGCCGTAGGACGGACTAAATGCCCCCATCACCATCAGACCAACCATCACCAACACCTGGGAAACAGCCGCAATGCCGATATCGCTGAATCCTGCCAGTGCTGAAATAATCAATGCACACAAAACCCCCGGCGATTCTCTCGGTATTTCCAGGAACCCTCTCTGGGCACTGTCCACATGGTAGACCTCTTTAAAATAGTTGGAAAATGTCGCCGAGCCAAGGCCTCCGGCAATAGCCGACAAACATACAACCAGCGTAAAAACAAAAACGGCTCTCTGAAGCTGTCTTTTTTTATTATTCTCTTCCATTATCCCTTATCTCCTCAGTCTATTCTTAATCCAGTAACTTTCTGACCATTGGCCCATCAAAAGTTACACTCTGCTTATGATCCACTTCAATCTGATACAGGGCGTTGGCTGCAATATGTTCTGCCGCCTGCTCCAGATCGCGGATACCTGTTGTATCTGCATAACGTGCCACAATAGCATCCAATGCCTCATCTGCTACAATACATTCCTCCGGTTTCAGCTGCATCCTGCCAAGTACCTTCGGCAATGCAAATTTTGAGAAAATAATCTTCTTCTCTTCCGGCGTATAATCAGGAATGTCAATCACTGCAAAACGTGACATCAGCGGTGCACTGATCTGGCTCTTGTCATTGGCTGTGGCAATCGGATAAACCCCCACCGTCGGCACCATACATTCTATGTAATTATCTGTAAATCCAAGATTATCCAAAAGGGTCAGCAATACATCAGATGGATTGCCGTTGCCCTTGCCGGAAGCAGCTTTGTCCAACTCATTGATAATAAAGACAAGATTGGATGCCCCCGCCATAGAAAAAGCTTCCAAAATAATGCCCGGTTTGGCATTGGCATAAATACGGGAGCTTCCGGTCAACTGCTCAGGGTCATTGATGGAACTCATGTCCAGAGTTGTCCAAGGCAGTTTCAGGATTCTTGCCACCGCATAGGCGATCTGAGACTTACCGGTACCTGCAGGTCCCACAAGCAAAAGGCCGTAGGCCGGCAATGTATGGGTTCTGTTGATCTGAATAATGGTCTCGATAATACGCTGTTTCACCCGCTCCATGCCATAAAGTTCCTCATCAAGGATCCTGCGGGCCTCCTTTGGATCAATGGCCTCGAAATAATTATTCTTCCACTGAATATTCATCATAATGGACAGGGCACGCTGGGCATGTCTGCGCTCTTCCGGTGACACCTCATGAGACCTTGCAACCGCAAGATTTCTTCTGGCCCAAAGTCTGATATTGTCCGGAAGCGTTCTTCCCGCACAATTCATAAAATCCGTAATACTCTGCAGGCTGGTGAGCTTCATATCATCGCCCATTTCTTCCAATTCTTCATCCACCTGTTCTTCTGCCGGTGCATTGCTGGCCAGCAGTCGTTCGATCATGAACTGCAAAAAGCCGTCTTCAGCAGAAAGCTTTGTTCCTCCGCCGAAACCAATCTCACGGATCTTGTAAACAGCATAGCCATCCACTCTGTTCTGACCCGACAGTCGGACATTGATATGATTCTCTCCCAACCACTTCAGCAGACTGACAAATCTGGAATCAATCTTCAGGATATCCGCTGAAAATGCCCCATCTTCCTCCTGAAATTCAAAGGACGTCCGCTTCACCGGATTCGTAAACATACCGCATACGTGATGCTGCCATTGACGCTTTGTATTATCCAGGATCATAATCGGCTTCTCCGGTGTAGCTGTCTCCTCATTCGATTGAAATGTTGTATACGTGCACTCCGGCTGCCTGCTATCCTCCGGTGCTGCACTGAAATCAAAAACTGGCATTATTATCACTCCTCTTCTTTGTCTGCTCTAAAACACATTTATCTCCAAAAACATATAAACTCATTGTACCATATGATTGGCCGTGACTTCAATTGCTTCTGCATAATTATGCATTGTAATTCCAGAAAGCTAAAAAATCTATGAAATCATCTTTTATTTCTTCAAAAAAAGCCAACCGACACTCCACGAATATCGGTTAGCTTAATTTTTACACGGACTTACACACCATACGCCGCACTGGCGCCCAGCATATCTTCTATCCTCAACAGCTGATTGTATTTCACCACTCTGTCGCTTCGGCATGGTGCACCGGTTTTGATCTGGCCGGCATTGACACCCACTGCCAGATCTGCAATGAAACTATCCTCCGTTTCTCCGGAACGATGAGAAACAATCACTTTATAACCAGCCCTTTTTGCTGTCTCAATTGCTTTCATCGCTTCTGATACGGTGCCAATCTGATTGACTTTGATAAGAATGGCATTGGCTGCCCCCATCTGTATCCCCCGCTGCAGTCTGGCACTATTCGTTACAAACAGGTCATCACCCACTAACTGAACTCGATTCCCCAGTTCCCTGGTCATATGCACCCATCCTTCCCAGTCTTCCTCATCCAGTCCATCCTCAATAGAACGCAGCGGATACTTCTCCGTCAGTTTTTTATAATACGCAATCATTTCATCTGCTGAACGCACAACGGGACTGCCTTTCAGGCGGCTTTCCCCCTCGAAAATATATTTGCCTGTCTCGTCGTTGTAGAGTTCACTGGCGGCAGCATCCATCGCAAATGTCACATCTTCTCCCGGTTGATAGCCGGCCCTTTCAACAGCCCGCATCAGATAATCCAACGCTTCCTCTGCATTTTTCAAATTCGGTGCAAATCCGCCCTCATCCCCAACAGCTGTCACATGGCCATCATCCAACAGTAGTTTCCGTAAAACATGATACACTTCTGTTCCCATTCGTAAAGCTTCCCTGAAGCAGCATGCTCCCACAGGCATAATCATAAATTCCTGAAAATCCAGCGCTGAGGTTGTATGTGCACCGCCATTGATGATGTTCATCATCGGTACCGGCAATATATGGGCATAGGTTCCTCCCAAATACTGGAATAACGGCAGCCCCGACATCTCTGCGCCGGCTCTTGCCGATGCCATGGAAACACTGAGCATCGCGTTAGCTCCCAGTCTCGATTTATTCTCTGTGCCGTCATAGGCAATCATCATACGATCCAGATGCATCTGCTCCGTGACAGAATGGCCTGCGACAATATCTTTGATATCCACATTCACATTGGCAACTGCTTTATTCACACCTTTTCCATCATAGCGATCCTTCTCATCCCGGTCCCGCAGCTCCAGGGCTTCAAACTTTCCTGTAGAAGCACCGGAAGGCACAGAAGCACGCCCCGCAATGCCTGCTTCACAGATAACCTCCGCCTCCACCGTAGGATTTCCTCTGGAATCCAGAATTTCTCTTGCCTTTACATCTAAAATCGGACAAAAAATACGTATCATGATACAGCCTCCTTCTAGCCGCGGCGTCTTCTAAGTCTTATGCAAGTTGTAAAATTCATTGATTCTAAGCAGGCACGCTCTCGCTGCACAACGCTGGCAGCGGTACTAAAACGGTACAAAACACCGTTTAAGGACCGGCCGCGTTGAAAGCACCTGCTTATGAATCAATGAATTTTACAACTTTTTCATATATTTTCTAAAGACGCCGCTGTCTATAAATAATCTGTATCAGTATGCGTATTTTTATTTATATTATTCGTCTATAAGTTATATAGTATTTTAACGCTAATAAAGGTTCTCTTATCTTCTCCGCATTTCCCAAAACGCTACAGCACTTGCAGCTGCCACATTCAAAGAATCCACACCGTGATACATCGGAATTTTAACGGTGTAATCACAGTCTGCTATAGTATTGGCTGCCAGCCCGTCTCCCTCTGTACCAAGAACAATGGCCAGTTTTTCTTCATGAACAAGCTGTGGATCATCGATGCTGACGGAGTTATCATCAAGGGCCATGGCAGCTATTTTGAATCCCATTTCATGCAGCCGTCCCACAGCCGGCTCCGGCCATGACATCTGACTATCCATAAACGTCCAGGGAATCTGAAAAACGGTTCCCATACTCACACGGATGGCCCGACGATAGAGAGGATTGCTTGAAGCTGATGTCAGAAGAATGCCATCCATTCCCAGAGCCGCTGCTGAGCGGAAAATTGCTCCCACATTCGTCGGATTCATAACATCCTCCAGAATTGCAATTCTTCGGGCATTTTTGCAGACATCTTCCACTGACGGCAAACCTTTTCTTCGCATGACACAGAGCATACCTCTCGTCAACCCAAACCCTGTCAGCTGGGTCAGCACATCAAATTCAGCTGTATACACCGGAATATCCCCGCACTGAGCCAGTATGAGAGCAGCCTGTCCCTCCACATGTTTCTTCTCAACAAGGCAGGATATCGGCTCATATCCTGCATCCAAAGCCGTCTGAATCACCTTTGGGCTTTCAGCAATAAACATGGCATTTGCCGGATCTTTGCGGTTCAACAACTGATTCTCCGTCCAACGGGCATAAATATCCAACTCCGGTGCTGAAAAATCATGGATTTCTATGATATTGACCATTTCCTTTTCCTTTCCAAACAGCAACTCTCAACTGCTTCCTGTCAAAATGACTCATCTAAAGCAAGGAGCCTATTTATTCAATAATCGTTCCACAAGATGCACGGCTTCCGCAGCATCCCGCGAATATCCATCGGCACCAATCTCATCTGCGAAACTCTGAGTTGTAACGGCACCGCCAATAATGATCTTGCTGCTGCAATGCTTTGCCTGTGCAAGTTCTACCACGTCACGCATTCTCATCATCGTCGTTGTCATCAGAGCAGAAAGGCCGATGATGGCCGCATGTTCTTTAACAGCCGTCTCAATAATGCATTCTGCCGATACATCTTTGCCGAGATCAATCACTCTGTAACCATAATTCTTCAGCATCAGCACCACAAGATTTTTGCCGATGTCATGAATATCGCCTTCCACCGTCGCCATAATGATGGTGGCTTTTTCCTCCTCATCATCCTTGATCAGCATTGGCTCCAGATAATTAATCGCCTTCTCCATGGTTTCCGCACTGGCAATCAGCTGGGGCAGGTAATATTTCTTCTCCTCAAACAGCACGCCTACCTTCTGGATAGCGGTGATCAAATGTTTTTGGATCATATCATCCGGCATAATACCGGCATCCAGACCTTCTTTTACAAGGTTAATAATACTGCCCTGGCTACCCTTCATCACAGCCTCAAAGATTTTCTCTCCCGGAGTCAGAACCACTGCTGCTGCCGCCGTGCTTTCTCCGCTCTGCTGTTCTTTGACTGCGTTCATGCGGTTGATATATCGGATATCTGCACCAGGATGATTCATCAACAGATCAGATGCAAAAGCAGCGTGCATCAAAAGGTCCTGGGACGGATTTGCAATGGCCATGGTAAGGCCTCTGCTAATAGCCATGGTCAAAAAGGCTGTATTAACATAGGAGCGTTCTGGCAGGCCAAAGGAAATATTAGACAAACCGCAGATGGTTGCCAATTCAAGCTGATCATGACAATAAGAAATCGTATCCAGTGTTTCAATGGCTGCATTTTTGTTGGCACCAATGGTTGCCACCAGGCCATCCACCACAATGTCCTCTTTATGGAAGCCCAACTCCAATGCACGATCCATAATTGTATGAATAATCTGAATCTTTTCATCTATATTCTTCGGCAGCCCCTCATCCGACAACGGCAACAAAATAAACATAGCACCGTATTTTCTCGCAATCGGAAGCAAATGTTCAAACTTTTCCTTCTCAAGGGAAATAGAATTGATCAACGCACGCCCCGGATAAACACGCAGTGCCGCCTCAATAATATCTACATGACTTGAATCAATGCAAAGCGGCAGATTCACTACTTGGGTAACAATCTCAATGGACTTCAGCATCATGGCTTTCTCATCGATACCATTCATACCCATATTGACATCCAGAATCGATGCGCCTTTCTCTTCCTGAGCCAACGCCATATCCATGACCATATCCATCTGGCCTTCCCGAAGGGCTGCCTGCAGTTTCTTCTTGCCGGTTGGATTGATACGCTCACCCACAACCTTAAAACCGGCATCCAGTCCGATTTCCAGTGTCTGACGTTCCGAAGCCAGTACACGTTTGTATGTTTGGCTGACTGCCGGTACAGGATATGCCTTGGCTGCCTCCTTAAATGCCCGGATATGCTCCGGTGTTGTACCGCAGCATCCGCCCACAATGCCGGCCCCTGCCTCCAGAATCAATCTGGCCTCCGCAGCAAATTCTTCCGGTGTCATACGATAAACAGTCTCACCGTCAATCACTTCCGGCATGCCGTCATTTGGCTTGGCTATAACCGGAATATTGGCGTATGCCTTCATCTCACGGACAAGTTCTGCCATCTGTTCCGGACCGGTTGAACAATTGACGCCCACCGCATCAGCCCCCAAAGACTGCAAAACTACCATGGCTGTACAAGCGTCTGTTCCAAAAAGTGTTCTTCCGTCTTCATTAAAAGAAAGCGTCACACACACCGGCAGGTCTGTCACTTCGCGAATGGCAATCAGCGCCGCACGGCACTCATTCAGACTCATCATTGTCTCAACAACAAAAAGATCAACTCCCGCATCCACCAGATAACCGGCCTGTTCTTTGTAAATATCAATCAGTTCTTCAAATCCCATATCACCCATAGGTGCCAGCTGACGACCGGTCATAGTCATATCCCCGGCCACCAAACCTCTGTCCCCGGCTGCCGCCTTTGAAATGGCTACAAGCTGATGATTCATCTCTTCAATCTTATCTACCAGCCCGTACTCATCCAGTTTGATTCTGTTGGCTGTAAAAGTCGGAGCCAACACGATATCACTGCCTGCCTCAAAATAAGCTTTCTGCAGCTGCATCATTGTATCCGGATGTTCCAAAATCCAGGCCTCCGGACACACACCCGTAGGCATGCCTGCCTTCTGCAGATTCGTTCCGGTGGCACCATCCAGAAAAACGATTCTTTCTCTGCACAATCGCTGAAATTCTTCTCTTGTCATCTATCTTAACTCCTTCTTCGCCTGTAAAATAATCCGTTTGATCAATGCTGCCCTGTTAAAAGGTGTCATCATATAATAACCGTCGCACACATCTTCCAGACGTTTCATCAAATCCACACTGATGGTTTCCGCCACATCTTCATAAGCCTCACGGCTCATACCGGCCTCATACCGCTCCAGCACCTGATCCGGCACATGAATTCCCGGCATCTCATTCTTGATAAAAAGCGCATTCTTCCTACTGACCAAAGGCATAATACCTGCTATAATCCTGCCGCCGGACTTTTCCTTCAGTTCCTTCAACCTGTCAATATCTTCCTGTCCGTAAACCGGTTGTGTCAGAAACCATTGTGCACCGGCTTCCATCTTCTGACACATTCTGGCTGCTATATTGTCTATGGAACCATTATTATGGTTCAGGGCACCGCCATAATAAATTGGGCGGCTGCCAAATACTTCCTGATTCATCGTCTGTATATACTTCATCAGCTTGATGGAATTGAAATTAAAAACGCTCTTAATACTCTCCCGGTCACCTCTGGCAATCGGATCCCCTGTTACGATCAGTGCATGCCGCAGCCCGTTCATCTGCATTCCCAGAAGCTGGGACCGATGGGCAATCATGTTCTTGTCACGACAGCAGATATGTGGCATTGCCTCCATCTGTCTTGTATAACGCATCTTGATGGCGGAAGCAATCGAATCGGCTCTTGGTCTGGCCAGCGGAGAATCGGCCAGCGTGATCATATCTACATTAATATCCCGGAGTAAAGCTGCCCCTTCCATGAGTTTTGTATCATTGACATCAAAAGGCGGATCCAGTTCTACCACGAAAACCTTCTCCCCGCGTTCAAGTTTCTGTATAAAATCTGTTTTCTCCTCAACGGCTTCTTCCGCACAATTTTCCTTTCCATCTGCACTATATACAGCAGGCATCAGCTTTTTGGGCGGTCTCACATCATTCACCAGCAGATCATGCAATCCCCTGATATGCTCCGGTGTTGTACCGCAGCAGCCGCCGATGATATCAAAACCAAGGGCTGCGATTCTTCCCATCATGTCTACATAATAAGGTACATTTTCAGAATAAAATGTTCTTCCCCTAAGTTCCGTCGGATAACCGGCATTCGGCAGCACTGTCATGTACTTGCCCTCAGGAAAACTCTGATTCTTCAGAAGTTCATACAAATGAAGAGGGCCCACCCCGCAATTAAAACCAACTGCATCCAGTTCCTTCATCGCTGCTGCTTCTAACAGAAGTGCCCGCACACTCAAACCTGATCGGGTATAGCCATTCCTGTTAAAACTGAACTGCGTCACAATGAATGCATCCGGACACTCCGCTTTAATATAAGCAATTGCCTTTTTCACACTGCGAAGCTCGGATAAAGTTTCAAATACAAAAATCTTTGCTCCCAACCCCAAAAAACAATCCGCCAGATGGATGTATTCATTCTCAACATCCGCAGCAGATTTCGTCTCATTCTCATCAATAGGCCCCATATCCGCAGCAATCCATACATCTCTGCCGCTGTCTGATACAGCCTGACACGCATTCTCCCAGGCCGCTTTTAACACTGCCTCAATCTCATCTGCCGAAAAAAACATACTGTTCACCGCAAATGTATTGGTACGAATCAACCGTGCCCCGGCCTCTATATACGCACGGTGAATGTCTCTGATCTGCTGCAGATCATCCAAATTTGCACGCTCTGCTAACTTTCCTTTGTATCCTGTCAAACGGTCGTACCAGGTTCCCATGGCGCCGTCCGTAATCAATCTGTTATTTGCCAAATATTCTCTGATATCCATAACTGTATCTTAATCCCCCCGGTTCTCTGTAATTTCCCATATGTAATGAATAACGGTTCGGACAGTCCTCACGCCCGCAATCCCTGCAGATCGTGCTGCAGCGCTTGTCTTTATCTGTTGTCAGAATACCGATAAACACAACCGATTTCATCGGTCTCAGCGCGCCGTCACGCGTCAGCCGGATGGCTTCACTGCATTGAATCTGCTTCAAAATATCTGCCATACTTCCATCTCCTCCTTCATCCGGATCAGGAAACTGATATTTTTCAATATAGACATTCTTCTTCACCAATTCATCTTCCAACAGTCCATATAAACATTGAAGAGCCTCCATTGCCAGACAATCTGCGGCATAACTGTCAAGAATCTGTCCCTTGTCAGACCATTTTTCCAAAAGCTGATCAATGCCTTCTCCAAGCGTCGCTGCCGCAAGAACTTCCTTTCCATGTACCTCATACCAAATCTCCGGTTCCAGTGCTCGCTGCATTCTGTACCAGACCATCTGTACATGAACCGATGACATCACAGTCTGCAGTTTGTACTTCTTCAATAGTTCTGTCCAGTCCTCACTATTCAGTTCAACCACCGGTTTTAGATTCTGTACCATTTATTGTCACTCATTTCATACAAGTATAGTAGAGTTATTATAGCAGAATCCAATATTTTTCGCAACAAAATAAGCCGCCTGCTGCCCTGGTGATGACATATTCTATATCTAAACAGAATTTTCATCATTGGCAGTAAACGGCTTATTCTTAATTTCTTTTATCTTTTTATCAATCTACATCCATTTAAAGCGCATCTATTTGCTCTCAAGAATCTTCTCAACACTGACAAGCTTGACACAAAGTGCAAAAAGCTTGGCCGCAACAGCCAGTTCTTCAACTGTCGGATAAGATGGTGCAATACGGATATTGCTGTCCTTAGGATCCTTTCCGTATGGGAATGTAGCACCTGCACCTGTCATCACAACGCCTGCCTCTTTTGCCTTGGCAACAATCGCTTTCGCACAGCCCTCCAAAGCATCAAAAGAAATGAAATATCCACCAAGAGGCTTTGTCCATGTACCGATTTCAAGACCGCCAAGTTCATCCTCCAGTGTCTGCTCAACCATTTCAAACTTCGGTCTCAGAATATCGGCATGACGACGCATCTGTGCTTCCACACCATATCGATCTCTGAAGAAACGAACATGTCTCAGCTGATTCAGCTTGTCGTGACCGATTGTCTGAACAACCATGTATTTGCGGATATCTGCCATGTTGGCATCGGATGTCGCAATAGCTGCAACGCCGGAACCAGGGAAGCTGATCTTAGACGTTGATGTAAACTTGAAAACCATATCCGGATGACCGGCCTTAGCACATTCTTCAAGGATCTCCAGGATTTCATCCCTCTTATCTTCATACAGATGATGGACACTGTAAGCATTATCCCAGAAAATTCTGAAATCTTCTGCTGCCGGTGTCAATGCCGCAAAACGTCTGACAACTTCATCAGAATAGGAATAACCCTGTGGGTTGGAATACTTCGGTACACACCAGATTCCCTTGACTGCCGGATCATTATTGACATATTCTTCTACCATGTCCATATCCGGTCCATCCTCATGCATCGGGATTGTGATCAGATCAAAACCAAAAGTCTCTGTAATCTTGAAATGACGGTCATAGCCCGGTGCCGGACAAAGGAATTTCACCTTGTCAAGCTTGCACCATGGTGTATGTCCAAGAAGGCCGAACATATAAGCTCTCGCTACTGTATCATACATCACATTCAGACTGGAGTTACCAAAAATCATAATGTTATTCGGATTCACTTCAGCAATAGAGGCCAACAGTCTCTTTGCTTCCGGAATACCATCCAGTACACCATAATTACGGCAGTCTGTGCCATCTTCACATTTCAGATCAGACTCACTGTGAAAAACATCCATCATTCCCATGGAAAGATTCAGCTGTGCGATAGAAGGCTTGCCTCTGGACATATCCAGCTTCAGCCCTTTCTCCTTGTATCCCTGAAATTCCTTATCAAGTTCTTCCTTCAAAGAGAGCAGTTCTTCTCTGCTCATTGATGCATACGCCTTACTCATCATTGTTGACATTCCCTTCTGATCACAGAGTGCAGACTGCGCTCTATGTATACCCTTTTATTCATAATACAAATTGCGCTCTTATTATAACGCTAAGCGATGAATGAATCAACAATCTTTTGCATTTTTTTGCAAGTTAATTAATATAATCCTGCAATTTCAGCATTTTTCGTGAATATTACCAGTGGTTTTTGCATTAAATCGGTTTCTTTTGTCCATTATTTAAAATTACGATAACTGTCCCAGACAGTAAGGATCACTCAGCAAACCCTTCTCAACTTCTCTTTCTGCATGTCCATACCATCCGATATACCCTGCATATAGGTTGCCTGAAGTTCAGCCTCCTTCATCAGATACCATGCCTCTTCAATCCGATCCAATATCGCACACAACTCCGGTGAAAGCTCTTTCAGCATCTCTTCATATTCTTCACGTACCTCTTCTGATGCTTCCAGTTCTTCCTGATACTGATCTGATGTCTCCCACCATGCCATGTTCTGCAATCTCTGAATCTCTAACAACTGTTCTAATTCGACGATTTCCTTCCTCATTTTCTCCACCTCATCTTCTATTCTCAATGTTATCCTGCAACTCACATGTAAGCATTACAAACTATAACACAAAAATACCAGAATGGGTGTCGAAAGCCGTCGAACAGGCACCCCAAAGATTTCGACAAAAATCGGCATCCATGCGCAATCAATATCGCTGTTTCGAAAACAATATAGATTATCTCTCACTGATGCTTCCTTTTTTGATGCCGCAGTCTGCTGAGAGATTCTGAGCGAATGCCAAGAAAAGAAGCAATCTGCTGATTACTTGCGATCTGATCGACTTCCGGCCACTTTTTGCAGAACCATTCATAACGCTTATTGCCCGGCAAATAAAGCCGCTTGATATTGATCTCATTCTGAAATTCCAGCGCCTGATGCAGACATCTGACATAGAGCTTGGCCATTCTCGGATATTGATGCATAAGGTCAAAAACTGCCTGCACCGGTATCTCCAAAACAGTGGTTTCATTCAGCACTTCTACACCGACAACCGACGGCGTTTCTTTTCCAACAAAAATTTCTACAGAATTCGCGACCATTCCCTTCTCTGTCATGAAAGAATCTGTCATTTCTGTCTGTGATTCATCAATAAAATAACATCGGAGCATCCCTTCAATAAGAACATAAACCTTCTTTTGAATATCACCAATATCGTAAATACAATCACCTTTTTTATAATGTACAATCTCCGATAATCTTCCCAACTGCCCCGTCAACTCTGGATTATTTAATGGAATACATGCATTGATTGCTTCCACTGTTGTCATAACATCTCTACCCCTGTCCATTCTGTCTTTTCTCTATCATTTCCTTGATATCCATATAATCCCACTGCAGATCCTTTGTCACCAGAATATTTTCCAATGTTTTTGCCTCTTTTTCACTTTGCTTCATCTGTGCTTTCAGACGACTCAATGATTCCGGACGCATTCTTAAAAAGGATGCAATCTGCTTATTACTTGCACTGGCCTCAACCTCCGGCCATTTTTCACAAAACCACTGATATCGTTCTTCAGCCGTCAGGTTCATTCTCCGATTATTAATGACGCAGAGATACATCATGGTCTTCTGCAGATATCCTGCATACACCCAGATCAATGTTGGTATTTCATCGGAAAGCTGAAGTATTTCTTTAATCGGAACCCGAAAAACCTCTGTCTCTGTCAATGCTGTCATCCCAACCGTTGACTGTTTATTGAAATTTTCTACATTCATGAAATCATTCTTCTCCGAAAAAAAGCACAGAACAACCGGATGCTGATGCTCATCATAAAAATATGTATAAACTGCCCCTCTCAGCAACATATAAAAATGTGTATAGGTCTCTCCTGCTTTATGGATTTCCTGCCTTTTCTTGTAAATGACTGTCTCTGAAATCTCACTCAGTCTTCTGATCACCGCTTGATCCTGTGTACGGAAAAGTTGCCTGATCAATTCTTCTGACACCATATATCATTACCCCTTATATTCATTTTTAAGTCATGATTCCATAATAGTAACATTTTAAACATAGAATTTCATTAACATTTGTTAATATAATTTTTGTTCTAAAAAAAATAAACAGGTTATAAAGCATGTTTTCTTTTCGCTCTATAACCTGTATTGTCCGTCCATTTCTTTTCTCACATCAGCAGACCATCAATTTTTTATTATACCCAGCGCTTTGTTTCTACTTTTTCAAAACGGTATTTCTGCTGCACATCCGGGTATTTGGTTCTATCTACCTCACTCATAAACATCCCGTATGGTCTGGCACATGTTTTATACGGCGGATAAAGCGCTTCATAAATCACCAGTTTCTCACCTGTTTCCGTATGCTGTGCAAATGCCAGAACTTTGTATAAGTATTCCGCACTTTCCTCTGATACCCATTCCCGTTTGAAATGTCGAACAATATCTCCCACTTCAATGTCCCTTTCAAGAACATCCTCTGCAGCTGCTTCATCTCCCTTAGATTCGGAATGACCATTCTGTTCATCCATCCGGACATTCTCTGCTGCCGCCTGCTCAGGCTTTCCCTGCGCATCCAGTTCAATATATTCCTCTCTGTCAATGGATACAGGAATACCTGTCTTTCCCTCAATGTGAACACCACCATACCAGGTACCTGTTACTTTACAGATATCTCCTACTTCGTATTCCATTGTATAATCATCTTTTTTCTTTATGATCTTTACTTGTTTCATGTTCTTCTCCACTTCTTCTGATTCATTACAATTCCCGCTTTTTCCGCACCGCTTCATTCGCTTTCCGTTTCACCGGATTCATCCGGACACCTGATTCACCCTCGACACCAATACATCCAGAATCTCCTTTGCAACTGCCAGTTTGTAAGTCAGTCTTGTAGGCTGCACTGCCAGTTCAATATAATAGGACTTCATGTCTCCGTTAATCACAATTGCAAAATACACCTGCCCAGGAACGGATGCATCCGGATTGGCCGGATCTATATTTCCCATGGTTCCTGTCACACCGATACCGATATCCGCTTGATAAGTTTTCGCACAGGCTGCTGCCATTGCCTCTGCTGTTTCCTTGGAATAGACCGTATACCTGTCAAGTATGTCGGCCGGCACCCCCTGCATAACTTTTGCCTCATTGCAATAAGTCACAAAAGCCCCCTTGAATACCGCCGAAGAACCCTCTGTATCAGTGATCAACGAAGCAATCTGACCGGAAGTCGCACTCTCCATGGTCGTGATCGTCATTTTCTTCTCTATCAGAAGTTTCGTCAACTGCCTGTATCCTTCCCTGACCGCTGCCTCCTCGTATTTTGCTCTATTATTCTCGGAGATTGCCTTTGCATTCACCAAACCGCCGCATTTATCACCCATGTCCGGCTTCTTCAAATTCTCTGTATATTTTTCAACCATACCTTTAAATTCTTCTTCAACATCCCTGTAAGGCCTTTCTCTGAAATCCGGTTCCGACATCAATATAGGCGTCTGTCTGCGCTCTTCTCCCGGCATCATTATTCTAAGTTCATGCTCCATCATCTCATCATCTATCTGCTTGCAGAACTTTTTCTCTTCGGGTGTCAGATCCGCCAATTCAAAATAATCATAAATGACATCCATGATCTGTGCCTCGATGTCCAGATAATTCGTCAGATAAGGTTTCACCGGCCGGATAATATCCGCAATATAAGCCTCACTGGCGTCATGCAGCAAACATGCCAGAACAATTCGCCCCGACCATCCTCTGGCAGCTGCTTCACTGGCACAATTCATCGAATGCTGCGCCACCGAAAAAAAATAGCGGATATGCCCACCGCCCCTGCAAACCAGGCTTAGTGCATGGGCAATATCCTCCACACAAACATCCTGTTTCATCATCTTCAGCGGATCAAAAATCCGCCCGGTAAAAGTATTCATTGCACTCATCTCATTTTACTCCTAAACACTTCTTCTGTCATATTCATTCGTTTAGCAGCTCCTTGAATAGTCAGAATACTGTCTTTAATCAAATTTGTTAAAATCTGAAGCTTTCCTTCTTCATGCTCTATACATGCCCGCTCTTTTATTATATCTTCTATAGCTGTACGCATATCTATCCTCTCCCTCAGGAATTTCTATAGACATATTTTTCTCTGTATCCACCATACTATCATCAGTCATTTGATTAATCAAGTCCATTTCCCGTTCAATTCTCTTCTCATTCTGCCCCCATTCGACACCCTTCGACAGATTCTGATATTCTTCGCCAGCAATAATCCAAATTCATAAACTTCATTCACGCCAATCGAACATACAAAATTAAAAGCCCGATCGATGAATCTTCCTTCGACCGGGCTTTTAATGAATTTCCTGTAATTTCATTTAATACACCTTCAACTTTCATAGAATTCGATTGGATAAATTATGTTCCTTTTGGACTATACCTCCTATTCATAAATTTGCATGTCCACTATGGGCCTCTGCCTTTCTTCATAATCATCATCTCCTCTGTTACATGTATAGCTGTTAACGACATCTATGTAAACTCGTGAGAGATTATTATTCGATTTGATCAAGACTTCTTATGCCATTGGACCGTCCTCCTGTTCTAAGACTCGACTACTTCTAACTATCCTCTTGGTCTAATACTGGAATAAACTTCCTTTGTTTCTGTTAGGCATCTCCTCTTTGTTGTCTTTATAGTAACACAGTTATTTTAAAACGTCAATAGTTTTCTTTATATTAATCTTCCAATTATAAATATTCAGAATTTTCGTACTTTTTAAGTGTACTCACCTACTATATACGGCTTTCCCCCCTCTTCTCTCTTCCTGCAGAAACATTTCTATCTTCTTTCTGACTAATAAAAAAGCGAAACTGTCTGTACACAAATAAATATGCCTTCCAGTTTCGCTTTAAATCTACAAGGATTTGCAAATCTCTTATATCTATTACATTTTTAAGATGACATTGATTTTGTCTTTTAGCATATCTGCAAATATCTGACCATCTTCAGCTTTGCCTGCTACCGAACCATAATGTGTCGGTACTGCTGCTTTCGGATGAATTATTTCTGCCAGCTCAGCTGCCTCTTCTGCTGTCATTGTATACGTTCCGCCGACAGGAATCATAGCCACATCACACTGGATTTTCTTCACATCCTCATTGATATCCGTATCTCCAGCAATATAATAAGTCACCTCATTCATTGTCACAAGATAACCTACCCATTGATTCTGCTGCGGATGAAACTGTTTGCCAATATTGTAGGCAGGCACTGCCTGAATCCTGACACCATTGATCTCCAGTTCATCTCCCGGAGCTACCAATTCTGTAAACTCCTCAGAAATACCGCTGTTGCTCAATGAATCCTTCATTGACTTCGGACAGACAAGAATCGTTGCTGCATTTTTTACCTTCGCCAGATCTTCCGGTGAATAGTGATCAAAATGTTCATGGGTCACGCAAATAATATCAGCATCATGGGTTTCTTCCTCCACATGAAATGGATCAAAATAAATGATCTGATTTCCTGCTATACGAATACTGCTGTGAGTTAAAACCTGAACTTCTTCATACATTATCTGTTACCTCCTTGCTTTTTCTCTATTCTACCATATCCGGCACTCTCTGTCCTTATGAAGCTGAATTTTCTTTGGCTTTCTTGAAAGCCTCATCCAATGTATGCCAACCCAGGACTGCACACTTTACTCTGGCAGGCATATGGGCAATATCTTTCAATGCAGAAGCTTCTTCCAACTGATCGATTTCCTCATCCGTCGCTTCTCCCTGAATCATACGCAGGAACATGTCACCAAGCTTCAATGCCTCTTCCTTTGTTTTTCCAAGGATCATCCCCAGCATAATGTCTGCGGATGCCTGGGAAATGGCACATCCATCTCCTACAAAGGCACCATCTTCAATGACATCGTTTTCAACTTTCAATTTCAGAAAAATATCATCTCCGCAGTTTGGATTGACTCCTTCCAGAACAATATTGGCATCCGGAAGATCATGTTTATACTCCGGCCGCAGATTATGTTCTGTCAATATTTCATTATAAAAACTTCTACTCTCCATATCCCATTCTCCTTCTTATGCTGGCAACGCTCTTTACAAAAGCATCCACTTCATCCAATGTATTGTAAAACATAAAACTTGCTCTTGTCGAAGAATGAACGCCAAGATAGGTCAGAAGCGGCTGAGCACAGTGATGACCGGCACGAACATCAATGCCGTCTGAAGCAAGGATTTCACTGACATCGTGCGGATGAACACCCTCTATTGTAAAAGATACGATACCTGTATGGTTTGCCGGATCTTCAGAGCCCATCACATGTACATGCGGCACCTTAGCCAATCCTTCCATCGCACGCTGTGTTAAGGCCAGTTCCTGCTCCTGGATAAAATCAAAGCTTACCTGATTCAGGTAATCAATGGCAGCCGCCAACCCTGCTGCACCGGCAGCATTCACTGTTCCGGCCTCAAATTTATGCGGTAATTCCGCAAATACTGCCCCTTCTCGTGTCACGGAATCTATCATTTCACCGCCAGTGAGAAATGGCGGCATTTCTTCGAGCAATACTTTCCTGCCATATAATACACCGATTCCCATCGGCCCCATGAGTTTATGCCCTGAAAATGCCATAAAATCCACATCCAGTTTCTGCACATCCACAGGCATATGCGGTACACTCTGCGCACCATCCATTACAACCACTGCGCCTACTTCGTGTGCGCGGGCCACGATTTTCTCTATCGGATTGACACATCCGAGAACATTGGATACCTGAGCCACTGCCACCAGTTTTGTCTTCTCATTGATTACCGTCTGAATCGTTTCATCTGTCAATGTGCCGTCAGTTTCACACTCCATAAACTTTAATTCAGCACCGGTCTGACGTGCCACCATCTGCCATGGCAAAAGATTGCTGTGATGCTCCATAATAGTGACCGCAATCTCATCTCCAGCCTTCAGATGGCTGAGGCCATAGCTGTAGGCCACCAGATTCAGCCCTTCTGTTGTATTTCTTGTAAAAATAATCTCTTTCTTGGAAGTTGCATGAATAAAATCACGTACTGTCGCTCTGGCGTTCTCACAACTCTCGGTAGCCTTCAGACTGAGAGGATAAAAGCCTCTCAGCGGGTTCGCATTTTCTGTCTCATAAAAAACCTTGACTGCATCCAGTACAGCCTGCGGGCGCTGGGCTGTTGCTGCATTATCTATATAAATCGTATCCTCATTCTGTAAAAGAGGGAAATCTTTTCTGTAATCACTGGCTGTCATTGCTCATCACCTTTGTAAGCTGGTCTGCTACAATCCTTTCTGTTTCTTCATCCTGTATATGCTGGTAGAGGACTTCAAGTTTTGCTTTTGTCATAATATCCTCGGCTGTCTCCTGATCGATGCCTCTGGCCGCAAAATAGAATAATGTTTCTTCATCCAATTCACCAATGGTTGCGCCGTGGCTGCCATCTACATCCTCTTCTGCGCAAAGAATCAATGGAATCGTCTTATTCTCCACATCATCCCCAAGCAACAGTACATTCTCAGTTTCTGCACCTTTGGATCCCGATGAACCGCGTTTAAAATCAATGGAACCTCTGAAAACTTTCTTTGCCGCATCTTTTAGTGTACCATCTACCTGAATGTCACAATTTGTCTTCTTTCCCCAGTGGTTGATAACCAGATTCATATCCAATGTCTGCTGCTTCTGGCCAATATAGCCAATCTCCGTGTGTAGTTCAGACTGGTTGCCTTCCAGTTCTGTCTGAATGCCGTTATATACATCACCTCTGCCGACAAACATCTGAAGAACATCAAGCTTTGCTGTCTCGTCGCAGACAGAACCTACTGCGTTCAGTAATCTCTGTCCTTCATCCAGCATATTGATCTGTATCAGACGAATCGTGCTGTTTTTCCCAGCATAAAGTTTTGTTCTGAATGCCAGATCGCTCTGAGCCTTTTTGCCAGATGTAAACTTCTCAATCACTGTCACACGGGCATTTTCTTCCGCTGCAATATAAACAGTTCCCGCTGCATTCTCCTTATCTTCACTGCTGATATCCAGTCTGATGACTCTGTCACCGGCTTCAGCCTTTGCTGTAAACTGTAAAATCGGAAGATTCTCATCCTCAAATATCGCATCCGCCTCAGCGCCGACGCCTGTTGTCATTTCCTTTATATTCAAACCGGCTTCAGATACCTGTTCCGGCTCTTCTGCCATCACCATGCAAGGCTGCACATCCCCATTCCATTTCACTGTTGTATCATTTAAATGGAGCCAGTACCATGTTTTGGATGGCAGCGGATTAATCTTTAATGTCTCATTCTCTTTCATCTTCAAATCCTCCTTTACCCTATCCAATACTGCCTTTCATTTCAAGTCGAATCAGATTGTTCATCTCAAGTGCATACTCAAGAGGCAGCTCCTTTGATACGTTGTCCGCAAATCCACTGACGATGCACGCTCTTGCATCTTCCTCGCTCATGCCTCTGGACATCAGATAGAAAACAGCCTCGTCACTGATACTGCCGATCTGTGCTTCATGACCTACATTAGCATTCTTGGTACGGATATCCATAGCAGGGATCGTATCTGATCTGGATTCCGAATCCAGCATCAAAGACTGGCAGGAAACCGCAGATTTTGCATTTTCTGCACCTTTATTCACAACAACAGATGAACGGAATGTACTGATACCGCCATCCTTTGAAATAGATTTAGTATTAATATAAGAACTTGTATTTTCTCCAATATGAACAACTTTGGCACCTGTATCCAGATTCTGGCCTTTGCCGGCAAATGTAATGCCTGTAAATTCCATCTTGGAGTCACGGCCTTTGAGAATGCTCATCGGATACAGATAGGAAACATGTGAACCAAAGGAACCGGATACCCATTCAATGGTACCTCCTTCTTCTACCAATGCTCTCTTTGTGTTCAGATTGTACATATTCTTGGACCAGTTTTCAATCGTCGAATAACGAAGTCTTGCATTCTTGCCCACAAAAAGCTCCACACATCCGGCATGCAGATTGGCGACATTATATTTCGGTGCTGAACAGCCCTCGATGAAATGCAGATCGGCCCCCTCATCCACAATGATCAGTGTATGCTCAAACTGTCCTGCACCAGGCGCATTTAATCTGAAATAAGACTGAAGCGGAATTTCAACAGAAACCCCCTTCGGTACATACACAAATGAACCGCCGGACCAGACAGCCCCGTGAAGTGCGGCAAACTTATGATCTGTCGGTTTCACCAGCTTCATAAAATGCTTCTTCACCATATCTGCATATTCACCGGTCAATGCACTCTCCATATCGGTATAGACAACACCCTGTGCAGCGACTTCCTCACGAACATTATGATAAACCAGCTCGGAATCATACTGGGCACCGACACCGGCCAATGACTTTCTCTCTGCTTCAGGAATACCCAGACGCTCAAATGTATTCTTAATATCTTCCGGCACATCGGACCATTTGGCTTTCATCTTCGTATTCGGCCTGACATAAGTAACAATCTGATCCATATTCAAGCCTTCTATAGATGGCCCCCAATCCGGCACTGCCATCTCATTGTAAATTTGAAGAGAATGCAGACGAAAAAGTTCCATCCATGCAGGATCATGTTTCTCTTTGGACAATTTCTGCACAATTTCAGGCGTCAGTCCTGCTTTAATCCTGTATGCGTCTTTTTCATCATCTTTAAAATCATATATGCTTCTATCTATATCTTCAACTTGACTCTTTTCTTTCACCGTCAGTCACTCCTTTCCCACGCCGCTTTTACTGCTCCTGAGTTTCATAACTTCCGAATCCGTTTTCATTGATCTCTTCAACAAGGGATGCATCTCCAGTCTTGATAATCCTGCCTTCAACCATGACATGGGTATAATCCACATGCAGTGCTTCCAGAATTTTTGTACTATGTGTAATAACAATTAAACTGCCTTTGCATGTCTTCTGGTATTCTTCAATACCTGCTGAAACTGTACGTACTGCATCCACATCCAGGCCAGAGTCTGTCTCATCAAGGATGGCCAGTGAAGGTTTAAGCATCAGAAGCTGAAGGATCTCTGCCTTCTTCTTCTCACCGCCGGAAAAGCCCACATTCAGATCACGTTCCGCATAAGACGGATCCATCTGCAAAATAGCCATTGTCTTCTCAAGATCTTTCTTGAAATCCCACAGTTTGATTCTCTTGCCGGTTTTCTGTTCCAGTGCATTTCTAATAAAGGAACTCAGTGTCACGCCTGGAATCTCAAGCGGATTCTGGAAAGAAAGAAAAATACCGTCTTTGGCACGCTCATTGACTGGTTCCGCCGTAATATTCTTGCCTTTAAACCATATTTCGCCGGACTTCACAGTATAACGTGGATTGCCCATCAGTGCATAACCGAGGGTAGACTTACCTGTACCGTTCGGTCCCATCAAAACATGCGTCTCCCCTTCACCAATGGACAGATCCACGCCATGAAGGATTTCTTTATCTTCAACATCAACATATAAATCTTTTACATTCAATAACTGCTTGTTCAACATTTTTATGCCTCCTACTTGTTTCTTCTCTATTATAATTATGCTGTATTATTATGCTGTATTTTCCTGTGTTATCTGTATCTATTCATCGAAACGGCCCTTCCCAGCCACATCAGCCAGTGTCATATTATCCAGATAATCTGTAATAACATTCGACAACCCCTGCCATACCGGAAGCGTACAGCAAAGCTCTGCTCTCCCGCAAGGTTCTGCATCATCCTTGAGACAGGATACAGGTGCCAGTGTTCCTTCGGTCAATCGAAGAATGTCACCGACTTTATATGCCTCCGGCTTTCTGGTCAGATGATAACCGCCGCCTCGTCCGCTAGTTCCTTCAATATAGTGTTCCTTTGACAACATTCTGGCAATACTCTCAAGATACTTCAGAGAAATACTCTCCGCTTCCGCTATCTCTTTCAGCGGTACAAACTCCCGGTCTGCATTGACCGCCAGATACGTCATAACCCGCAGTGCATAACGCCCCTTTGAAGAAATCATTATCATCCTACATTCATTCCTTTCCTGTTTCTATGTGTATGATATACCCATTTACCTACTATGTCAATAGGCAATTAAAATAGTGCATCATCTAAACTAAAAAACACCCGCCGGATTTATTCCAGCAGATGATTTTCATTCTGTATGCCGTATTTAATTTGTAACTGTTCAGAGCCAAGCAAAATTTCAAAAAACAGGTATAAAATGCTTGCATTTTTAAGACTGTTTTTTGAAATTTTATTTAGCGGATACGCCACACCGATGAAATGCTTAGCATTTTGGAGGTTAGCTCTGAACAGTTAATTTAATTTCTTGAACACTTCTCTGCATCTATCGCCAGAACAAACATCAGCACATATAATGCATCTTCCGGATTCACGATATCCATCACGTAAGTGTCCGTCATATGAAAAAGCTCCTTCGAAATTGCAGCAATCCTCTGTCCGCCCGATCCAACAATCGTATAGTCCCATTCCATATAACCGCCCTCGATATGCCAGCCGTTAAAATCAATATCGTATTTCGGTTTCAAAAATGTCAATTCTTTCTGGATGCAGCCAATATATCTTTCTTTTTCATAGACTTCAAACTTCGGAAGCAATGTCAACACCTTCTCTTTGACTGTCCCGACTTCTTCACCGTAAACACTGAAAATCTTCAGACAATGTCCCCAATCCAACTGCCCTTTAACAACATAAACTGTCTGTTCCGTTTCATCATATATATCATAACTGTCAAACCATGAAAACAAACGCTGCTTAAACAATAACTTCGTTTCGAACACCTCCTTCAAGATCTTTCCAGACAAAATCCGATCCTTCCCAAGTCATATACCCATGATAACTGTTTTCTTTCGGGATGGATACCGAACCCGGATTCATATAAATATAGTTCTCATGCGCCACACACTTCGGAACATGAGTATGACCGTGCAAAAGAATATCACCTTTATGCAGCGGCGGCAAATTTTTCTCATTGAAAACATGCCCATGGGTTGCAAAAATCATCCGCGTACCAGCTGTCAAAATTGCATATTCTGCCATCACCGGAAATTCCAGCACCATCTGATCCACTTCCGCCTCGCAGTTTCCCCGGACACAGAGAATATCGTCTTTCATTCCATTCAAAAGCTCAATAACTCTTTTGGGCTGATATCCCTCCGGCAAATCATTGCGGGGCCCATGATATAAAAGATCACCTAACAACAGCATCCGATCTGCCTTTTCCTGTTTGTAAGCCTCAAGCAACTTTTCCAGATAAGCGGCCGAGCCGTGTATATCTGATGCAATCATCCATTTCATCTCTTCTTCTCCTTCCGACAATTCAACGCTCATTCCTTTATCTATTATTGTCAGAATAGAATGATTCGTCAAGTACTCTCTTACACATTCATGGATAAACGAAACTTTTATGGACGAAAATTCTTCAATGCATCCATCGTCTGCTGAATCAGTTCTTCCAGACTCCATTCAAGCATATCTGCCCCTCGCTGGATAACTTCTTTGGAAAATTCTATTTCTTCCATAATTTATTCTTGTAAACATAAAAAGCACGTGAGATTCTTACCTCACGTGCTTATCTTATATGTGTACAAATGCCATTTTCACAAAAAGCAACTGTATTATACTATCTTTTTAACAAAGGCCTTAGAACTTGCCAGCTCTTGCTGCTTCCTCAACGCTAACTGCAACAGCAACTGTAGCGCCGACCATTGGGTTATTGCCCATACCGATCAGACCCATCATTTCAACATGAGCCGGAACAGATGAAGAACCTGCGAACTGAGCATCAGAATGCATACGTCCCATTGTATCTGTCATACCGTAGGAAGCAGGACCTGCTGCCATGTTGTCCGGATGAAGTGTACGGCCTGTACCACCGCCGGAAGCAACTGAGAAATATTTCTTACCCTGTTCGATACATTCTTTCTTGTATGTACCTGCTACAGGATGCTGGAATCTTGTAGGGTTTGTAGAGTTACCTGTGATGGAAACACCTACGTTCTCGTGATGCATGATTGCAACACCTTCCTGAACATCATCTGCACCGTAACATTTAACAGATGCACGAAGACCTGTTGAATATGGTTTCTCATATACAACGTTCAGCTTGTTGGCTTTGTAATCAAACTGTGTCTCAACAAATGTGAAACCGTTGATACGTGAAATAATCTGAGCAGCATCTTTGCCAAGACCGTTTAAGATAACACGAAGTGGTTTCTGACGAACTTTGTTGGCTTTTTCAGCGATACCGATAGCACCTTCTGCAGCTGCAAAAGATTCATGACCTGCAAGGAAACAGAAGCATTCTGTTTCTTCTTCAAGCAGCATCTTGCCAAGATTACCATGGCCAAGACCAACCTTACGATGGTCTGCAACAGAACCCGGGATACAGAAAGCCTGAAGACCTTCACCGATTGCTGCAGCTGCATCGGAAGCCTTACGGCAACCCTTCTTGATAGCAATTGCAGCACCGACTGTATATGCCCAACATGCATTCTCGAAACAGATTGGCTGAATCTTCTTAACCTGTTCGTATACATCAAGACCTGCGTCCTTTGTGATCTTCTCTGCTTCTTCGATAGAAGCGATACCGTAGCTATTTAAAACAGAATTGATCTGATCAATTCTTCTTTCATATGATTCAAATAAAGCCATTTTAGATTACTCCTTTCTCGGGTCGATAATTTTAACTGCATCTGCTACACGGCCATACTGACCTTTTGCCTTTTCCCATGCAGTATTAGGATCATCGCCATTCTTGATAAAGTCAGTCATCTTTCCAAGGCTTACAAACTGGTAACCGATAACTTCATCATTCTCATCAAGGGCAAGGCCTGTAACATAACCTTCTGCCATCTCAAGATAACGAACACCTTTTGCCTTTGTACCATACATTGTACCAACCTGAGAACGAAGGCCCTTGCCAAGATCCTCAAGACCTGCACCAACTGCAAGACCGTCATCAGAGAACGCACTCTGTGTTCTGCCGTATACAATCTGAAGGAACAGCTCTCTCATTGCTGTGTTAATTGCATCACAAACAAGGTCTGTATTCAGAGCTTCCAGAATGGTTTTGCCCTGTAAAATTTCAGCTGCCATAGCGGCTGAATGTGTCATACCTGAACATCCGATTGTCTCGATTAAAGCTTCCTCTATAATACCTTCCTTAACATTCAGTGTCAGCTTGCAGGCACCCTGCTGTGGTGCGCACCAGCCAATACCATGTGTAAAGCCGGAAATATCTTTAATTTCTTTGGAATGAACCCATTTGCCTTCTTCAGGGATTGGAGCAGGCTCATGTTTTGCGCCTTTTGCAACAGGGCACATTAATTCTACTTCATGTGAATAAATCATTTTGTGACTCCTTTCAAATATGTATCATGCAAAATTTACATCATATCTGTTTACTATTTTCCCATCAATTCTCAATGAAGTCCAGTGTTTTTTGCTCATTTTTTTATTTTTGGCATCTTTGATAATTTTATGACAAAAACAGGATTGTTCTTGCATCAATACATCTAATATTTGTTTTCGGAATAGCAATATGTAGAAAAATCATAGAAAATCTGTATTCATATACGTTAAAATCACAGTGATTATCACAAAAATGACAATCCACCCATCGATCACTCGTCCTTTTTCACCGTCATTTTGCAGACTTCGACCATTCATCCGAAAGGTACTGTAGATCAAAATGCCATTTAAAAAGATGAAAATGGCCAGCACAACAGCCATTGTCACCAATTGCTGAATAGGCACATCGGATAATGTCTGTGATACAGATTCCGTCACTTGCTGCTGATTCACCGCCGCATCCGCTATTAGTCTCTGATTGGCCATGAAGTTCATTGTCACATTGAAACCATTCAACAGGAAATGCATCAGCATGGATGTATAAATTGAACCGGTTGCCTCAACCATCAGTGCCAAAACTATCCCCAGATAAACCGCATACAGCATTTGATTGAAATTCAGATGAAACAGCCCGAAAGCCAATGCACTAAGCCATATTCCCGTCGTCTTAGCCCGCTGTCGGTATGCGCCGTACAAGATTCCTCTGCATAAAAATTCCTCATTAAACGCTGGCATCACTGCCATTACAAACAGCATTGGAAAATACCCCATTCTCATCATATAAGGCATGACTTCCATCACCTGGTTTTTCACAAAAAACATAGAAAAACGATTCAAAATCACCACAACCGGGTACGCAGAAATAATCACGGCCACCGCCATCTTGATGTTGGCATTGGATATCGGTGTAAAAAGCATTCTTTCTGACAATTGCGGTCTGTTCTTCCGATATCGTATCAGCATCCACAATGCTCCTGGGAAAATCAGCATCACCTGTCCCATGATGACATGAAACATAACATCATGGAGAGGTATCCACTGCATCAGCCACTGATAGCCCATATACATGGCAAAAGTTATAATCAACAGCAAATGGGCCTCTGTGATCTTTCTGCGCATACTATGCCTCTTTCTTTACAATCTGATCCTGCGTTTTAAAAATATGGGCTGCTGGTACATAACCGCGAACAGAGGATGTCGGATAAACATTCACATTCGGTCCAAGCACTGTACCCGGATTCAGAACACTGTTGCATCCTACCTCTACACAGTCTCCCAGCATTGCACCGAATTTCTTGAGACCAGTCTCAATATTGCCTTCACCGGTATGAACAACCACCAGCTTCTTATCTGACTTAACATTGGAAGTAATAGAACCGGCTCCCATATGTGCCTTAAATCCAAGAATGGAATCTCCCACATAATTATAATGCGGTACCTGAACTTTGTTGAAAAGTATGACATTTTTAAGCTCAGTTGAATTACCGACAACTGCACCTTCACCCACAATCGCATTACCACGGATAAATGCACAGTGTCTGACTTCTGCACCCTTGCCGATGATCGCTGGTCCATGAATATACGCAGATGGGAATACAGTCGCATCCTTTGCAACCCACACATCTTCACCTCTGTATTCATAGTCTTCTTCAGGCAATGTTGGTCCAAGTTTCTTGATAAAATCACCAATCTTCGGAAGTGCTTCCCATGGGTAGGTGACGGATGACAATAACTCTGCTGCAATTGTTTCCGACAATGTGTACATGTTTGCAATTTTTAATCCTTCATACATTTTGAATACCTCCATTTATTCTATATAAAAGTTACTCTGTTGAAACCTTACCTGTCTGCTTCTTCGCATTGGATGAAACTTTTTTGATCGTCTTTCCTTTTGCTGACGGGCGCTGTTCTTTCTTGTAAAAAGCTGCACACCGGTCATAGTTGCCCCGCAACTGATACTGGTTATGTAAAACCATAACCCTGCCTGTACGATCAGATATAAATCGTTCCAGTTTCTCCATATAAACATCCGATGTAATACTGCCTTCTGCCACATACGTTAGTCCTTTTTCCCAACTGGCTGTTAATTCTGGATTCAGCAGTGATCGAATGGAGTTATCTACAACTTCATAGACCATCTCTCCCAGCTGTGTCGGTGTCACAATCTGTGTCTTTTTATTCAGCGCCAGATAACGGATTGTAACAAGCTTTTTGAGAATCTCTGCCCTTGTCGCACTTGTTCCGATTCCGGAACCTTTGATCTGAGCTCGCAGTTCCTCATCTTCGATCAGCTGTCCTGCATTTTCCATTGCCAGAATCAGTGAACCGGAATTGTAACGCTTCGGAGGCGACGTCTCGCCTTCTTTGATCATCAACCGTTTCACCGGCAGATGGGAACCCTTTTTCAAATCCTTCAGCATATCCAGAAAGGCTGTATCACACCCTACATCTTCTGTTTCATCGTCCTTTTGTCCCTGTGTATTCTGAGCTTTCTTCGGAATACCGGCAACTTTCAGATAACCTTCATCCGTCAAAACCTTGAAACTGGCATAAAAACTCTCTGTCCGCACCTTCAATGTCATGGATAACTTTCTGTACTGTGCCGGCGGATAAAAAATACTCAGGAAACGTCTGCAGATAGCTTCATAAACGCTTTCTGATTGTGGATGAAGACTTCTCAGAGCCCCCAGCCCCTGACCGGTTGGAATAATTGCATAATGATCTGTAATCTGTTTGTCATTGGTATATCGCGTAGATGCAATTTTCTTATAGCTCCCCATAGCCAGTACTTTATCTGCAAAAGCAGCAAAAGCCGGTACCTGTTTCAAGCCGCTGATATTTCTGTCGATTTCCTTCGCTACAGCCGTCGAAAGGACTCTGGCATCGGTTCTCGGATAAGTCACCAGTTTCTTCTCATATAACTCCTGGACTATTTTCAGTGTTTCATCCGGACTGATTTTAAACATACGCGAGCAATCATTCTGAAGTTCCGCCAAATTATATAAAAGCGGCGGATTCTTCTTCTCTGTTTTTCTCTCAATGGCTGTGACTTCCGCTTCCATCGGCTGCACACGCCCAATATATGTTATCAGCTTCTGTGCATCCTCTTTCGTCTTAAATCCATTCTCTTTATATAAAACCGGTTTCTGCCATGCCACCGATTCTTCTGTCACACGCCATTCAGCCTCCACTTCCCGTCCCAGGATATCCGCAGCAGCAAGTACCCGATAAAACGGTGTCTTGACAAAATACCGAATTTCACGTTCTCGCCGCACCACCATGCCAAGCACACATGTCATTACGCGCCCCACAGAAATAACGGTATACTTCGTACCAAGATAATTAGACATCGACTGCCCGTATTTCAGGGTCAGCAGTCGTGAAAAATTAATTCCCATCAGATAATCTTCTTTGGCTCTCAAATAAGCCGCATCTGCCAGATGATCATATTCAGACAACGGCTTAGCTTCCCGGATGCCTCTTAAGATTTCTTCTTCTGTCTGAGAATCAATCCACACCCTCCGTTTATCTTTGTCCCCAACATGTGCCATCTGATCCACCAGGCGATAAATATATTCTCCTTCTCTTCCTGAGTCGGTGCAGACATAGATGCAAGTGACATCCTCTCGATTCAGCAAACGCTCCACAATACGAAACTGCTTTTTCACATCATCAATTAATTCATATTTAAATTCTTCAGGCAGAAACGGCAATGTATCCAAAGACCATTTCTTCAACTTCGGATCATAAACTTCCGGATAACTCATCGTCACCAGATGTCCGACACACCATGTCACAACTGCATCTGCTGACTCAAGATAGCCATCCGATGCACGTCCGCCGACATTCAATACTTTGGCAAATTCTTTGGCCACACTGGGCTTTTCTGCTATATATAACGATTTACTCTGCACTCTCTATTCTCCGTAAATTTTATATTATTATCTGTCATTTTTGTTTATCACATATTTTATCACACTTGTCAAGTCATGAAAAATTTTTCCGAATCCTTTTTATTCGTGTTATAATACACTTATCTGCATTTTGGTGCAGACAAATAAAATCATATTAAATCATTTATCGTAAGGAGGTTTATAATGACACCAAAACAACAGTATTATAAAAATATTGCAGATACAATGATCTCAAATCTTAAAAAACGCGGTTTTGAAGCTGATTATGTTCCTGACAGACAGGCCGCACTCAGGGCTATCGCACCTTATCTGACCAAAGGAAACACTGTATCCTGCGGCGGTTCTATAACCCTTACCGAAATTGGCTTCAATACAGCCGTCAAAGAAGCTGACTGCATCTTTCTTGACCGTACAATCGCCAAGACCCAGGAAGAAAAAGATGCTGTCTATTCCAAAGTTGCAGTCTGCGATTATTACTTCATGAGTACCAATGCCATCACAACAGATGGCCTTCTGGTCAATATTGACGGCACGGGCAATCGTGTTGCTTCTCTTATTCATGGCCCTAAAAATGTCATCATTATCGCAGGCATGAACAAAGTCTGTCCTGATCTTGATTCCGCCTACAAACGTGTCAAACTGTCAGCAGCACCTCCGAATACTGTCCGCCTGAACCGCAAGACGCCTTGCGCTGTCACCGGTCAATGTGCAGACTGTCTGAGTCCGGACTGCATATGTACCCACACAGTGATCACCCGCCGTTCCAATATTCCGGGCAGAATCAAAATTCTCCTTGTAGGTGAAGAGCTTGGCTACTAAGATGCAGCATCAGTTATTATTCTTCGATATTGATGGGACATTATTATCCAATGCCACCCATCAGATTCCGGAAAGTGCTCTTTCAGCCATCGCTGCTGCTCAGAAAAATGGGCATCTGGTTTTCATCAATACCGGACGAACCATCCGTACCATGCCGTCTTTTCTCAAAACCCTTGGGTTTGATGGCTATCTCTGCGGATGCGGAACACGCATTGTCTATCATGATGAAATTCTGCTGGCTCATTCTTTTACCGAAGAAGAAGGGCAGCTTCTTATTGATCTGATGGACAAATGGCACATTGAAGCCTTTCTTGAAGGCTCCGAAGATGTCTACTGCAAACGCGGCACTTATCGCCAGAGAATTATGAATCAGGTACGAAAATCCTTCAATGATGAAGGGCTTGGGCTCTCCTGCTTTATCGAAGACCGTAATTTCATCTATGACAAATTCGTCCTTGTCTCTGATAATCAAGCCGATTCTGATGCTTTCATTCATGAAATCGAATCGTTCATTGATGTCATCGACCGTGGAAAGGGCATGTATGAATGCGTTCCCAAGGGATTCTCCAAAGCTTCTGCTATGCATCTACTGGCCGAACATCTGGATATCTCCATGGACAACACATGGGCCTTCGGTGACAGCAGCAACGATCTGCCGATGTTCGAAGCTGCAGCACACGGTATCGCTATGGGTGAACATTCACCGGTTCTTGAACCATTCTCTGAGATGATCACAGATACCGTTGACAATCATGGCATCGCCAAGGCACTTTTACATTTTGGACTCATCTAAAATCCGTGGTTTTCCCGCGCATAAAGGGCTGACGCAGATATATCTATCCGCATCAGCCCCTTTTTGACAATTTCAACATCAAATATTATTCATAAAGCGGATGTTTATCTGTCAGTGATTTTACAATAGCTGTTGCTTTCTCTTTATTTCCTTCGAAGTCTTTCAATGTCAATGTAATGGCTTCTGCAATCTGATCCATATCGTCTGCATCAAAACCTCTTGTTGTTGCAGCCGGTGTACCAAGTCTTAAGCCACTTGTAACAAATGGAGACTGTGGGTCATTCGGAATTGTATTCTTATTGCATGTGATATGCACCTCATCAAGCATCTTCTCAGCCTGCTTGCCTGTCAGCCCAAGATTCTGAAGATCTACCAGCATCAAATGATTGTCTGTACCACCGGATACAATCGTAATACCTCTCTTCATAAGGCCTGCAGCAAGTGCCTGAGCATTCACAAGAATCTGTTTCTGATAATCCTTGAAGTCATCACTGAGTGCTTCCTTCAATGCAACAGCCTTTGCTGCGATCACATGCATCAGAGGGCCGCCTTGAGTACCCGGGAAAATAGCCGAATTCAGTTTCTTTGCATATTCTTCTGTACCGCAGAGAATCATACCGCCTCTTGGTCCGCGAAGTGTCTTATGGGTTGTTGTTGTAACAACATGTGCATAAGGGATCGGGCTTGGATGCAGACCTGTTGCCACAAGACCGGCAATATGGGCAATATCAACCATCAGAATAGCATTAACCTTGTCTGCGATTTCTCTAAATCTCTTGAAATCAATTGTTCTGCAGTATGCGCTGGCACCAGCAACAATCAACTTCGGCTGACATTCAAGAGCAATTCTTTCTACTTCATCATAGTCAATAAAACCTTGTTCATTAACACCATAAGGTACACAATGGAAATACTTGCCTGAGAAATTGGCTGAGCTTCCGTGTGACAGATGTCCGCCCTGATCCAGAGCCATACCCATAAAAGTATCACCCGGTTTCAGGAATGCCTGAAATACTGCCATATTAGCCTGAGCACCTGAATGTGGCTGAACATTGACATAAGCAGCGCCAAACAGCTTCTTGGCACGCTCAATAGCAAGATTTTCAACAATATCTACATACTGGCATCCGCCATAATATCTCTTGCCCGGATAACCTTCTGCATACTTGTTCGTCAATGGACTGCCCATTGCAGCCATAACAGCTTTACTTACAAAGTTCTCTGATGCGATCAACTCAATATTCTGGTTCTGTCTTCCTTTTTCTAACTGGATAGCTTCTGCAATTTCACTGTCTACAGCCTGAATTTCATCAAATGTGTACATTTATGCACGACCTCCTTTGTTGTCTACAGAGCACCTTTGGGAACTCTGCTTTTCATGTATAACATTTCAATTGAACTTGAATACCAATTATTCTTCTGTCTGTTCAGCTTCATTCACACGGATACCAAGTTCTTCAAGCTGCTTCTCATCAACTGTATCCGGTGCATTGGTCAAAAGACAGGATGCATCTTTTACCTTAGGGAATGCAATAACATCTCTGATACTGTCTACTTTGGCCATCAGCATAATCAGACGGTCAAGACCATAGGCCAGTCCTGCGTGAGGCGGAACACCGTACTTGAAAGCATCCAAGAGGAAACCAAACTGTTCGTGTGCTCTTTCCTTGGTAAAACCAAGTGCTTCAAACATCTTCTCCTGAATATCATCCTGGTGAATACGGACACTGCCGCCGCCAATTTCTGTACCGTTAAGGACAATATCATATGCCTTTGCACGTACACGGCCTGGATCTGTATCAATATACTGAAGATCTTCTTCCATAGGCATTGTAAATGGATGATGCATTGCCTGGAATCTGTTCTCTTCATCAGACCACTCTAATAATGGGAATTCTGTTACCCAGAGGAAGTTATACTGGTTCTTATCGAGCAGTCCCATCTTGTCTGCCAGTTCAAGTCTCAGTGCACCTAAAGACGCATATACAATCTTGTTCTTATCTGCCGCAAACAGGAGAAGGTCTCCAGGCTCACCCTGCATAGCTGCAATTAATGCCTGCATTTCTTCATCCTTCATGAATTTGGCGAATGAAGACTTGATCGAACCATCCGGCTGGATGGCAATATAAGCCAGACCCTTTGCGCCGTAATCCTTCACAAAAGCAACCAGTGCATCAATCTTCTTACGAGGCATTGTGCCCTGTCCCTTTGCATTGATACCTCTTACAGAGCCACCATCTGCGATTGCATTCTTAAATACTGCGAACTCGCAGTCTCTGACAACATCTGTGACATCATTCAGTTCCATACCGAAACGTGTATCAGGCTTATCTGAGCCAAAACGATCCATTGCTTCCTGCCATGTCATTCTCTGAATTGGCAGCGGTACATCCACACCAATGATCTCCTTGAAAAGACGTGCCAGAAGACGTTCATTTACATCAATAACATCATCAACATCTACAAATGAAAGTTCCATATCCACCTGTGTGAATTCAGGCTGTCTGTCAGCACGAAGGTCCTCATCGCGGAAACATCTTGCCAGCTGGAAATAGCGATCATAGCCTGATACCATCAGAAGCTGCTTGAACAGCTGCGGTGACTGAGGCAGTGCATAGAAAGATCCCGGATGGACACGGCTTGGAACAAGATAATCTCTTGCACCTTCCGGTGTACTCTTTGTCAGCATCGGTGTCTCAATCTCAAGAAAGCCCTCTTCTGTCAGAAAATTCCTGATAACAGCACAAGCTCTGCTTCTCATCATAATATTCTTCTGGATATCCGGTCTTCTCAGATCAAGATAGCGATATTTCAAACGAAGTTCTTCCTTTGTCTTACTGTTCTCTTCAATATGAAATGGCGGTGTCTCGGATTCAGATAAAATTCTCAGCTGCTCTGCAATAACCTCGATCTCGCCTGTTGCAAGATTCTTATTCACAGCACCGGCACGTTCACATACCTGACCTGTAACAGCGATAACGAACTCACTTCTGAGCTTGCCTGCCTTTTCAAAGATCTCAGTACCACACTTATTCTCTTCAAAAATAATCTGCAAAATACCTGATCTGTCTCTTAAATCGACAAATACAACGCCGCCTTTATTTCTGCTCTTTTGTACCCAGCCCATCACTGTGACAGTCTGTCCAACCTGAGCTTTACTTAATTCTGCACAACGATGGGTACGTTTCATACCACTCATTGATTCAGCCATATTAAGACTCCTCTCTCTGCTCTTTTGTATAAATATTAATCATTATAAACTTTTTCAAATTCTTTGAAGCCTTCTGCTTCGAGCTTCTCAATCTGCTGCTTCATATTCTTGCGCATCGGCTGAATCGTAACAGTTGTTCCTTCTGCACGAAGTGCCTTTGCACGCTTAAAGATCTCGAGCTTTCTGTCAAGGGGCACATTCTTGCCGATAAGAATTGCCAGATTCTTCTCCGAAACAGGTGTCACTGTCTCCAACTTGTCTTTCAGGATCGTGATAATACGCTCAAAACCGATGGAAAAGCCGCATGCACTGACATCCTGCCCGCAGAACTTGCCGATCATCTTGTCATAACGACCGCCGCCTGCAATGGAGAAATTATATCCGTCAATGCTGATCTCAAAAATTGTGCCTGTATAATAACCCATACCACGCACAAGTGTCGGATCAAATGTAATCTTCACATGCTCATTGATCATAGCCTTTGCACAGGAAATAATATCATCTACGCCCTCAACAACCTTTCTGTCAAGGTAGTTCTCTGCAATATCACTGCAGAAATCACCGCATGTCACATCACCCTGAAGGGATTCGTAAATTGCAAGATAACGTGTTACAACATCTTCTGCATAACCATTCTCAATCAGTTCCCTGCGAATGCCCTCAAGGCCAATCTTGTCGTACTTATCCAGTGAAATAAGCACAGAACCAATAGCCTCTTCTTCAAAACCTGCCTGCAATGCAGCCGCACGGAGAATCTGTCTGTCGTTGATATGGATCGTAAAATCTGTAATGCCCACTTCACTGAAAATCTGTGACAGCATATCAGATGTTGCAGCTATAAGCTCAATCTCTGCCAGATTCGTATCATCACCGAGAATATCTATATCACACTGTGTAAACTGACGAAAACGTCCCTTCTGAGGATTATCTGCACGCCATACATTACCAATCTGAAGGGCCTTAAACGGTGTCGGCAGCTTCTCTTTGTTATTCGCATAATATCTCGCCAGCGGAACTGTCAGATCATATCGGAGACCATTGTCTGCAAACTCCTGCTTACCTGCCTCGATTGCTCTTGTCAGATCAGCACCTCTCTTCATCACCTTGAAGATCAATTTCTCATTGTCACCGCCCTGCTTGGATGTCAGGTTCTCTATATGTTCCATAACTGGAGTTTCAATCTGCATAAAACCATAGGATGCATAGCTGGTCTTGATCATCTGCAGAATATGTTCTCTGAGACGCATATCTGCAGGAAGCATATCGCACATGCCCTTTACAGGTGTTTTAATGAACTTCATTCTATCGTATACACTCCTTTTAATTATTCGATCCTAACGTTTCTCACGATTTTTGAAAAAACGCCTGTATACATTCTAGCCTATATTGTCCCGAACCGCAAGGTCTGATTTTAGAAAGTTACAATAATAAATTCTATAAAAAGCCTTATGCGGCAATAATCAGCTTATTGCACTTATGTAAATATCGATAAACATGGTCTGACAGCACTTCTTCATCCGATACCACCTGATGATTCATCGTCCCCACGATCTGTCTCAGATCCCAGGCACTCATCTCGTCCATAACCGGCAGTAAAAGAACTTCATGAATACTGCTGGGCAGCACAAAGAAATCCCTCCCAATGTCGGACGCAAAGCGCTTCAGACAATCTGTATAAAACAAAACCGAAGCTCCGTTCAGCCGGATCTCATTCGTCAATACATAAAGTGGCATCGTTCCTGTCTCCGACCTCTCCTCAAGAAATGCATCATAAGCTTCAGCCATCGGCCCCTCTGCCATCTCATGAACCATATCCTGTATCGGCTCCAATACATCCTTCCACAGTCTCTGCATATTCGCTGCCGCTGTCTTGTAAAGATCCGTCTCTGACACATGCCACCACTTCATCATCTCATTGCTGACCAAAACTGTGCCGATTCGACTCTGCTCTTCTTCAACTAATACCCGAAATGTCACTGCAAGATCTAACGCCTTGATAAAAGGACAGTCTGTGAGCTGACGACTGTTTCTCTCATAATTCACTGCCTTCAGGATAATATGCTCCCTGACATTCTCAAAATGCTCAAACCAAGCGCCATTCACCGACAAACTGTCTGCCTCCTGCTGCCGACAGATGCTGACCATCTGCTCTGCCAGGTCATCCGGTGAAATTCCTCGAAGATACTGCTCATAAATATCTCTCATGTAAAAAACCGGTGCAAAGTTCTCTCTCTCCTGCCGGATCGTCATAATCTCCGACATCACGCCATTATTCTTCTCAACCTCCGTTAAAACAACCTCCGCTTCTCTGTCCTCGTTCAAAACGGCCTCTACATTCTCCCGAATATATGTCACAAACTCCCCGTATGTTAAAATTGACTGATGCATGATCTTCCTCCCCATATCATTAACTTTGTTCCGGCCGTGAACTTTTGTTTGTATTTATATTATAGCGGCGACATTTCCCTTCATCAATGATGATTCATCGACAACGCCATAAGTCATCCGACATCAGTCAAAACCATTCGTCAACACTCTCCTGCCATGCACCCCTTCTAATGATAAAAAAACCGGCACAGTTTCCTGCACCGGCCCACATATTATGCTCTTACAGCCTTCTTTAATAAATGCTTCAGATCATCCACACTAAATTCGTAGTGTCTGCCGCAAAAATGACAATTCACTTCAATCGGTTTCTGATCATCGATCATATCCTGGATTTCCTTCTTACCGATACTGATAATGGCTCTCTCAACACGTTCCTTGGAACAGTCACAAACATAACCCGTTGGTGTCTCCTCGTAAAATTCCACATCAAAGCCATCCAGAACACGGCGGATCATGCCCTCCGGTGTCTCGCCTTCCTCGAGCATCGTTGTTACAGAAGGGAGCTTCTTCACGTTCTCTTCCAGTTTATCAATCACTGCGTCTTCTGTAAACGGCATCAGCTGAAGAATAAAACCGCCTGCCTGTTTCACTGTATTATTCTTCTCCATCAAAACACCCAGAGCCACACTTGAATTGATCTGTTCGCTGGTCGCATAATAATAGGTGAGATCTTCCGCGATCTCTCCGGATACAAGCTGCGTCTGCCCAACATATGGCTCTTTCATACCCATATCCTTGATTACACTCAAAACACCGAGATCCAGGGCCCCGCCTACATCCAGCTTGCCTTTGCTGTTCGGAGGCAACATAACATCCGGGTTATTCACATATCCCTTGACAGTGCCATCGGACTTTGCAGTCACCGTCAGACCTCCGATTGGCCCGCTGCACTGAATCTGCAGTGTCAGAAGATCCTTCTCTCCCTTCATCATGCTGCCCATCATGGCACCTGCAGTCAGAAGACGTCCCAGAGCAGCTGTCGCCACCGGGCTCGTGTTATGTATCTCTCTGGCCTTCTCTACTAAATCTCTTGTGGATGCCGCAAAAATTCTGACCTGGTTGCCGGCTCCCGAAGCATGTACAATATAATCTGACATTTTCTATTCCTCCATCCGTTTTAAACGGTCTTTTTCCCGTGCTCTCTTGCTACAAAATAAACCCTTTCACTATCAGGCTTCGGTTTATTATACGTAAAAGCATCATAAATTGCAAGTACCTCCATACCTGCTTTTTCAATCAATGCTCTGACTGTCTCCAGTGAATAAGCTCTCTGATAATGGGTTTCGCAGTAACGTCTGAACAAATCGCCCTCTTCCTGAACAAAAACTGTCAGGTCATATTCATTGATCATTTCTTCTTCATCATAAAAATTATCCCATATAAAGCTGCATTCCTCGCGGTCTTCCGCAATGGTCTGCTCTCCAAGGATTTCCTGGTACTTGTAAACAGTATTCAGGTCAAATATAAAAATACCGCCCGGATCCAGATAATTATTCACCAGGGAAAAAACCCGTAAAAGGTCATCCTCCTCAAGAATATAATTCATACTGTCACAAATACTGACGGCTGCCCGCATCGTACCATAAAGTTCGAATTCCCGCATATCCTGCAGAAGATACAAAATATCCGGTGATGATTTTTCCTTTGCAATGGTCAGCATCTCCTCCGAAACATCAATGCCTGTCATATCATAGCCATGGGCATCAAGATAACGGGTCATGGCTCCGGTTCCGCATCCCATATCCAGAACCAGGCCGTCCTCCACACCATATTTTTTCAGCAGGGAAACAAGATATTCTCCCCATTCATCATATGGTACATTATCCATGAATGTATCATATACCTGCGCAAATCCTGTATAAGCTTCCATACTTCATTCCTTTTTCTTATTTTGTGTATTTCTTTTTCTGATCATGCCTCCGATCCTTCCTGATTCACTGGCAGTCAATGCTCCCCAGCCGCTTTTCTCAATTTTTTCAAAAAGTCCAAGTTCATCGGCAATCTCGTATTTTAATTGTTCCTGCAGTTTAAGTGTCCGAATTGGCACCTTTTCACCATTTTTCTTTGTTATCTTTCTATTCAGAATATCTCTTTCCACGATTCGGTTCATCTCCTGTTCAACAAAGAGTCTCCCCGCTTTCGCAGATATTATTCCCGATTCATTTTATCTCATAGACCGCAATATATCCGGCAATCGGCTGTTTATGGCTGATTCTCTAAATTTCAATCCAACACTTTAATGCAAATGAGTAAATCAATTTCTGACGGACTTTTTTCTGAAGCATCTGCTCCAGTGCCTGCTGATAATCATCCAGCTGCCGCTTGTAACGTTTTTTCAAAATATCTGCACCGTCTTGTTTTGAGACATGGTCGGTCTTGTAATCCAACAGAATCAGTTCCCCATTTTCTTCAAAATAAGCATCTATGATTCCCTGTATCAAAACATTTTCTTCACTGTCCACTTCCGGATACAGTGCGGATACCGGCACACCCATAACAAACTGCGCTTCACGATATAATTCATGACGTCTGTCCGCCTCTGCCATTCGAAGCCCCAGATTTGAAAACACCATATCAGCGATATCCCGAATCCTGATACTTTGCCTCTGCTCTTCGGATAAACGCCCTGCGGATGTCATCGCATTTAGCTGACTGCGCAGCCATGCTTCATCTCTTTCATCGGGACGCCCCGCAAAATCGATTAGTTCCAGTGCCCTGTGATAAGCTGTACCACGAAAAGCCCCGACATTCGAAACTTCGTGTGTTTCATCCACTTCCTTATCCTTCATAAAATCAGGCAACGCCTCTTCTGTTTCTGATTGCTTTTCAGCCAGGGCCATCCCCGGTGCCGGTGCCGCTTCCATGATTGCTTCCATGGCATATTTTTTTAATTCTGAAACAGAATATTTGCCTTTGACTGATAATAATGCTTTCTGAGGATACTGCCATCCTTCTTCCCCGAAAAGTCGTTTAGAAACGTCCGTCTCCGACACATCGGACAAAGTATGCTTTCGCTGAAGCAGTTCTTCTTTCTGCCATTTTTTATCTATAACGCGCCCCACTTCACGGCCGACAAGGGCACAGATATCCACCATTCTGAGCGTCACAACGTTCTCGGCTTCTCCGTTCATTACAGCCGGCATGATCCAGTCCAGATAAGACCTGGCGGATGTCAGCATCCAGTCAGGAAAAACTTCACCCAAAATTCCACTGTTTCTCTGCCAGATTTCAAGCTTTTTGTCGGTATTTTTCAGGCTCTCCATGCCGGTCATAATCAATTTTTCCTTGGCTCTGGTCATAGCCACATATAAAATCCTCTGCTCCTCTGCCAGCGTTTCCAGATTCAGTCGGGCTGCAATAAATTTCTTATAGGCAGATGTCATCTTTTTGCGGGTCTGAAGATTGACCGCATCCAGCCCGATGCCGCTCTTTGCATGCATAACCAACTTGCTGATGCTGTCCTGAAAATTAAATTTTTTGCCCAGTCCGGCCAGAATAACAATGGGATATTCCAGCCCTTTACTCTTATGGATACTCATGATCCGTACACGGCCTTTGTCATTTTCAGGCATCACCGCCTCACCGAAATCAATCTGGTTCTTTTTGAGCTGTTCAATATATCGCATAAAGTCAAACAAACTGCTGTAACTGCCGGCCGCATAAGCCACTGCCCGCTCACGCAGCAGATCAAGATTGGCCTTTCGCCTTTCGCCCCCCGGCAAAGCCTGAACATAATCATAATAGCCTGTCCGATCATAGATATAGCGGATCAGCTCATGCAGTTCCAGGTAAACAGAAGCTCGCCGGATATCATGAAACATCGCAAGAAACTTTTTAAGCTTTGCTGCTCCCGGTGTCTCTTCACTGCATGCCATACATGCGCCAAACAGACTGCCTTCTGAATGTTTGGAACGGATCAGAGCCATCTCTTCCGAAGAAATACCGGCGATCGGCGAACACAAAACCGCTGCCAGCGGGATGTCCTGCCCCGGATTATCGACAATTGCCAGGAACTGAAGCATTGTCCGTATCTCCAGCGTGTCAAAAAATCCGGCGGACATTTCAGCCGTGGAAGGAATATTCTCTGAAGCCAGCACATCCACAAACTTCTCAGCCCATCCTGTCACCGTCCGAAGAAGTATGACAATATCTTTGTACCCAGCTTTCCTGTAATCTCCAAGCGCACCGTCATAAATATCCATTCCATGCTCCGGATCTGTCAATTCCCGGATCCTGACTGCCGCCAGCTTCGCCTCAAGCTCCACAGAATCCAGGCTCTCATCATCTGGATCCGTCGTCTCACCGTCTCCCTTCAGAAACAGAAGTTCCGTATTGTCCGCAATATTTTTGCCTTTTGCCTCCGGAAATGCCATTCCCGGATAAAGAGCTGCCTGATCATCATAGTCAATCCCACCGAGACTCTTCTTCATGATCTTACGGAAAATATAATTCACGCCAGAAAGTACACTTTCCCTGCTTCGGAAATTCTGTGAAAGATCAATACGCTGCCTTGTTTTCTGACTTTCTCCAAGAGCATAATGGTGATATTTTTCCATAAAAATAGCTGCATCTGCCAGTCTAAAACGATAAATGCTCTGTTTCACATCTCCCACCATAAAACGATTATACTGATCTTTGCGTTCTCTGGACAAAAGGCTGAGGATCAATTCCTGTACCTGATTGCTGTCCTGATATTCATCGCAGACAACCTCTTCATAAAATTCACTGAGTTCATCTGCAGCAGATGTCGGTTTCACCTGCATCTGCCCCTGTTCATCTTCTGAAAAATCAGCCAGAAGCTGCAGCATATAATGTTCCAGGTCTGAAAAATCCAACATATTCCGGTCATTCTTTACCGCCATAAACTGCTGTCCGAAAACTTCTGTCAATTCGATCAGCATCCTGACCGACGGGCGGATATAAGTCAGCTCCGCCTTCAGTTCTTCAAATGTGTGTACAAAATAGCCATCCCTAAGCCCTTCTATCTCTGATTTGAAATCCGCATGAATCTCCTTCACTTTCTCTTTAATCTTCGGGTCAACGGACGCCGCCGTTCTCGGCAGACGTTTCCAGACGATCTTGTGCAAAATTTCTCTGCTGCCGTCATAATCTTCCGACTCACCAAGCATCTGAAACCACTTTTTATCATCCTCGATCACCGGAAGATAAGCTTCCACACCATTGGGCTCAAGACAGAATGCCCGGGCTTCCTCAAAAAGCGGCAGATATTTGGTCAGAACATTATTCAGCTGCATCATGGCAAATTCTTTCACCTGATCGGCTCCATTATGCTCTTCATCTGTCGAATAAGCTGCCAGACAATGCTTCAGCCAATATTCCGGCCACGGAAATCCTCTTGAATAATCATACAGCGCAATGATCATTTCTGCAATTCCCTGGTCGGTCTTGCCGTTGGCATAGCGATCCACAAAAGCTCTGAAGGCCCTGTCTTCTGATGCATAATAAGTCTCCATCACATCCTCTGCCACATCGGATTTCAAAAGCTTCAGTTCAGCTTCATCTCCCAGTCTGAAGGACGGATCCAGATCCAGTACTTCAAAATGTTCACGGATTGTCTTCAGGCAGAGACTGTGAATGGTTGAGATCTGGGCACAGGGCAATAAAAGCTTCTGCCGGATCCATGCTGTGTGATCCGGTTCTTCAAGCAATTTCTGATCCAACCCTCTGCCAATACGTTCACGCATTTCCGCTGCAGCCGCATTGGTAAATGTCACCACAAGCAAGCGCTCAATATCCACCGGATGCTTTTCATCCGTCAGTAATCGGATCAATCTTTCCACAAGGACTGCGGTTTTGCCTGAACCGGCTGCCGCTGATACAAGCACAGAACAGCCCCTTGCATCAATGACCGCCTGCTGTTTTTCACTCCACTGAATACTCATTCTCCCGCCTCCTTTCTGATTGCTTCCCAGATCTCGTCTTTATTCATTTTTTTCAGGCGCTTCCAGTCAAATCCATCAAAGGCCGGATCAAAACCGCATACCGACTTAAAGCTGCAGTAATCACAGGCCTTTTGTGTTCCGTACCGATAAGGATGTACGGAAATATCACCTGAAAAAATCTTTTCCCCTAATCGCTTTGTTGTCCGCTTCACATGCCATGAAAGCACTTCAAAATTCTCCGGTGCTGCTGCACTGGATAATGCAGACAATGTCCCGTCTTTTTTTATCTTGACCGGAAGAACTTTCGGTGGTTCCTCCGGGTGATGATCCATATGTCGAACAGCATCGTCATCATCCAGCACAAGACCATCCACCGCCAGCTGTTCAAGAATTGAAAGCACATCCTCTGCAGCACCGGACGAATCCGAATAATCTTCATTCTGCTCATCTGAACCGACAGGCTGGTTGCCCGCAAAATCCCGAAAATTGTCTGATGTCACAAAAGGATCATCAATGTGATAATACAGAATTCCAGCCGGAATAACGATGCATTGCTTCTTTTTCTGCTGCTGTTCCTCACGTGCCGCATTCATATAGACCATCAGCTGCAGCTGCAGACCATGAAAGACAGATGCCAGATCGAACTTTGTACGTCCGGACTTGTAATCTATAATCTTCAGATAAACTTTGTCATCTTCCTCACACAGGTCCATTCGGTCAATCTTACCATTTAAAGACATGACGCCCCGATCCCCGTAAGACAAATGCATCTGCTGATTCTCTAGTTCCGTCGTAAAACGGACTTCATATCCGACCGGCTCAAAATCCCCCTTCTTCAATTGCTGCTGCAGTGCCCAGATGGTTCGTTTGGTCATGCGCATGATTTTCTCAGTCAGATAATTGGCGCGCATACTGTCCTGCATCACAGAATGATTATATTCCAGTACAACGCTGCTGACACATTCTTCCACCAGATGATCCCTGATCTCATCCGGAATTGTCCGCCACTGATAGCCGCTCCGTCCGATTCTCAGTGAAAAACGTTCGATTGCCTGATGAAAGATCATGCCAATATCCGGCGCCTGTACCTGATAAATTTTTCTTTCTTTTAAATGGAGTCCATAAGAAAGAAAATGGGCATAGGCACAGGCTGCATATTTCTCCAGCATCGTCACACCGCCCGTCAGCTGCCCGCCGTAAACGGCCCTGACAGCCGCCTGAGACAACTGCTCATCCCAATGCCTGTAAAATGCTGCTTCCACCAGCTGTCTGGTCTTCTCTGCATACTCCGGCCTTGACATAAACCAGTCATAGACATCCAGCCAGTCTTCGGGAATCTGTCCATTCTCACTGATCTCACGAAGCCCTCTGATCATATACTGATAACTGTGGATCAAATCTCCTTTTTCCGTATCCGTCTGGTGTACCCGTTCCAGTACCAGCTTCGGAAAAACCGCTTTGATCCTGTCAAAAATAGAGGACGGCCGCTTCTCTTTCCCTGCTGCATCCTGCTCAGAACAGGTCAGTATCAGCTTTTCAGAAGGTTTTGTCATATTCATATAAAGATAATACTGCTCTGTACATGTATTTTCCTTTGCCGTTGGTGCCAAATGAATGTGATGCAATGCCAGACGGTCTCTCTCAATTTCTGTCAGCAGACCGCCGCCGTTTTCCATAAGCGGTACCAATCCATCATTCATGCCGACAAAAAACAGGACTTTAATGTTCTCCAGCCTTGTTCGGCGTATATCACCAAAAGTTACCTGATCCACTCCCGGCGGAATAATGCCAATCCGCACATCATTGACGCCGGCATCCAGCACATCGGAAAAGACCTGAATAGAAAGTAGCTCCTGACCGAGAATCAAGTACATTCTCTCCAGCAATTCGATCATCACATCGTAAATCTGCTCATATTCCTTGGCTCTTGAAAGATCCCCGTTTTTCTCAAAGAACGCAGTCCATGCCTCCAGCTGTCCTCGAATGCCCAGCTGCTGCATATACAAATAAAGTCTCCGCATAAAATCGACGGTCCGGCTTTCCTTATTCCGGCTTACTTCATAAAGTGCTTCCAAGGGCAGGATCAGCCGTTCCCGGATGCCATTGATCCTGTCCAGCTCTTCATCGGTCATTCCCTGCATTTTGGCCGTCCACACCTTTGTCCACTTACTATGGCCGCGGATGCCCAGCGCCAGCACATAATCCTCCAGACAGTCCGTCTCCTCCTCTGAAATACCCGTAAGGCCGCTTCTGAGATACCGCAGCATAGACGCATAACTGTATTTTTGAAGGAAAACACTGCAGAGTGACCGCAGCCATTCAACCAGCATATTTCCCGAAATGTTGCGTCTGCCGTCAAAGAAACAAGGAATCTGATACTTATCAAACCAATAATCAGCACTGCTGCGGTACAGATTCATGTCACTGGCTACAACAGCCATATCCCTGTATCTGTAATGCTTCCTAGCTGCATATTCATGAATCTTCATCGCCACAAAACCCATCTCATCATTCGGTGATGTCAGACTGAAAGCCATCAGATCCTCCGGCTTTTCTGCCCGGGCCGCAGCCCTTTTTCTGAATAGATTCTTCTCCATGGCAGCCAGTTCCGGATGTTCGGCAAACCGCCCATTTTCATTGCCTTCAAGATGTATGTCCGCTTCTCTGGACACCTGATGCTCACGGCAGATCCGCTCCAGCTGAAAAATCGTATCCTTCGGCAGGTAAAAAAGGTGCTCCATGGAAACGGTCTGATACGGATTCTCCGAAACATCCACATTCAGCGTCATCACTACCCTCGGTGCCAACTGCAGAATGCGGGTCATCAGACGGTACTGAATGGGTGTAAAACCGGTAAAATCATCCAGAAATACGTGCACACGGCGAATCATATCGGATTGTTCGATCACATCGCATAACCGATCCGGCACTTCCTCCGTTGTCATATATTTTTCATGGATTCTGTCAAGAAAAGCCTCATAAATCACTGTTATATCCTGCAATTTGGCATATAAAACAGACTCAGTCCCCATTTCCATGCTTCGCTTTCTGAGAATATCCGGCGTCACGCCGTACTGTAAAAGCTCCGACAGCATAGACTTCACTTCGTCCACAAAACCCTTTTTGCGTATATTGCCTCTGAAGGCAGAAAGTTCTTCTTCATGCTCCGTCAAAATTCTTCGGATAATCATACTCTTGCCGGTATCTTCGAGAATTTCCTTCTGATTCAGCCCCAGCTCCTCAAAGATTCTATAGGCCAGACGTTCAAAACTCAGTACATCTACATTCATCACACCATGCCGCGGATGATGCATAACAATATTCTTCTGTGCCTGCATGGTCTTCTGTTCCGGCACGATCAACAGCGTCTTTTCATCAGAAAACTGTACCGATCTTTCGACAATCATCTGATACAGTCTGGTGGATTTGCCCGTTCCGCTGCCTCCCAGGATCAATTGTAGTGACATTCTGTTCTCCTCTCATATTTAACATCAGTTTTTCATATACATATATTAACATTTTTACGGAGGGATTTCCATGCAAAGTGATACCCGCATTTTTGTTTTCAGGCTCCGACAGCTTTTAACATTTCTTCTCGTCCTCATTATTCTTATTGCAGCCGCTGTTTTTATTCTTTTCGTCATCGGCTCAAGCAAAAAAGATGTGCAAACATCCCCGGCTTCTGCTTATACCGCAGGTGTTTACACATCTTCAATTACACTGAACAATCAATCGGTTGATATCCAGGTTATCGTTGACAAAGATCACATCAAATCCGCTTCCATTGTCAATCTGGATGAATCTGTTGCGGCCATGTATCCGCTGCTGACAACCAGTATGGATGCCATCTCCGCGCAGCTGGCCGCCGGCGTCTCCATCGATGATATCCGTTACGAATCGTCCAGCCGCTATACTTCACAGGTACTTCTCAGTGCCATCGCCCAGGCGATCGACAAGGCTCGCTGACCGTTTGCCATCTACTCGACAATCTCATCCAGTTCCTGCATCCAGAGTGTCACGCAGGCATCACTCGGCATACGCAGATCCCCTCTTGGAGAAACCGCAACAGAACCCACCTTCGGACCATCCGGCAGGCATGAGCGCTTAAACTGCTGTGCAAAGAACCGGCGATAAAAAGTCTTCAGCCATCTGAGAATCGTGGCGGCATCATAAACGTCTTCAAAAGCTTTCAGGGCCAGGCGATATACCTTGGCCGGATGCCGTCCGAAACGAAGAATATGATACAGGAAGAAATCGTGCAGTTCATACGGTCCCACCAGATCTTCAGTTTTCTGTGAAATCTGACCGTCCTCCGGAGGAATCAATTCCGGGCTCACCGGTGTATCCAGAATATCCAGCAATGTTTCCCTTAATGTCTGACTGTCCGCTGTGTCCGCACAATATCTGACAAGATGACGCACCAAAGTCTTTGGTACCGATGCATTGACGCCATACATAGACATGTGATCACCGTTATAGGTCGCCCATCCCAGCGCCAGCTCCGACATATCTCCCGTACCAATGACCATACCACCGAGACGATTGGCAATGTCCATCAGTACCTGGGTTCTCTCTCTGGCCTGGCCATTCTCATAGGTCACGTCATGATTGGCCGGATCCTGTCCGATATCTGAAAAGTGCAGCGTCACTGCTTCTTTGATATCCACTTCCTCAAGGGTTGCTCCAAGTCTTCGAACCAGTTCACAGGCATTGTGATACGTTCTGTCTGTCGTACCGAAACACGGCATTGTCACAGCCATGATCTGACTTCTGTCCATATCCAGCATGTCAAAGGCACGTACAGTCACAAGCAGCGCCAATGTGGAATCCAGACCGCCTGAAATGCCTACAACCGCATGTCTGCAGTGTGTATGTGCCAGACGCTTCTTCAATCCCATCGCCTGAATTGTCAGAATCTCTTCACATCGTCTCGTTCTGTCCATGGCATCATCCGGCACAAACGGATGTGGATCAATGAAACGTCTTAAATCCACTTCATGCAGTTCAAGATCAAAATCAATCACACGGTAACCATTGTCAAACTTCGGCTGCCATGTGGTCATTCTGCGTCGTTCGCTGATCAGCTTGGATATATCCATATCTGCCATGATCATCTGATTGCTGAAACGTTCAGATTCTGCCAGAATGCTGCCGTTTTCGCAGATCAGATTGTGCGCGCCAAACACAAGGTCTGTTGAAGATTCACCCTCACCGGCATCTGCATAAATATAGCCGCAGACAAGTCGTGCAGACTGTCCGCTTACAAGGGATCTGCGATAGATATCCTTGCCTGTTGTCTCATCACTGGCTGACAGATTGGCGATCACCGTCGCCCCTGCCAGTGCATGGCTGATGCTTGGCGGCTGTGCAACCCAAAGATCCTCGCAGATCTCTATACCAAGAGTAAAAGCCGGCATCTGACGGCATCTGAACAAAAGTCTGGTACCAAATGGATACGTTCTTCCATTAAATAAAACATCCGCCTCAATATCCGCACCGCTGTGATAATGGCGTCCTTCATAAAATTCTGAGTACGTAGGCAGATAAGACTTCGGTACAAATCCAAGTATATCGCCATCATGAAGCACTGCAGCGACATTGTAAAGGACCCCATTCACCGTCAGCGGCAGACCGGCTAATACAACCATATTCTTGTCTCTTGTAGCCTCTGTCAGTGTAAGCAGTGCCTTTCCTGCACCATCCAACAGGCTTTCCTGCAGGAAAAGATCACTGCATGTATATCCTGTCAGGCATAATTCAGGCAGTACAAGCAGACTGACGCCCTGCTCATAGGCCTCGGACACAAGTGCTGCCGCAGATGCGCCGTTAAAATTGCAGTCCGCCACCCGGATATCCGGAGTGGCCGCTGCAACGCGTAAAAATCCGTCAAACATACGAATGTTGCCTCCAAATTTATCGTTATAGTCAGCGTTTTTCTCTGAGAAGGCCTCTTCGATAAGCATCCAGCAGCTGTTCCAGATCAACGATGTCTTTGCGGATCTGCTTGCCGACATCGGTATCTGCAACCAGCCGGCGTTCATTGACCAGCTGAACAACTGTAATATTGGAATGGATATCGGTCTCTTCGATAATCGCCTTTTCAAGACTTTCAAATGGTTCATGGGTAACCAGTCGAAGTCCGTAGGAATTGTAGATCAGCGTATAGCCTGCAATACCCGTTGTCTTCTGATAAGCCTTTGAAAATCCTCCGTCAATGATCAGCAACTTGCCGTTGCCCTTGATCGGGCTTTCCCCCTTCTTGAACTTCACCGGCATATGACCATTGACAATATGACACCGCTTCGGATCCATACCGAATTCCCTGAGAATCATATCACAGATATCTTCTCTCTCGATCAGTTTATAATAATAATCCTTACGTTCTTCCTTCAATGATGGTTCATTGATAAAATATCGCTCAAATGTGGCCATTTTCTCCTTGCCGAAAACAGGTGAATCCTCATTGGACCAGATGAACCACATAATATCCTGACCGTACAGCCTCTCTTCCGGATCACTGCTCATATAATAGCCCTTTCTTGCGCAGCTCTCAAGAAAATCATATAAAGCTTTACCGGAATACTTCTTGCCCTTCAATGTTACATCTCTGAATGTGCCGTCTTCATTGAACGGAACACAGCCATGATAATACAGATTGTCATTGTAGCAAAGATAAAGGCTGCCCTGCTTGAAGAAGAACTGGATATGCTTCTGAAGCTTCTCACACCCCTTAAAGGCATTCACAAGACGGTTCATAATATCTTCTTCTTCCGGTGAAAGCGCATACGGATCCTTCGGATCAATGGTCGGGAAGTTATGATCAAGCAGATCATATTCCTTGCCGTCTATGGTTATACTGCCCTTTTCATAGTTAATCTTATCCAGTAAAAGTCTGTCCGCCATATGGAATTCCGGTCGGCGCATCATCAGCTGCCCTTCCAGTTTGAACTGGATGATTGCAATGGCCTTATGCATCTTAACTTCCACTTCTTCTTCCACCTGACTGATGCTGTAATCCTCCCTCTCCACATGCTTAATCGCAAACAGTGAACAAGGATCATCTCCATAAACCGTATTGGCAAAATTCGCCAGAGGCATCAGATTGATACCGTAATCATCTTCCAATGTATTCAGATTGCCGTAACGGGCACTGATACGGATAACATTGGCGATGCAGGCCGGATGTCCGCTGGCTGCACCCATCCAGAGCACATCATGGTTGCCCCATTGAATATCCACAGAATGGTAGGACATCAGTCTGTCCATGATGGCAGCTGCCCCCGGACCTCTGTCAAAAACATCCCCCACGATATGCAGATGATCCACAACAAGACGCTGGATCAGATTGCACATAGCCACAATGAATTCCTTAGCACGATTAATGCGGATGATCGTATTGATGATCTCATTGTAGTATGCCTCTTTATTCAGGATATCTTCTCTTTCGTAAAGAAGTTCTTCTATGATATAGGCGAAGTCTTTCGGCAGTGCCTTTCTGACTTTTGACCGTGTATACTTAGACTGTGAACGCTTGCAGACGCGGATCAGGCGATGAAAGGTCATTCTGTAAAAATCCTCAATATCGTCCTCTTCCTTCTCTATAAGCTCCAGCTTCTTCTCCGGGTAATAGATCAATGTTGCAAGCTGCTTCTTGTCCTTCATACTGATGCTGTTGCCGAACTCTTCATCGATCTTGGCTCTGACTGCCCCTGAACCATTCTTCAACACATGGAAAAACTGATCGGCTTCTCCATGAATATCACTGAGAGCATGCTCCGTTCCTTTCGGCAGGTTCATAATGGCAGACAGGTTGATAATCTCCGTTGATGCCGACGCAATGGTCGGATACTTCTCAGATAAAAGTTTCAGATAACGCTTCTGTAAATCGTCCATCTGTTCCATAGCGGCTCCTTTCCGTTTTTCTATTCTGCTAACCAATGACATCGCTCATCTGATACATGCCCGGCTTCTTTCCCTTCAAAAACTGTGCAGCCTGAATCGCACCCTTGCCGAAAATAGCCTTTGAATAAGCCGTATGCTTAATCTCGATCACTTCATCCGGACCACAGAAAAGGACTTCATGCTCGCCGACAATTGTACCGCCTCTGACAGCCTGGATACCGATCTCATTGGCCTCTCTTCTGGCACGTTCTGCTGAACGATCCAGTTTGTATGTATAGCGATCATCCATAGCCTCATTGATCGCATCTGCAATCGCCAGTGCTGTTCCGGACGGTGCATCCATCTTCTTGTTGTGATGCTTCTCAACAATCTCAATGTCATAACCGACTTCACCGAGAATCTTTGCAGCTGCCGCTGCCAGCTTGAAAACTGTATTCACACCCAGTGACATATTGGCAGAACGCAGGATCGGGATCTGTGCTGAAGCAGTCTTCACATCCTCCAGCTGTTTCTCACTCAGACCTGTTGTACAAAGAACCAGCGGCATCTTTCGCTTCAATGCATAAGCCAGAACCCCATCTACAGCCTGTGCAACAGAGAAGTCAACAATCACATCCGCTTCCACATCACATGCATCACAAGATGTAAATGCCGGATATGGATTCTCTCTGTTATCCACACGGTCAATACCTGCCGTGATCTCTGCATCCTTGTCTTCCGCTGCCAGCTTTGTGATCACCTGACCCATGGCGCCGTTGCAGCCATGCATAATTATCTTTACCATCTCTGTATCCTCCATTTGATTGATTCTATTCATATATAAATATTCATTGGTAACTGTTCATTGCCCGATTGTCTTCTCTTTTACAGTCTTCTGACAATGCACTACTTTCATTTTACCCTACATCGGGCCATAACGCAATTATAGTTAAAGTATTGACATTCTCATAACCTGCTTTTTGAAATTTTGCTTGGCTCTGAACAGTTACAAGTTTTTAATAAACAAAGAAAGACTCTCCCGGATACACAATACGCTGTGCATCCGAAAAAGTCTCCAGAAAAATCTATTTCTTATTCTGCCAGTTTCAGACCATAAGCCTTCATGGCTGCAGCAAGACGTGCCTTATGTTCAGGCTCAATCTCGGATAAAGGCATTCTGAGCGGTCCGACATTCATGCCAAGCAGATTCATTGCCGCTTTAACAGGGATCGGATTCACTTCGTTGAATAATTCATGCATCAAAGGCAGTGCCTTTAACTGCATTTCAAGACTTCCCTTCACATCCCCTGCCAGATACTTGGCAACAATATCATGAGAATCTCTCGGGCAAATATTCGAAAATACGGAAATCACGCCGATACCGCCAAGGGACAGAATCGGAACAACTTCATCATCATTACCTGAATATAAATCAATACATCCGTCTGCCAGCTGCATCAGTGTAGCAATCTGGGAAATATTGCCGCTGGCTTCCTTGATGCCAACAATATTGTCACATGTCTTTGCCAGTGTCACAGCTGTCTCAGGGGCGATATTCACACCTGTACGGCTCTGTACATTATACAGAATGATCGGCATATCTGTATGCTTTGCAATCTCTGTGTAATGTGCCACAAGGCCTTTCTGTGTTGCTTTATTATAATAAGGTGTCACAACCAGTGCACCGTCTGCGCCTGCCTCTTCAGCCTCTTTCGTCAGATAGATGGCTGTCTCTGTACTGTTGGAACCTGTACCTGCAATAACAGGAATTCTGCCTGCTGTACGGCTGATAGCTGTACGGATACATTCAATATGTTCTTCCTCTGACAATGTGGAAGACTCACCGGTTGTACCGCAGATAACAATACTGTCTGTGCCATTCTCAATCTGATAATCAATGGTCTCTTCAAGTTTCTCAAAATTAACTGAACCGTCTGCATGCATTGGTGTAACGATTGCAACACCTGCACCTTTAAAAATTGCCATATCTCTTTCCTCCAATTTTATTACTGCCATAAAGGGGACATGTACTTCCGCTCTTTTTTGTGCAAGGCTCAGAGCCTTCCAATGAAACAGACCATGGCATAAAAAAGAGCCGACGCAATGCCGACTCATAAGAATAATCTCAACTATGAAAATTCTTCAAGCAGCACTCCATCAAAATGATGACAGTCATACAGCTCTTAACTGTATGCCCAGCAATATATCTTCCAGGAAATATAAAGCTTCGGCATATCATCCTTTCCAACCCATTCATCTGCACCTGACTGCATCCTGAGTTCTACTTATATAAATATGCGCCTCTACTTAATTACTGTTTCATAGTATCACCAAATACCCCTCATGTCAACAGAAAAGCTACATACATGACGGTTTTTCAGAGCAGGCACCTTTCACAATGTCCAGCCTTGAAATATAATCCGCATACGGAATCAGTTCTTCCGGAAGGTGACGGCCTGTCATGATCAATTCCACAGACTCATCTTTCATGTCGATCAGACGGATCACATCTTCACAGGTAATAATCCCAAGATCAACAAGTCCCAGAATCTCATCCAGGATCAATACATCACATTCCCCAATGGATAATACTTTCTTTGCAAAATTATAGCCATTGAGAATATTGACCTTCTCCTCCTGCTTCTCCTCATCACTCAGATCTTCATAAAAAGCTTCTTCTCTTTCGAACCTGAAAACCTTGATCTCCGGCTCCAGTCTCTTCAGGTAATCCAAACTGCCGGTCATCTTACCCTTCAGAAACTGTATAACAAAAACTTCTTTCTCCTCGCCTGCGCAGACAAGTGCACGCCCCATCGAAGAGGTGGATTTGCCTTTGCCTTCACCAAAGTAAATCTTTACTAAACCTTTTTCCACAACATTTACCTCTGATTCTTATAATGAATCTCTCTATCCTCTCACATCGTGAATTATAAAACAATATATAACTGTTCAGAGCCAAATAAAATTTAGGTTGGCTCTGAACAGTTACAACAATATATAGTAAATATCACATTCCTGGGAAAACGTCAAGCAAAAACTACCGTTCTGATGCCTTTAGTCTGCATATTGACCTTTATTCTACACATTCAATTTTGCTGACGGAAATCTCATAGGCCGTCCGCTTTTCCACTACATCGTTATCCAGCCGTTTCTGATATGTACGGCTCTGAATCCTTCCCCAGAGATGGATATGTGTTCCCACTTCAAATTTGCCGGCAAACCGTGCATTTCTTCCCCAGCAGATACACGGCAGATAATCCGACTTGCCATACGGCCTGTTGACAGCCATCAAAAGGTCTGCGATCTCACGTCCAAGAGGTGTCATCCGATATACCGGCGGTTTGCAGATATAGCCATCCAGATAAATGCTGTTCGGCTTTGTCAGCGTTCCTTCTTCCCCCACAAATGCAAACTCCCGGACAAATACCGAAAGAATCAGACGATTTCTGCTTTCTTCATGCTTATTATAAGAACGGAACTGTCCGTGTACTTCCACGATCTTCCCCCTGTAGCTCTCCTTCACATCCACAAGCCGCTCAGAAACCATCAAAGGAATCCGATCCTCCATATGACTCAGACGGTTGACAACCACCTCCAGCATATAAAAGCCTTCTCCAAAAACTTCATGGCTGTATGTGAATTCCGAATCAACCGTTCCAACGATTGTCACCTGATTGTTATCCATTGCTTTATCTGCCATCTTTTAATCCCCTTTCACCACTCCGGTAAATATAAGTTTTTTAATATGTATTTATATGTATTCTGTCCACATCCGATTTATGCTATCTCTTTTTCATGAACGGATATGCTCTCATCACGCCTCTTTTGTCTGAATCAAACTGTCATGTGACAATTACAAATCTACCATGATTTACCATGAAAAGAAATTCTCATTCATCGACAGATTCTTCCATTTAATGGCATTTGCAGGGGGCCATCGGTCATTTTTCGGCCTTTTGAATGCATTTATTCCGTTTTATTATAGATTTCCGCAATAAAAAACTTGAAAAACCTTTTCGTAATTGATATGATAAATAGCGTTGTTAAGCAGATTCTTTTTCAGAAAGAAGGATTTATATGAATATAAAGAGAGAAGATACAAGAAATATTGCCATCATCGCTCACGTTGACCATGGTAAAACAACTCTGGTAGACGAACTTTTGAAACAGAGCGGTGTTTTCAGAAGCAATCAGGTTGTACAGGAAAGAGTTATGGACTCCAATGATATCGAACGTGAACGTGGTATCACCATTCTTTCCAAGAATACAGCAGTTTTTTATAAGGATGTCAAGATCAACATCATCGATACACCGGGACATGCCGATTTCGGCGGCGAGGTAGAACGTGTCCTTAAAATGGTAGACGGCGTTGTCCTCGTTGTAGATGCTTTCGAAGGCCCAATGCCTCAGACAAAGTTTGTTCTGAAGAAAGCCCTTGAACTGAACCTGGCTGTTATCGTATGTATCAACAAGATCGACCGTCCTGAAGCAAGACCGGACGAAGTTATTGACGAAGTTCTGGAACTGCTCATCGATCTTGATGCCAGTGAAGAACAGTTAGACTGCCCATTTGTGTACGCTTCTGCCAAGGAAGGTGTGGCTATGCTTGAGATTGGTGATGACAGCAACAGCATGCAGCCATTATTTGAGACGATCATCAACCACATTCCTGCTCCGGAAGGTGATCCTGACAAGGGCACACAGGTACTGATCAGTACCATTGATTATAATGAATATGTTGGCCGTATCGGTGTCGGCAAGGTCAGCAACGGTTCTATCCGTGTGAATGAAGATGCTATCATCGTCAATGCCCACGACCCTGAAAAGCGTCGCAAAGTGAAAGTCAGCAAGCTCTATGAGTTTGACGGTCTGAACAAAGTGGAAGTTGAGAAAGCAGGCGTCGGTTCCATCGTCGCTATTTCCGGTATTTCCGATATTCATATCGGTGATACACTCTGCTCCCCTGATTTTGTAGAGCCAATCCCATTCCAGAAGATTTCCGAGCCTACAATTTCCATGAACTTCCTTGTCAACGACAGTCCATTAGCCGGCCGCGAAGGCAAGTTCGTAACATCCAGACACCTTCGTGAACGTCTCTACAAAGAACTGAATACCGATGTCAGCCTCCGTGTTGAAGATACAGAGAACACAGACTGCTTCAAAGTTTCCGGCCGTGGTGAACTGCATCTTTCCGTTCTCATCGAGAATATGCGTCGTGAAGGCTATGAATTTGCAGTCAGCAAGGCAGAAGTTATTTACCACAAGGATGAGAAAGGTCATCTTCTTGAGCCAATGGAACAGGCTGTCATCGATGTACCAGATGAATTCTCCGGTATTGTTATCGAGAAGCTGAGCTTCCGTAAAGGCGAACTGCAGGGTATGTCCCGTTCCAACGGCGGTTACACTCGTCTTGAGTTCCTGATCCCATCCCGTGGCCTCATTGGTTATCGTGGTGAATTCATGACAGATACAAAGGGTAATGGTATCCTGAATACTATTTTTGACAGCTATGGCCCATACAAGGGTGACATTGCTTACCGTCAGACAGGTTCCCTGATCGCATTTGAAGCCGGTGAAACCATCACTTACGGTCTGTTCAATGCACAGGAACGTGGTACACTGTTCCTCGGACCTGGCGAACAGGTTTACCAGGGTATGGTCGTTGGTGAAAACCCTAAAGGCGGCGATATCGAGCTGAATGTCTGCAAACGTAAACAGATGACCAACACCCGTGCTTCAGGTTCCGATGAAGCCTTAAAGCTTGTACCACATAAGGTACTGAGCCTTGAGCAAGCCCTTGACTTCATCGAAAATGATGAACTTGTTGAAGTTACACCGAAGAATATTCGTATCCGTAAGAAGATTCTGGATCCGAAACAGCGTATGCGTGCGAACAAAAAGTAATTTTTGACGCGTGGCCTGTCATTTCTAAATAAAGATATAAAAAGCGTCTATTCAACACAAGCCGCTCTCGCTGCCAATGCTAGCAGCGGTACATAAGGCAGTAAAATACACTGCCTAAGTACCGGCGAGCATTGAAGCACTTGTGTCTAAATAGACGCTTTTTATATCTTTTTCGGGAATTTTGAGGCCACGCTGCACCCTAATTCGTTTTGACTAGTGAATGCTGCTTCTGATTAATCCGTAATTTTAGTCTGTTGTTATTTTTATGGTCAGAGCAGAGGCTTTCCAGGTGGAGTTGTCGGACTGCATTTTCACGTATCCTGTTGCGGTGCCGACTGGCTGTTTATCATCGGAGGTGACTAATTGTGTGCTGAAGTCGTAAGCATTATCTTCTCCTGATTTTGCTGTCAACTGTATATCCTGCGCAATGATATCTTTATCCAGCTTTTGTGCCAGTTTCATCGGAGCTATCATTGAACGGTCTGCCAACAAATCTGCGATGCAATCAGCTGTCATTATCTCTCCAAATTGTTTCTGAAAATAATCTTCCATTCCGTCTATCGATACCATTCCGGTCTCATCGCCGGTCTCGGCAGATGCTATCTCTGCATACTGGCTGTCAAATTCATCGGCATCCTGCACCGTACCGCTTAAAAATTGATTAAGCACAGCGTTGGCGCTTTCTTCAGAACTGTTACCACTCTTCTGGCAACCTGCCGCCAACAGCATAGCCATCAATACTGCCATGCATGCGAAAATTCTTCCAAGACATTTTAACTTCATCCTATCATCTCCTCCTGTTCTTAAATCGCGTGAATCTTTGTACTTTTTAGAAATATTTTCTAATTACAAGTTATCATACGTGAATTATTCTGTCAATGCAAATCAGCCTATAAAAAACCATGAATTGTGTGCCTGTAAAGAGACATCTCTTTACCCTATATTAAATCGTCTTCTTGAGAAAGACCTAGTTTCAACATCTAATGTTGTAACTGAAAAAAGAAAATTCGTGTTTACTACCATCTTTCCGAAACAGGCAAAGAATATTACGAAGACATGAAGAAAAATTATGCTGCTTATATTACCACTGTCAATAACTTTTTAAATTTAAAATTGGAGGTCTGAAAATGGAAGTACCATCATCCATCACAGATAAAGAAATTCATAATGATCTTTCAAAAATTAAACAGCAGCTCACTTTTACACACTCTCCAAAAGAGACAGCTTCTATTATGCAAATGATAGAAAGCAGTATCGATGACTTTCTCAGTGAACATCCTTCTGCCACAGCTAAAGCAACTGCCAATTTTTATGTTGGTTCACGTATAGAAAAAACAATTAACAAATCTGTCACCTTAACTTGCAGCGCCAAAGGTACTTTTTCTTAATCTATTTTATAGCCTTTAACACAAAAATGAAGGAATATCCTGTATCCTACAGTCTTCCTTCATTTTTGTTTTTTACTATCCTAATTTTATTTTACGCCACTGCATTCCCATGTTTCTGTATCCAGCAGCAGAAATTCTTCTGTTCCAATGGGCTTGCCGTCACGGTAAGTTGAAAAGACATCACAGGAAATCAAGTTTCCTTCTTTTGTAATCATATCCATCGGTGTATGGCCCACTATCTGCAATAGTTTCCGCGGCTTATACAACCGCATATTGGAATGCTGGGGTCTGAGCCAGATAGGCGAGGCATCGTTCCACATTTCGTTTGGACCGAGTTCGTTAATGGCCGCCACCACTGCCTCCACGTCATGATATTTTGCTTTCGGTACAACGCTCTCTGCAAAATAATCCAATACCCCCGCATGGGAAAATAACACGTTATCTATTTTCTGGACATAGCGAATCGGATTGCTCTCCGGGAGTGCATCCCGCAAATCCAATAATTTTCTCTGCACAGTGTAAGCTGCCATTGAACTGTAGCCACTTTCTATGCGATGCCAGAGATAGCTCAGGTCATGATTGCCATAACACCAGGCTGTCTCCGGAAATTCTTTGGCAAAATCAATAGCTGCATCATAGGTTTGTTCATACAGTGCAATATCATACTCTTTCCCCCAGTCATCCGGAATATCCATCAGACACACTGCACGGTCCGCCTTTTTTGCACGCATAAGCACTGCTGCCTGTTCAAACATCCACGGTTTCAAATGCACATCCGGTATTACTAAAACTTTCATCGAATCACCCTTTCTTCTCATCTGTTATCATTATAAACTCTACCAAATAAAAACTTGTCCCCTGCTAACAAAAAAGACATATAAAGTCTAACTTTTTGGCGACACCTCAGTTCACTTTATATGTCTCTTTGAAATTGTCATTTTCCTCAATCACCGATTATTCAAAAATCTGTTTCAACTGAATAGATGTCGGTGACGGCATCTTCAATGGCGCACCGCTCATCATAATATAGCCTTTGTCGTAGTTGACTTTGAAGGATGTCATGGAATTGCCTTCCTGATTGACAGACACAAACATCTGATCTCCCGGCATAATCGCCAGGTCTCTTGGATATTCACCACTGACCGGAAGAATACATAATGTCTTCATCATCTGATCTTCTTCATTAATCTCATAGATTGCTACAGAATTGTTGCCGGAGTTGGTAACAAAAAGATATCTGTCGTCCGGAGTCAATTTCAATGTAATGGCACTGTTGTAGTTATCATACTTCTCAGGCAGTGTAGAAATTGTCTGAAGCTTTGTAAAATGAGCAGTCTCAGCATCATAGGCATACTTCGTCACGCAGCATTTATTCTCATGGGTCAGATAAGCATAACGACCATCCGATGTAAAGATCATATGCTTCGGTCCGGATTCCAATTCGCATCTCAGAATATCATGGAGCTTGATCTTGCCTGTTTCATGATCAAACTCATACACCTTTACCTGATCCATACCAAGGTCAACGGCCATAATGAAACGTTCATCCGGTGAGAAAATCGCACAATTCACATGGCAGCGATAATTCCTTCCGGCAATACTGCCAAGACCTTTCATAAAGACTTCATCCGTCACGCCCTGAATCGTACCATCCTCATTTAATCTTAAAACAGTCAACTTGCCATCATGATAGCCTGCTGTCAACAGATAGCGGTTGGCTCTGTCCACAGACAGATAACAAGGCCTCAGACCATTCACAGAAGCTTTGTTCATCAATTCAAGACCGCCGTCCGGCAAAATCTTAAAAGAAGCCACGCCCTCATCACAATTGCTGTACAAGTACTGTTCGTCATGGGCTAATCTCAGAAATGAAGGATTGTTGATCTTAAATGAGTCCCTTACCTTAAAGTATGCATACTCCACATTCGCATCCAGAATATAAATACCGTCACTCTCGCCTCTTGTATAAGAACCCACATATGCTACATATTTATCTGCCATTCTAAAAACTCCTCTCAAAGTCATCTGCCATTCAAAGCTGAACCCCTTTATTTTTCAAAGAAGAAATTCAATTATCAATTCAAAACAGGCACACTTACCGCTATTTTCTAAACGTAAGTGTACCATATTCCATCCCAGATGTCCACAATAACCCAAGTTAAAACATTGACGTCCGTCCCTATTTGTAGTAATCTCATACTGATGTTATTCATCAACCACATTATCTTATTTTTAGAATTATACTCAACGCGAAATGCTCTGTATTCTTAGATAGTTGCCAATCATTCATCATTCAAAAGCAGGTGCTTCTGATGTGGCCGGTACTTAGGCACTGTCCTTTAGTGCCTTATGTACCGCTGCCAACATCAGGCCGTGCGAACGTGCCTGCTTTGAATGATGAATGATTGGCAACTTCAAAAAAACATCTGCGTTTCGCCCATTAAGGAGGATTTTACTATGGAGAAAATTGCCAGTTTCACAATTGACCATTTAAAACTTGTTCCCGGTGTTTATGTTTCCCGTAAGGATACCATTGGCAAAGAAGTCATCACAACTTTTGACCTGCGCATGACCAGTCCTAATGATGAACCTGTAATGAACACGGCCGAAGTACACACCATTGAACATCTGGCTGCTACTTTTTTACGCAACCATCCGGTTTACGGTGATAAAACCATTTACTTTGGACCAATGGGCTGCCGCACAGGTTTTTACCTGCTGCTGGCCGGTGACCTGACTTCCAAAGAGATTGTGCCGCTGATGATTGAGATGTTTGAATTCATCAGAGACTTCAAAGACGAAGTGCCAGGCGCAAGTCCGAAGGACTGCGGCAATTATCTGGATATGAACCTGCCAATGGCCAATTATCTGGCCAAACGCTATCTTGACAATGTACTGTACAATATTGATGACAACAGACTGGTTTATCCGGAATAAAAATCGACATAAAAACAAAAATCTGCGGCATACTATCACAAAAACCACTCATAAAAGGAGGTTTCCTATGATAGAACCGCAGATTTCTTTTCATCCGGATCACTATTTTCAAAAAGCCGAATCCCTTACGATGCCGCAGCCTGACATCACCAACAGTACCGACGGTTCAGACCGGATGACCGTCCGTGATGACCATCTTCCGCCCTACATCGGCGATTTTCCGCCGAAATCTTCTTCACCCTCACAGGATGAAAAGATGGTATAAAGCCGCAATTAAAAGCAGATGGGCCGGATAAAAGATATAAAAACCATACTGCATCACTTTCGTCTGCCGGCCCCTCTGCCCATTATAAAGCAGGATCGGGATCAGGGCCAGCACCGCATAAACTTCAACACCGCCCACAGCAGCCAGAAGAATCGCCGCAATGGAATATTTTAACTGAGGCTGCCCCCGCAGATAATAAAAAATACAGATAACCGCAATCCCAGTAAAACCATAATCCGTATTGAAAAATTCAGCGATCAGCCCCGCTGCAATAATAACAAGCAATTTATAGAGTACATCCGGAATGTCCAGCTGCTCAATGGGGTGCTCAAGGAACCAGATAGCCAGAAGTCCCAGTCCCAGGGTAAAAAATACATTCTGATGACCCGTATATACCAACCGGTGATAAAAAGCCAGGTCAAAAGGAACCTCCGAAATCAATGCAAAAATACCCATACGCAGAATATATTTCTTCATGTTACGGGTATGCACAGCCCCTTCCACAAGCAAAAAACAGTAGATTGGAAAAGCTAATCGTCCGATAATGCGAAATCCCATCATCCCGCTGAAACAAACCGCTCCCAGATGATCAATGAACATAGACAGACAGGCGATCAATTTCAATACTGTGCCGTCCAGTCGCTGATACCGGGATATATTGACCGAAGGATTCATTTATTTTCCTCCCTGTTTCTGAGCTTCAATCCGCTCTGCCAGATCATTGAGATACACCCAGCGATCCATCTTCTCTTCAAGGGCTGACTCATTCGCATCCTTTTCCTTCATCAGGTCATTGAGTTTTCCGGAATCCGTGGCAAACTTCATCATATCCGCATCAATCTGTTCAATCTTCGCTTCAAGGGCTGCAATGTCATCATCAATGGTATCAAATTCCTTCTGCTCGCTGAATGTAAACTTTAATTTCACCGGTCTGTTCTGCTTCCAGTCTTTGGAATTGTTCTTCTTTTCCCCGCTGTCAGCTTTTGTCTTATTGGTCAGACTCATATCCGGTGCTGTGCCAAAACGCTTCTCATGGGCTTCCAGATAATCGGTATAACCGCCCTCATACTGTCGAATGTGGCCCTGTCCGTCAAATTCCAGAATACGATCCGCCACATTATCAAGGAAATAGCGGTCATGGGAAACAGCCACGACAATGCCTACAAATGAATTCAAATAATCCTCCAGGATTGTCATGGTCGGAATATCCAGATTGTTGGAGGCCTCATCTAACAGAAGGACATTGATATTCTGACATAAAACACCAAGCAGATACAGACGGCGCTTCTCACCGCCGGATAATTTGCCGATTGGCGCATACTGCATTTCCGGTGTAAAAAGAAATCGCTCCAACATCTGGGATGCACTGATCCTGCCGTCGCGGGTAATAATATATTCTCCGATGTCTTTGACATAATCAATAACCCGCTGGCGGTCATCCATTTCCTTCTCATCCTGGGCAAAATAGCCCATACGGATGGTCTCCCCAATCTCAATGACACCGGAATCCGGTTCTACCTGTCCCACCAGCATCTTCATCAGTGTGGATTTGCCGCAGCCGTTCGGACCAATGATGCCTACCTTTTGATTTCTCAGGAAAATATAACTGTAATCATCCAGAATGACTTTATCACCATAACGCTTGCTCAGATGCTGCAGTTCAATGGTCTTTTTACCCATACGTGTCTCAATGGAATCCATCTCCACAACCTGTGCCTGCTCCGGTGCCGTTCCGTTCTTCAGCGCCTCTAACCGTTCCAGTCTGGCACGCTGTTTGGTGGTTCTGGCACGGCATCCTCTCTTGGCCCATTCCAGTTCCATTCTAAGGACACTCTGGCGCTTGCGCTCCGTTGCCAATTCCATCTCTTCTCTGGCTGCCTTTAATTCAAGGAAACCGGAATAGTTGGATTCATAGCTGTAGATCTTGCCCTGGCTGATCTCCAGGATCTTGTTCGTCACCTGGTCAAGGAAATATCGATCATGGGTCACCATCAGAATCGTTCCCCTGAAATTCTTCAGGTAATCTTCCAGCCACCGGATCATGGCACTGTCCAAATGGTTAGTGGGCTCATCCAAAAGCAGCACATCAAAATCCTGTGCCAGCACCTTAGCCAGAGCCACTTTTCGCTTCTGGCCACCGGAGAGCTGATCAATGGGCATACTATAATCCATAATCCCCAACTGACTTAAGTTGCTCTGAACCTTCCATCCTGTCTCGTCATCGCCTGCATAAGAAAGAATCGTCGCATTCTCCGGGAACTTCGGCTCCTGAGGCAGCCATGCCAGTTTCAGCTGATTCTGCCGGATAATATTGCCGGAATCCGGCACTTCATCGCCTGCGATCATTCGAAGCAGCGTGGATTTGCCGGTGCCATTGATGCCCACAATACCGATCTTGTCACCTTCCTGAATACCGATGGACGCATCATCGAAAATCGTCTTCTCACCAAAAATTTTGCTTATATGTTCAATATTCATTATATTCATAAAAAAATACCTCTATCTATTTTATCTTTAATAATGATAAATGAAATTTACATAACCGTCAATTGTATTTTCCATTGAAAAGGCTTGCAAATTAGCTAAAATACGGTACAATAGGGATTGCAGTCTAAATTATTAAAAATTGGCGTAACTGCTGAATGATATGTACACAAACAGAAAGGTTTATCTATGATTAGTGCAAATAATGTTACTCTGCGCATTGGCAAACGCGCACTCTTTGAAGATGTGAATATTAAGTTTACCGAAGGCAATTGCTATGGTCTGATTGGCGCCAACGGTGCCGGAAAGTCTACTTTCCTGAAGATTCTCTCCGGTGTCATCGAACCGAGCAAGGGCGACATCGCAATCACACCTGGCCAGCGTTTATCCGTACTGGAACAGGACCATTATAAATATGATGATTATCAGGTATTAGATACCGTTATCTTGGGCAATAAGCGCCTCTATGAGATTATGAAAGAAAAAGACGCTATTTATGCCAAAGAAGATTTTACAGATGAAGACGGTGTTCGTGCCAGCGAACTCGAAGGTGAATTTGCCGACTTAAACGGCTGGGAAGCTGAAAGTGATGCTGCGACGCTGTTAAATGGTCTCGGTATCGACACAGATCTTCACTATGCTTATATGCGTGAACTGGACGGCGGTCAGAAGGTCAAGGTTCTTCTTGCCAAAGCCCTGTTTGGCAATCCGGACATTCTGCTCTTAGACGAGCCGACCAACCACTTGGATCTGGATGCCATCGCATGGCTTGAAGAGTTCCTGATCAACTTTAACAATACCGTTATCGTTGTCTCCCATGACCGTTATTTCCTGAACAAAGTCTGTACCCATATCGCTGATATTGATTATGCCAAAATCCAGCTTTACTCCGGCAACTACGATTTCTGGTATGAATCCAGTCAGCTGATGATCAAACAGATGAAGGAAGCCAACAAAAAGAAGGAAGAAAAGATCAAGGAACTGCAGGAATTCATCCAGCGTTTCTCCGCCAACGCTTCCAAATCCAAGCAGGCAACGTCCAGAAAACGTGCCCTTGAGAAAATCCAGCTGGATGAGATCCGTCCATCCAGCCGTAAGTATCCATATATCGACTTCAAGCCAAACCGTGAAATTGGCAACGAAGTACTTCACGTCGAAGGCATTTCCAAGACCATTGACGGTGTGAAGCTCCTTGACAATATCTCTTTCACCCTGGGCCATGATGATAAAGTAGCTTTTGTCGGCCCGAACGTCAACGCCACAACCGCGCTTTTCAAGATTCTAGCCGGTGAAATGGAACCGGATGAGGGTTCTTATAAGTGGGGCGTTACCACAACACAGACTTACTTCCCGAAGGATAACACTGCTGAATTTACAAGCGAAGACAGTATCGTTGACTGGCTGATGCAGTACTCCCCTGAAAAGGATGTGACATTTGTCCGCGGTTTCCTTGGCCGTATGCTCTTCTCAGGCGATGACGGTCTGAAGAAAGTCAATGTTCTCTCCGGTGGTGAACGTGTCCGCTGTATGCTGTCCAAGATGATGATGTCCGGCGCCAACACCATGCTGATGGACGAACCAACAAACCATTTGGACATGGAATCCATCACAGCCCTGAACAACAGCCTGATCAAATATCCGGGTGTTCTGTTATTCACTTCCCAGGACCACCAGTTTGTACAGACCGTTGCCAACCGTATTATGGAACTGACACCTGGCGGTCTCATTGACAAACAGTGTACGTATGATGAATATCTTGAAAATGATGAGATGGCAAGAAAACGCCAGATTCTCAATATGGAAGCAGAAGCTGACGATTAATTTACAGACAATTTAGTATTCAGACAGGCACTTGTCAGCAATTCTTAAGGATTTTTTAAAGCCTTTATCCGGCTTATGTGCTATGCTAAGAGCAGCAGAGAAATGATGGATCCATGATTTCTTTGCTGCTCTTTTGCTGTTAATGTACTTAATTATCGGAGGCTTAAAAATTACTTATGATAAAAAACAAACGACTTTTATTGATCATACTGACTATTTTTATTCTGGCTGCTGCCGGAAGTTTTTTCATTCTTTTTGTCGATCAATGGCATATAGAAATCAATGATGGCTCTGAAAATAATGTCAAAATCGAATACGGCGATACCTATGATGACGGCACCGTCACTGCCGCATTAAAAGGCCGGTATCTGTTAAAGAAGGGATTCCCTGTTACTGTCACCTCAGAGGGTTCTGTCAATACCTCCAAACTCGGCAGTTACACCATCAACTACCATGCTTCTTTCCTTTTCTGGAAAGGTGCGGACAGTAAAACGGTGACTGTTGAAGACACAGTTCCGCCTGAAATTAAGCTGACAACCAATCCGGATCATTATACCCTTCCCGGCCATCCTTATGAAGAAGAAGGCTATACGGCATCCGACAATGTGGACGGTGATCTGACGGATAAAGTAACCCATGAAGAGAAAGACGGAACAGTGATTTATAAAGTTTCCGACAACTCCGGCAATGAGACAACCGTCACCCGCACCATTGTCTATGACGACCCGGTCCCGCCGGTCCTGGCCTTAAAGGGTGACAGTGAAATAACCATACAGTCCGGTTCTGATTATACCGATCCGGGATATACCGCCGAAGATAATGTGGACGGTGATCTGACAGATAAAGTTTCCGTGGATGGTTCTGTCAATACCTACAGCGCAGGTACTTACTCGCTTACTTATAAAGTTCAGGATAATTACGGCAATGAAGCAGCGGTCACCCGAACAGTCACAGTTGAGCCGGTCCGCCAGGCAGACACTGTCAACCCTTCCGGCAAAATTGTCTATCTGACCTTTGATGATGGTCCCGGTGAATACACTTCCAAGCTTTTGGACATTCTGTCCAAATACAATGTCAAAGCCACCTTCTTTACCGTTGGTTCCGGTCACCCGGATTTGTTAAAAGCCGAAGCGGACGCCGGTCATTCCATTGGCATTCACAGTGCTACACACGATTATTCCAAAATCTATGCCAGCGAGGATGCCTTTTTTGCCGATCTACGCAAACAGCAGGATACCATTGAAAATGCCACCGGTATCCGGACAACCCTTGTCCGTTTTCCCGGCGGAAGCTCCAATACCGTCAGCAAAAGCTACTGCTCCGGTATTATGACCAAACTGACCAAAGACCTCACGGATATGGGATATCAGTATTTTGACTGGAATGTCACCAGCGGTGATGCCGGCGAAACAACCAATACATCCGTTGTCGTACAAAATGTCATCTCCGGGATTCAGCAGCATGATGTCTCCATTGTCCTGCAGCATGATATCAAAGGCTTCAGTGTCAATGCCGTGGAACAGATCATCCAGTGGGGACTTGCACATGGGTATACATTTCTGCCCCTGACCGCTGAAAGCCCGACGGCGCACCATGGTGTCAACAACTAATAACCATCGCATGACTCCACGATATAAAAAAGAGGCTGTGAAAAATGAGTAAATTCATTTTTCACAGTCTCTTTTAAATGATTTTTCAACCATATCTTTACATATAACATCCCAGAGGCATGCTGTTCTGCTGCAGCAGATGCAGGATAGAGCCTACAACCTGTGCACAAATCTGCAGAATATATCTGCAATCATTCTCCACAGACTTCACTGCATGCAGATATTCTGTATGACATTTCTTAATAAAGGCACAAATCTCATCCGCCGACCGCATGTTCACTTCCTGGAAATGTGCATGTGTCTCTTTCATTTTTCTCACAAACTCCCTGAAATCCACTTTCAGCTGTGCTTCATAATGAATATGTTCTGTCATAGTTCCCGGATATTCAATATTATGCGGGAATGTAAAATAATCCGCAATATAATGGGTAATGACACCGAGATCCTTGGACAGACCGATGGTCATGCCTTTATTCTTGTCATATTCATCAATGACTTTATTAATCTTCTTTTCAAGCTTATGGAATGTCAGATCAATTCTGTGTTTAGTTGTTATAAAGCTGGGCACAAGGTCTGGTTCCAGACTTCCGAATCTGAAAGCCAGAGGATGGTCGATCATGTCTGCATCCACAATATCTACAATGTATCCTGCTAATGATAAATGAGACTTTTTTCTCAATATGAAACCCTCCACACATATATAACTGCGGCATCAGCCACTTTTTCTGTCTTTTACTTACATCTCCACTATTGTACACCCTTCCTAATCAAGAATCAATATCATTTACAAAAAATTCACATTCCATTTACACAGGAAGCGTTCATTCACCTTGACATTGCCATTCACATCATATAAAATTAATGTAATTATACGATTTTACAGAGGAGATGATTTTTTTGGATTCCAGTGACGCGATGCAGCTTATTGTTCTGATTGTTTTGTTGGCTTTATCTGCCTTTTTTTCATCAGCCGAAACTGCATTAACCTGTGTCAGCAAAATTCGTATCCGCAGCCTTGCTGAGGAGGGCAATAAACGCGCCTGTCTTGTTAAGGAACTGACGGATAATCCATCCAAGATGCTGAGTGCTATTCTGATTGGCAACAATATTGTCAATCTGAGTGCTTCCTCATTATCTACCATGCTGGCCACTAAGATGGCCACACAACTCGGAGCCGGTGCCAACGCAGCGACCTTTGTTGGACTTGCAACCGGTATCCTGACTATTCTGATTTTGATCTTCGGTGAGATCACACCTAAGTCAGCAGCCACCATCAATGCCGAGAAGATGGCCCTTGGTGATGTGGTTATTGTCTACTGGCTGACCCGTATCCTGACACCTGTCATATTTGTTATCAATCACCTTTCCTATGGTGTGATGCGCCTGATGGGCATTAATCCGAATGCACAGGCCAAGACCATGACAGAGAATGAGCTTCTGACAGTCATCGATGTCAGTCATGAAGACGGTGTTATTGAATCCGAAGAGAAGGAAATGATCACCAACGTGGTGGACTTCGGCGATTCTGTTGCCAGTGAAGTGATGGTACCGCGTATTGATATAGAATTTATGGATGTAGAGAGCAGCTATGAGGATGTACTCGCTGTTTTCAGGCGTGACAAGTATTCCCGTGTACCGGTTTATGAAGGTAACAAAGATCACGTCATCGGTGTCTTGAATCTGAAGGATGTTTTCTGTTACAGCGATCTTCCCTCGAATTTCTCTATCCGCAAGATTCTTCGCCGCCCATACTTCACTTACGAGTTTAAGCGAATTTCAGACCTGATGGTAGATATGCAGAAGAATTCCATCAGTATGGCCATGGTGTTAGATGAATACGGTGCCGTTGCCGGACTCATCACCTTGGAGGATTTGTTGGAAGAAATCGTGGGTGAGATCCGCGATGAGTACGATGAAGAAGAGAAAGACGATATCCGTAAGGTCAATGAACATGAATATACCGTAGATGGCACCACCAAGCTGGAAGATATTGACAAGCTGCTTGATCTGCACCTTGAATCTGAAGATTATGATTCAATCGCCGGACATATGATCCATGAGCTTGGTCATATTCCGACAGAAGGCGAATATATCGATATTAACGGTATCCGTTTTACTGTTATGAAGATGGACAAGCATCGTGTGGCCGATATTGATATTCGTCTGCCAGATACTGAAACTGAACAGAGCCCATCTGAGCACTGATCTTCGGTGTCATCATCGGTGGTGCATTCAGCACAATCGTATCTTCACTGGTGAATGATATTCATCAACAAGCTGAAGAAGCCTGCACCTGTTGCTGCGCCGACCACAAAGGTCTGTCCGTACTGCAAGTCAGAGATACATATTGATGCCGTTAAATGCCCACACTGTGCATCAGACCTTGAGGACACAGAACAGTAGTTTTTCCGGTTGTTCATCCCATTCAATTTATGCTTATAAAAGAAGCTTCATAAGATGGATTATTTTCTCACACCACAGCCATCTTACAAAGCTTCTTTTTTTCCGTTCTATTCCGTTTCCCAATACATTTGATGCAGTCTTATTCGGTACTTCCCTTTACCAGTTATATCTGCTCCCATTTGTTCAGCCCATACGGATAGATATCTTCCTTTTTATCTATCTGTATATTACTGTCTCTGTCTCCTGACTAAACAGCCATTTCCTTTAAATCATCCGCAATAATCAGTTCTGCTTCCGTTGCAGCCTGGATTTCTTCGATCGTATATTCCGGATTGTATTCAACCAATGCCAAACCTTCAGGTGTGACTTTCATTACACCCATCTCTGTTACAATGAGATTCACCTGACCTTTTGCAGTCAGAGGCAATGTACACTCCTTGAGAATCTTATGCTTGCCTTTATTTGTATGCTCCATGGCAACAATCACTTTTCTGGCACCTACCACCAGATCCATGGCGCCTCCCATACCAGGCAGCATTTTTCCCGGAATTTTGTAATTGGCGATATTGCCTTTTTCATCTACCTGAAGAGAGCCGAGGACTGTTACATCCACATGGCCGCCGCGAATAATGGCAAATGAGTCTGCACTTGAGAAAAATGCACCATCATCCGCAATACCGGCCATCACACCGCCTGCATTCACCACATGCGGGCTTTCTTTTCCTTCCTCAAGCGGCACCAGCCCGACAAAACCATTCTCAGACTGAAGAGTCAGATCGACACCTTCCGGAAGGTGGTTCGGCACCAATGTCGGCAGTCCGATACCAAGATTCACAACATCTCCGTCCTTTAATTCTTTTGCCACACGGGCTGCAATAAAATTCTTAATATCTCCCATTATTCTGCACCTCCTACAAGATAATCCACAAAAATTCCAGGTGTTTCAACATAATCCGCACCAATCTGACCCGCTTCCACAATTTCGGATACACCAGCCACAACCGTATCCGCTGCCATTGCCATCATCGGATTGAAGTTGCGTTCTGAGCCGATATAACGTAAGTTGCCGGATGCATCTGCCTTATGGCCGCCGATCAATGCAATGTCTGCATGTAACGGCAACTCCAGAATATAATCTACACCATCAATTGTCTTTATTTCTTTTCCTTCAGCGACTTCTGTACCAACGCCCGTCGGTGTGTAAAAACCGCCAAGTCCCGATCCACCGCATCTGATTCTTTCTGCCAGGGTTCCCTGCGGAACAAGTTCAAGATCAATCTCACCTTCAAAATATTTTGCACCGAATTCAGGATTCAATCCAACATGCGAAGCGATCAGTTTCTTTACCTGTCCATTTTCCACAAGCTTGCCGACACCTCTTGCTTTTCCTTTCCATTCTCCGGTTTCTTTGTCTTTCTTTCTGCCAAAACCTGCATCATTACAGATAATTGTCAAATCCTTTACATTACTTTTTACAAGCTCATCAATAATCGGCTCCGGTGTACCATTGGCCATGAATCCACCAACCATCACTGTCATACCGTCTTTTACCAGAGATGCAGCCTCTGCTGCTGTTGTAATCTGAGTCTTAGCCATTTTACTCACTTCCTCCTTAAGTTATATGAAGTATTTTTTTATCCTGCCTATATAATGAGCAATTACCATGCCAATTGTTTCCTGTGTGATTTATTTTTCTCCGAAACAGTTGCTTTAAGCCAAATAATTGTTTTAGCCAAAATACATCTATAACTGTAAAATAACGTTTTTTTTTCGATTATGTCTATTTTTTGTACATTTATTGTTAAACTATCCAATTTAAACAGAATTTGCTTCCTGTATTTATGCGTTTTTAACCTATACGTCTAAAAAGCGTACACATTTATTGATGTGTACGCTTTTTAGACATGTTTTATTCTGTAATTGTTATCTTACTTTTAACCGCTGAATAATGGCTCGATAATGGCTGAATACAATTAATGGCATGAATGACTGCCGCATCCGTGATTGCCGCACTGGTGACCACCCTCACCATGTTCATGATCATGATGGCTGCATTTCACATCTGCATCATAATTCAACTGACCTTCCAGAAGTGCTTCAACGGCCTGATCTGCATTGCCGCTGCATCCGCCAAACAACTTGATACCTGCCTGAGCCAGGGCATTCTGAGCTCCGCCTCCGATACCGCCGCAGATCAGTACCTGTACCTGATGTTCTGCCAGGAATCCTGCCAAAGCACCATGGCCGCTGCCGTTTGTTCCTACAACTTCTGAAGCAACAACCTTTCCATTCTCTATATCATACAGCTTAAACTGTTCTGTATGACCAAAATGCTGAAAAATCTCTCCATTATTGTATGTTACTGCAATCTTCATTTTAATGATCCCCCTTATCCTTGTTCCATACCTGAGCTCGGCATCGATGTTTCGGACATCCGCCGCACCCGCAAGTTGTTTCTGCGCCATCACATAATCGATAGTCTCCGCCTTCAATCCTGAGCATCTTGCCGTCTACGACAACTTCCGCCAGCTTCTTTCTGGCACTGTCATAAATCTGCTGCACCGTTGTTCTGGCAATATGCATATATTTTCCGCACTCTTCCTGTGAAAAATTCTCTTTATCTATGAGACGGATCGTCTCATATTCATCCACCGTCATCACAACGCATGCCTCATCTGACGCCCCTCCGGAAGGCATAAATTCGGATACCTTCGGAAGACAGCATACTTTTCTGCACTTTCTTGGTCTCGGCATCTCTTCATCCTCTTTCTTAAATCAACGGCAATACGGATGCGCGCAATCCCTATTGCCATTTCATGTTCATCAACTGTTCGATATAAATGGCATATGTCATTTATATCACAGTTATCGGCATATGTCAATAACTCATCTTTTTATCAGTACCTCAATTCGCCTTGAAGCAAATAGTTCAAACAACGGCTGCAATCCTCTAATGGCCATTTTTCTATTCCGTCAAAATCCGCTTCACAATCTGTCACAACAGCAATCAAGTTCTTCCCGCAGCAGGATAATGTACGGGATATTTTCTCTCTGACGATTTCTATCTTCGGCAATTCACTCTGCTTCATACCTTCCACAAGAATAACATCTACATCTGAAAATCCGTTGATCAGCTGCTGCAAATCGATTTCTTCATCTGCATTGATCATATATCTGTTCTTCGAAAAAATCGCTGTCGCCGCAGCGCCGGCTTGGTGATATCGGTAGGTATCTGTTCCCGGTCTGTCCCCTTCAAAATCGTGACCGTCATGTTTGATCACTGCCGCACTTTTGCCATGGGATTTTATTTCTTTGAGCAGTTTTTCAATATAGGTGGTCTTGCCGGAATTTTTGATACCGCAGATGCATAATATTTTCTGTTCTTTCGGCATGTTCAAAGATGTATTTTTCCACCGTTCATACGCTTCCGGCGTATTGATATTGACAAAACATGTATCTGGGATCCCCATCTCTGCCGATGACACAATCAAACAGCGGCTTCGAATCAGCAAATGCATCATTTTATAATCTTTATACCGCAGCATTTGCTGAATTACCGGCAAAAGCGACGGTCGATACAGACCACATAAAGGGTGGATTCGTCCACGACTGTCCTGATAGACCATACAGTCATATCCCTGTTCATACGCATCCGCAGACATCTGAATCAGGCTGCCGACCATACTTTCTGTCAATTCCGGGACATCGCAGGCTGTCACAAAAATCCATTCATCTTCATCCTTTAACTGCTGCAAGACCGTGTATAGGCCGCCTAAGGGGCCGCAGTCTTTGACAACGTCTATAAGCCCATAACAATCCTTATCTTTGTATACATTTTGAATAAGCGCCAACTGCGCCGCATCGGCTGCTGACAGATAAATCCTATCTGCTTTCTCCAATGCCTTGATCTGCCTTTTCAGATAAGATTGGCCTTTTCCATCCTTCAGCAGAAACTTTGGCTGTCCGCCCATTCTCGATGAATGACCGCCCAAAAGAATCGCCGCTTTATGACATTTTAAAGACTGATGTGTCATTATTTTTCACTCCCAAATGATAATCGAGTAGGAGAAAATTCCTCTTGATGAGGAATTTTCGACCTCTCACACCACCGTGCGTACCGTTCGGTACACGGCGGTTCAATCAACTTAACATGTAACACACCTTTCAGTGTAATAAT